>JBEKPI010000189.1:0-6463 GCA_049520855.1 Occallatibacter sp.
AGCCAGCACGCACGCCGCGATCTCCACAAAGCTCTCGCCCAGAAAGCGCGGATCGCGGCCCACGAGCACACGGTGCGGCTCCGGCTGCGTCTTCACATAAGCGGCGATCCCCGCCACGGCCAGCCGGATATTGGCCACCGTAAACTCATCGGCCACAATCGCCCGCCAACCCGAAGTGCCAAACTTGATCCCTTTGCTCATCTGTATCTTCTCCCGCGCCGTCTTTTTTCGGCCTCAATTTCATACTGCTTGAGTTAGCAGCGTGAGGCAAGCCGGAGCCGGTGCCCCTCCCTCAAACTCCTCTCGGATTCTGGTCACACTTTCGACAGGAACGTGCCCGGCAACAGCAATCGCATTGATTCGCCTCCAAAGACTGGGATGATCCGACAACAGTTCATAAAAGGTGCTGCTTTCACCGGGCACGCCTGAGCGGTGGTACAGATTCGCGAGTGCCTTGATTGCAGCCTCCCCTTCACCGGTAAACCCCACCGCGATCCGATCAGCCTCAAGCTCGAAGCGCCGCGAGACGAAGTTGAAAATCATGACGGGAATCAGGATCGCGCCAAACTTGAAAAGGAACTGCCAGATGAGTGGCAGATGCCACGCGGCTAAGGCCGTAGCTGCGATCCCGAGATATGCCAATGCGCCAATTCCGCGCTCCTTTTTCCCATGATTCTGCTGGGTGTGCGCCAACTCATGTCCAATCAGGAAATCGAGTTGCGCGCCGTGAAACCAGTGGATACAAACATCGGTCATCCCGATGAAGCCCCCTCCACCATGGGCATTTATCAGTCTGCCTCTGCCAGTTGGGTAGACGAAGACGCCAATCAAATGCACACCCACTTGCCTTGCCATAGCGTGAGAGCGCTTGAATAGTTCGCCTGACTTGACAAGCCGAGGTTTCAATCCCTCCGCGGATCGTAAGCCAACCTTCGCATAGAGCGCGAGAAGCCCGGCACCGCCGATCCAAAGAACGCTGAGAAGACTCCGGCCAAAGAGAGCGTCAATACCGGCAGCAAACAAGAGTAGCGGAACGGTCGAAGAAAGGCTGGCCCAAACCGAAAGGCGAAACAAATCCGCAATCGTCCAGCGCCTCTCGCTAAGGCCTCTGCCAGTCCAACTGGCTATGAACCTCGCCCCGGTGATCCCAACGCTGAGAGGCAAGACAAGAAGAGCCCACGCGGGCACGTCGAGAATCGGGTTCACCTTGGCCTCATATTGAATCAATGCACCGGTAATCGACCACCACACGGGAACGGCGAGTAGATTCAACATTCGCATTCTCTGCGGGTACATCGGCCACTTTTCAACTCGCACTGACTCGTCTGAGCGCAATGCGAAAAGGCAGAAAACCAGCGACCATGCCGGCGGTAATACCACGGCCCCAATGACAGCCATAAGATAGAAATTGTCTGCCAAAAAATACCTAAGTGCAGAGACCATCAGTCGTGGTCCTGATAAAAGCTTTCGCGGATAAAGGCCTCATCGGGAAGATGAGGAATCTTATCGGACAAAGTGGACATTGCTCGAATGAATTCATCAATACTCATCTTGGGCTCGACAGGAGGAATTGGCCTGGGAGCCGCGCGTACCGCATCGTCGATCACGCTCTGGCCAAAACTCTGCGGCTCCTGGCCACGAGCATGCACCTGGGCGGCGAACTCATCCGGGATGGTGACCGTGATCTGCATAGAGAAAGCGTAGCAGGATAAAAGGGAAAATGCCATTGAGAATGTCTTACACTTAGCGAGGAAGTCAAAATGCCCGAACCAACACCGCCAGCCCGCATCGTACTGACCACAGCGGCTAACCCCGAAGAGGCGGCGCGGCTGGGACGCGCGCTGGTCGAGGAAGGGCTGGCCGCCTGCGCGACGCTGATTCCGGCTGTCCAGTCGATCTACCGGTGGCAGGGGGCGGTCGAGTCCGCGACTGAAACGCTGCTGTTGCTCAAGACCGGCCCCGACCAGCTTGCCGCCCTCGAAGCGCGCCTGCACGAACTGCACAGCTACCAGACCCCCGAGTTCCTGGTTCTCAAGGTTGACGCGGCGAGCCAGCCTTACCTCGACTGGCTGCAAGCCAGCCTGCGCAAGCCCTGACTACGGTTTAAGCAGGCTGCGGAAGAGGGTGTATCTTCAGGCGAAGACCATGAAAGGGATTATGCAGGGGCTAAAGCCTGGCCTTTATTTCGTTGAATTTGCGGCACAACTCAAGTCGTGCCCTGATACAAAGCCGGCTTCGCATGAGTTTTCCGCAGCCTGTTGAAGGCCCGGTCCGTCTGGTATTCTTAGGCTGGTTTGCTGCTCATGCGCTGGCTCATGATTGCCCTCCTCGTCTCGCTCGCGGCGATGCTGATTGCAGCAGCCGGGATGACGCTTCACATCTGGCGGCGGCGCGCGCAAATCCACTCGAAGCCTTCAGCGGGCGCCGGTTCGGCTCGTGGCCCGGCTGAGGAAACCGACGTAGAAACAGAGATTTAGGGCCTCGTATCGGCCCCGAGGAAAGTCAAGTGAACAAAACACTCTCCGCGCAACTGGCGCCCAACGCCGCGCTCGAAGCGGCTCCCGCAGGCTCTGTCTGGCTGCGCTCGACCGGCATTGTGCTGGCCGCGAGCGCCCTGGTGGCCGTCTGCGCCCACATTGCCCTGCCGCTTTATTTCACGCCTGTGCCGCTCACGATGGGGCCTTTTGCCGTGCTGCTGCTGGGACTGCTGCTCAGCCCGCGCCTGGCCGCGGCCAGCCTCGGCGCTTACCTGGCTGAGGGCGCGCTGGGGCTGCCGGTCTTCGCCCCCAGCCCGCTCTCCGGCCTGTACCACCTGTTCGGACCCACCGGCGGCTACCTGATCGCCTATCCCTTTGCGGTTGCACTGGTTGCCTTTCTGTGGCGGCGCAGCGGGCGAGGCTTTTGGGCGGCACTGGCCAGCGCCGCCGCGGGCAACCTGGCAATTCTGGCCAGCGGCACCCTGTGGCTGGCCGTGCTTACACACGCCTCGGCGGCCTCGGCCCTCACGCTGGGCTTTTTGCCCTTTCTGGCGGGAGACGCGCTCAAAGTTGCAGCCGCCGCCGCGCTGGCTGTCGGCTTCCAGCGCCTGCGCCGCAAAGCCAACTGAAGCTTGCCGCCCACCCTTCGCATGAAACGCAAAGGATGAGGCGCGCACAATTCAGCGTTGATGAGCATTTTCTCAACCGCTCGTTGCAGTTTGAATGTTGAAAGGACTTTTGTTGCCCGTGAGTAACCTCAATCCGCCAGCCGTCCATCCGGTCGAGACGCTCGATATCTCCATCGCTCATAGTCCCGACTCTGATGACGCATTCATGTTTTACGGGCTGGCCACCAATAAGATCCGCGTGCCCGGCTACCGCTTCTCGCACACACTGTGCGACATCGAGACCCTCAATCGCCGCGCCCTGGACGAGCAATTCTTCGACGTGACGGCCATCAGCTTCCACGCCTACCCCTATCTGCAAGCGAACTACACGCTGATGGGCTGCGGCGGCAGCGTCGGCGAGGGCTACGGCCCCATGGTCGTCTCCAGGAATCCGCTGACGCCGGAGGAGCTTGGCCGCATCAAGATCGCCGTTCCCGGCACCATGACCACAGCCTACCTGGCGCTCAAAATCTACAATCCGGAGCTGCGCACGGAGACTGTGCCCTTCGACAAGATCATCCCGGCGATCCTGGCTGGCGAGTATGAAGCCGGACTCATCATCCATGAGGGCCAGCTCACCTACAGTTCCAGCGGACTCAAGAAGATTCTCGACCTGGGCGTCTGGTGGCAAGAGACCACCGGCCTGGTGCTGCCACTGGGCGGCAACGCCATCCGCCGCTCCCTGGGCGCGGAATCGCACAAGATCATCTCCAAGGCCCTGCGCGACAGTATTCAACACGCTCTCGACAACCGCGAGCAGGCGCTTGAGTACGCCATGCAGTTTGCCCGCGATCTCGATACTCGGCTGGCCAGCCGCTTCGTCAGCATGTACGTGAACGAGCGCACGCTGGACTACGGAGCCGACGGCCGCGACGCGATTCGCAAGCTGCTGGATCTCGGCTATGAGCGCGGCATTATCCCGATTGCTCCCCAGGTGGATTTTGTGGACTGAAGCCGGCCGATGGCTCGGTCGATCACCAGCAGCACGCGGGCGCATTACCTTTGGCGCATCCAATCTCGTTCCTTAAGTTATTGCGAATATCCAAGAATTTATGCCTGCTCCCTCAATAAATTCTAATTAACGCCGATGCATCCACTATTGAGGTCATGAGGATGCTCACACAATCCACACCCACGTTTCTGCTCGCATCGGCTGAGCCTGCGTTGCTGGCTGCTGTTGAACTCGTGCTCTCCGCCGGCGGAGCGCGCGTGGAGGTCTTCCTCTCAGCCGAGGCGGCTCTGCACGCGCTGACAGCGGCGCCTGCGCCCACGCTGGCCTTGCTTGACGTGAATCTGCCCTGCATGAGTATTGGTCAACTACTGGCGGCCGCGCGCGCCGAAGCCGACGGCAGGCGCTTCCCGATTGTCCTGATTTCGGACAGTGTCACCCAGGAATGGATCGACCGGCTGGCCGAGGGCGTGATCGACGACCTGGTCCCGCGCTCCACCGAGCCGGCCTTCCTGCGGCTGCGGGTGGAAGCGGTGCTGCGCGACCATCGCCGCATGAGGGAGCTCGATCAGTTGCGCGAGGCCGCCGCGCTCAACGCGCAGATGGATCACCTGACCGGCATCTACAACCGCGAAGCCATGCTCTCGATGCTCTTTCGCGAGACCGACCGGGTACAGCGCATGAAGAACACGCTGTGCGTGATCCTCTTCGACATCGACGACTTCGGCCACTGGAACTCGCGCCTCGGCTCCGAGGCCTGCGACGACCTGCTGTGCCAGGTTGTCTCCCGCTCGACGCGCCTGTTGCGCAGTTACGATCTGCTGGGCCGTCCCGGCAAGGACGAATTCCTCATGGCGCTTCCCGGCTGTAGCAGCGTCAACGCGGTGATGATGGCCGAGCGCCTGCGCATGGATGTCTTCAGCGCGCCTTTCCATGTGAGCGGGGGCGCCATTCGCCTCTCGGCCTGCTTCGGCATCGCCGCCAGCCTGGGGCGCTCTCCGGTGGTGGTTTTGCGCGAGGCCGAACAGGCGCTGCTGGTGGCCAAGGCGACTGGCCCCGAGTCGATCCAGTGCGCAGGCGACTTCCCCGAGCCGAGCGCCGCCCCGGTCGCTTTTCTCTCGTCCACGTCCGAGGACGAACTGCTGGCGTGGTAGCGGGACGGGAACCGAGACTGCCATTGGCCGCAGTTGCGAATGAACTCGAAACGCATCCCGGCAACACAAAAGGTGATAAGCGCCGGCCCAAAGCATCAGCCATTCACTTTGATCGCTGGCCGCTCTTGGCTACATTTTGTACCGCCCCAGATCCTCGTCGTTCAGCCCTTCGAGCCAACTGCGCAACTGCTCGCCGGTTGGGCCATCGGGCGGGCCCGTGGTGTTGAGCTTGGCGGTTTGCATCACCTGCTCGTCGACGAAGATCGGGCAATCGGCGCGCAAGGCCAGCGCGATCGCATCGGATGGCCGGGCATCGATAGACATGGGCTCCTCCCCCTGCCGGAGCCACAGAACCGCGAAAAAGGTTTCATCCTTAAGTTCCGATATAACAACACGTTCCAGCCGCGCGTTCATGTGGCGAATGAGGTTTCTAGTCAAATCGTGGGTCATGGGCCGCGGCGCAGACACTTTCTCAATCTCGATGGCGATGGCGTTGGCCTCGAAGATGCCCACCCAAATGGGCATCACCGTCTCTGAAGCAACGTCCTTGAGCACAACAATGGGCATGCTGGTGGCCGGGTCCATCATCAGTCCGCGTATCCGCACTTCGATATCCATGACTTCCCTTTCCCTTCAACAGCTCCCATCTTAGACCGCTTGGCCAACCAATTCCTCGCCAAGCAGGCTGTTCGGATGCGTCGCGGTGATCTTCACCCGCAGATAGCTTCCCGGCGCTGGGGCGATCGGTTGGGCGCATGTGAAGTTGACTGGCTTGTTCTGGCTGCTGCGTCCGATGATCTGCCCTCGCGCCGGGTTCACCCCCTCAACCATCACTTCCACGATCTGCCCGAAGTGCTTGGCATAATTAGTCCTTTGAATCTCGCGCTGTCGATCAAGCACTACTTGAAGCCGCAGCGCCTTTTCGGACTCGGGGATGGAATCGATCATCGTGAGAGCCGGTGTATTCGGCCGTCCCGAGTACTTGAAGCCGAAGACGCAATCGTACTCGACTTCGGCAAGAAGGTCGATGGTCTGGATCAGGTCGTCCGGTGTTTCGCCGGGAAATCCCACGATTATATCCGTTGAAATCGCGATCGGCCGGCGCGCGGCCTTGATCCACGCGATTCGCTCCAGGTACCACTCGCGGGTGTACTCGCGGGCCATGGCCTTCAGAACGCGCGACGAGCCTGACTGCACCGGCAGATGCACATGGTC
>JBEKPI010000190.1:0-6421 GCA_049520855.1 Occallatibacter sp.
GGAGCATCTGTATCAAAGGCCTGGCGACCGTCATGGTCTATTCGGCGCAGGCCGATCCGGAGATGCTGCTCAGATCGATGCGGGCGGGCGCGCGCGAGTTTCTCACTCTGCCCTTCAATCCCGGCGCCATGGCCGAGGCTCTGGATATCGCCTCCGCCCTTCGTTCGGCAGTCCGGCCCCTGAAAAAGGCGGGCGGCAAATTGATGGTGTTTCTCAGCGCCAAAGGCGGTTCCGGAGTCACCACCCTGGCCTGTAATTTTGCCGTATCTCTGGCCCAGGAATCCGGACAGGAAACCCTCTTGATCGATCTCAATCTCCCGCTTGGCGGCGCGACAATCAACCTCGGAATCAAGGCGAAAAACTCGATTGTGAGCGCTTTTCAGGATTTCAGGCGGCTCGACTCGAGGTCTCTCGCGAGCTTGCTGGAAAAGCATGTCTCCGGGCTGTCTGTGCTTGCGGCGCCCAGTGAACTGGCCCCGGCCCACGTCTCCGAGGAGGCCATCGACAAGCTGCTGAATGTCGCCCGCCAGGAGTTCGATTATGTGGTGGTCGATGCTGGATCGAAGCTCAACCTCCAGATCATGCGCCTTCTCGATGAAACCGCCACCATCTACATGGTCACGCAGGTCGGCCTTGCCGAGCTGCGCAACTCAAATCGCCTGATTTCGCGGCTCGCCGGTACCGGCAGTCCCAAACTCGAAATCGTGATCAACCGGTACGACCCTCTCAACCCCGAGATCGACGAAGAGCATGTTACGGATGCTCTCACTCGGCCGGCCGAGTGGAAAATTCCCAACGACTACGCCGCCGTCCGGCGGATGCAGAGTACTGCGACACCGCTGATGGAAGACGACTCGGAGATTTCGCGGGCGATCCGGGAGATGACCCGAGCGATTTGCGGCCAGCCCGATCTCCAGGAAACAAAGTAAATCGCGCCTCTTAAACGCGCCAAGCGCCCCTTGCGTTATCATTGCGTCTAATGGGTGAGCGGCCTGTTTCCCCCTTTGGTCCGCCCCGGTGGTGCATGTGTCTCGATTCTTTCAGCGATTTGTCTTCGTTCTCTCCGTGGCGATCTTTTCCGCGCTTGGCCTGGGCTTCGTCATGGGCGAGTTCGGGCTGATTGGCGTTCATGCCGGCAACCAGCAGGATGGCGCCTACCGCCAGATGGGTGTCTTCGCCGAGGTGCTCAAGAAGGTCCAGAACGATTACGTGACCGAGCCCAACATCGACGACGTGACTACCGGCGCATTGCACGGCCTGCTGGAGAGCCTGGACGCCGATTCCAGCTACCTTACCCCGCCCGAATACAAGATCTACAAGCAGCATCCCGCGGCAGGCGCGGCGCAGGTGGGCATTGCCGTCTCCAAGCGCTTTGGCTACGCCGTTGTGGTGAGCGTGCTGCCCGGCTCGCCTGCCGACAAGGAGCAACTGGCTGACGGCGACATCATCGAGTCCATTGACGACCAATCCACCCGCGAAATGTCGCTGGCGGTCATTCGGCTGATGCTGGAGGGCAAGCCGGGGACAACGGTAACCCTCGCGGCGGTGCGCCCGCGCAAGCCCGAACCCGACAAGCTGAAGCTGACCCGGTCTATCGCAAGTGTTCCCGCGCTTGGCCAGCAGCAGTATGAAGGCGCGACCATTCTCTATCTGAAGCCTGGCGCGCTGACCGCCTCCCGCGTGGACGAGATGGCCGTCCTGCTTAAATCTTCCAAGGCCCGCAAGGTGCTTGTGGACCTGCGCGACTCCTCCAGCGGCGACGATGCCCAAGGCCTGCGGCTGGCTAATTTCTTTATCCGGCAGGGCACGCTGGCTACGCTCGAAGGCCAGAAGTTTCCCCGCCAGACGTTTGCCGCCGACCCCGCGGTCTTTATTTCGGACGCGCCGATGGCCGTGCTGGTCAATCGCGGCACCTATGGCCCGGCCGAGTTGACGGCCGCCGCCATCGAGGGTGCCAGGCGCGGCGATGTGGTCGGCGAGCGCACCTTCGGCGAAGGCTCGGTGCAGCGCACCATCGAGCTGCCCGATGGCGCCGCCCTGCTGCTGACCGTTGCCAAGTACCAGACGCCCGACGGCAAGAAGATTCAGGACGATGCAGTGACGCCCACCGTGCCGGTCGGCCAGGGCCTGGAGGACGAAGACGAGGGAGCGCCGCAGCCCAAGGGCGACGAGCCGCTCGACCAGGCGCTCGCTCTGCTCAAGGCCGGCCACGCCGCCCCGCCCGCCCCGCCCGCCGTGCCAGCGGCTCCTGCGGCTGGCTCTGGCGCAACCGCGCCTTCGACCCCGCCCAAGGCAAAAGATAGTCCCGGCGTCTTCGACGGCGTTCACAAGTTCTTCGGGCATCTCTTCGGGGAGAAATAGAGTCTTCTTCGACATGTGTCAGGCTGGGAAGCTGGCGTCTCGCCCATGCCGTGTCTTTTTTGCGGTCAAGGTGGAGCGCCGCATAACCCGCATTGCGGCAACGATGAAATGGCCTCATCTCAACTACAACCCTTGAACCCTGAAAATAGGGCAGATGATCGACAGGTGAACCCTCGGCCTCGCAGCCTGCTTCTGAGACCTGTCTCTCTGTTCCTAATCGCCATTTGCGCCGCGATTCTGATCTGGACCGCGGCCTTGCCCTTCAGCCGCGCCTTCCTGTTGACGGAGATAGACTACAACGAGGGTTGGAACGTATACAACACTCAGAAAGTCGCCGAGCATCTGCAGCTTTATCCCGCGCCCTGCGGCTGGACAACCGTGAACTATCCAGCGCTCTCGTTTCACCTGGTCGCGGCGCTGGGAAGAAACAACTCCGGCTACCTCTTTGCGGCGCGAATCCTCTCGTTGGCCGGCCTATGCCTGAGCGGCGTCATGGCGGGGCTGATCGTCGGTCATACGACGCGATCGCGGACCGCCGCATGGCTTTCCGGGCTGTTTCTTGTGGCTTTTTTCTGCGCAAATGCAAGCGGCTATGTGGGCATGGACGACCCGCAAATGCTGGCCCAGGCCTTCTTCATGGCGGGCATCTATGTCTATCTGCGCGGCAATCGTGCGGGCTGGGCCTTGGAGGCAACCGCGCTGCTGTTTGTCGTGGGCGGCAACATCAAGCACAACCTGATCGAGTTCCCTTTGGCAGTGCTGTTGGATATGCTCTTCAGCGCGCCGCGCAAGGCTCTGCGCTTCGCCGCCGGCGGCGCGGCCATGGCAGCGCTCTCCATCGTTCTGACCCGCCGGATCGACGGGCCCGCCTATCTTGCCTGCCTGCTGGCTCCGCGCGGCTACTCCGCGCCCGCCGCAATCGGCAATCTGCTGCATCTGCTGCTCTCGTCTCCGCTGCCAGCGGGTGCGGCCCTCATGACGGCCTGTCTCTGCTGGAAGAACCCTGCGCGGCGCGTACTGGCGCTGCTGCTCTTCTGCGCGCTGGCGGCGAATACCTACTTCAGCGGCGGAAGCGGCGTCGATGTCAACGCATTCTTCGGTTCGATGCTGGCGATGGTTTTGCTGTGCGGCGTTTTTTGGGCGGAGTTTTTCAAGCTGCCTCTAGGCCGGTCCAAAGCCCTGCCTCCGTTGGCTGCCTGCTGGCTCTTCTTTCTCTGGCTGGCGATCCCCATGATTCGCTCCGGCAACGGGCGGACGGACAAAGTTCTCGCGGACAATCGCGAGCAGGCGCGCCGTTTTGCGGTTGAAGTTGCCTATCTGCAACAGCAGCCCGGTCCGGCATTGTGCGAAAGCATCTTGCGCTGCGCCATCGCCGGCAAGCCCTATCTCTACGATCCCTTCAATGCCACGCGCTTTATCGAACAGGGCAAGCTGGATTCCGGTGTGATTGTGGATCAGTTGAAAGAGCATCGGTACGGCTCGCTTCAGTTGTACGACAGCGCGGAGCAGAAGATCGCCGCTCCAGGCCCTCAATCCACGTTCGCGCTCCCCATCTTGCGGGCGATCGAGCTGTATTATCGTCCCGGCCTCGACAACGAAGACGGAGTGATCTATCTGCCAGACGAATAGGCGCGGTAGTTCCCGGAATCCCCGCGCCCTCCCGCTCATCTGAGAGAATAATGGCAGTGAATCGAGTGCAACAGTCTCTCTTCCGGCAGTTGGCGGCTCCAGGTCTTATAGTGGGCCTGATGCTGGCGGGCGCGTCTGCGGCGCTTGACGCTCAGGCGCCCAACCCTTCCTCTGCCACAAACCCCTTCTTCGGCAGCGTGACCGCGCGCGCGGCCGCGGGGACGACCCTCAATCTCTCGCTGGACGAGGCCATCGCTCTCGGCCTCAAGAACAACCTTGGCCTC
Organism: Occallatibacter sp.; assembly: GCA_049520855.1. Lineage (GTDB taxonomy): Bacteria > Acidobacteriota > Terriglobia > Terriglobales > Acidobacteriaceae > Telmatobacter. The sequence continues at coordinate 4,275 of JBEKPI010000190.1, forward strand.
AAGGAAGCCGAATACGGCGAAAAGTCGCTCCAGGGACAGAAGAACGAGGCATTGCAGGCGTTTCTGCCCACCATCACCCTCACCGGCGATCTCGGCGTCCACCAGCAGAACCTTGCGGCGCTGGGCTTCGGGCCGAGCACTGTGAGGGAGTTTTCAAAGCTCTTGAAGTTCCCGCCAGGGTTCTCCGAAATCACTCGCGACGACCTGACCGAGGGACAGATTCACTTCAAGCAGACGCTCTTCTCCGGGCCGGTGATTGCCGCCTTCAAGGGGGTGGGCGCTGCCGAGCGCGCTGCCCACTTCGCCAGCATGTCGGCGCGCGGCGAGGTGGTGCAGCAGGTGGCCGCTGCGTATCTCCACGCCATCGCCTCCGCCAGCGAAGTCGACAACGCCCGGGCGCTGGAAGCCTCCGGCCAAGTGCTCGTCAGCCAGGCCCACGCCGCGCACGAAGCCGGCGTCGCGGCCAATCTCGACGAAGTGCGCGCGCGGGTCGAGCTCCAGGCCCAGCGGCAAGCCCTCCTCGCGGCCCAGAATACTTTCGAAAAGGATCTCATCCTGCTCAAGCGCGAGATCGGCATCGACCCCGGCCAACAGGTCGCGCTCACCGACCGGGCACCCTACAGCGAATTGGCCTCCGAAACCCCCGAAGAAGTTCGGGCCGTCGCTTACAAAAACCGGCAGGACTACCAGAATCTGCAAAATCAGGCCGTCGCGTTCAAGGCCGTCCAGGCGGCTTATCGCAGCCAGCGGTTGCCCAGCCTCAGCTTCAGCAGCTACTACGGCGTCAGCCAGGTGGGCGGCGCGGGCGCGCACGGCAACTTCTCCGCCATTGGCACGCTCAGCTTCCCGCTTTTCCGCGAGGCCCGGCTGCGTGGCGACACCGATGCCGCCCAGGCCAATCTGGACGCCGTCAACGCCCAGCTCAACGACCTCCGCACCAAAATAGACCAGCAGGTCCGCTCCGCTCTGCTCGACGTGACGGCAACGGCACGGCTGGTCGAGGTGGCCCGCTCTAACGTCGATCTGGCAACCCGCGCCCTGAGTGACGAGACCGACCGCGTCAACGCCGGCGTAGACGACAACCTGCCCCTGGTCACCGCGCAGGCGGCGCTGGCCTCCGCCCAAACCAATCTGGTCGAGAGCCTCTACCAGTACAACCTGTCGAAGCTCGCTCTGGCCCGCGCCGCCGGCATCATCGAATCGCAGTACCGAATCTATCTCGGACACTGACTCCCGGCCCATTGGATGAGCCGTTTCGCTCGGCTTCCATGTTATTTTGAGCTTAGTGTCAAAGCGAAGGATAAAGCATGGGCGCATCCAAGCAACTCCAGATCAAATACTACGTCGAAGCGGACCCTACGGCGCTGGCTCGCCGGGCGGCGCAGTACTTTGTCGAGATGGCCGGAGAAGCCGTCGAGGCGCAGGGCCGCGCGCGCATCGCCATCAGCGGCGGGTCGACGCCCAAAGCCGCTTTTGAACTGCTCGCCGACCCCAACCAGCCCTGGCGCAGCCGCATGCCCTGGCATGAGCTCGACCTTTATTGGGTAGACGAGCGATGCGTTCCTCCCGGCGATCCTGAGAGCAACTACCGCATGGCCCGCGAGGCTCTTCTCGACCACGTGCCGCTCGGCCCTGAGCAGATCCACCGCATCGAGGGCGAACTCGACCCACCCTCCGCCGCGGCCCGCTACGAGTCGGAGTTGCGCTCCACCTTCCAACTGGAAGGCGCCGAGACGCCGCAGTTCGATCTGATAGCCCTTGGCCTCGGCGACGACGGCCACACCGCCTCGCTCTTCCCGCACACCGAGGCCCTCCACGAAATGACCCGCCTGGTGACCGCCAACCGCGTGCCGCAAAAAAATGCCTGGCGCATCACGCTCACCTGGCCGGTGATCAACCACGCCCGCTCCGTTTTCTTTCTCGCCGCCGGCGCGGAGAAGGCCGCCATTTTGAAGGAAGTTCTCTCCGGCCCGCGCGATCCCGAACGGCTGCCCAGTCAATTGATCTGGCCCTCAAGCGGTATACTTACATTCATCCTGGATAAGGCTGCGGCCGCGCTTTTACCCCCAACCGGCGAGGAAGGCTGTGGAGTTTTGGAGAGAGAACGATGATTCTGGCCGGCGATGTCGGCGGCACCAAGGTTCATC
>JBEKPI010000191.1:0-6262 GCA_049520855.1 Occallatibacter sp.
GACGCGCTGCTGACGGTAGGCCGGGGGCAGCGCGTGGGCATCTTCGGCGGTTCGGGCGTGGGCAAGAGCACGCTGATCGGGATGATGACCCGCAATACAGAGGCGGATGTGACGGTGGTGGGCCTGGTCGGCGAACGGGGCCGCGAGGTGGGGGAGTTCCTCGAAGATTCGCTGGGTGAGCGGGGCAGGGCGCGGTCGGTGGTGGTGGTCTCGACCTCCGACCAGTCGCCGCTTCTGCGCTTGAGGGCCGCGCTGGCCGCGACCACCATTGCCGAGTATTTTGCCGCCCAGGGCAAGCATGTGCTGCTGGTTCTGGATTCGCTGACCCGCTTCGCCATGGCCGCGCGGGAGATCGGACTGGCGGCCGGAGAGCCGCCCACCAACAAGGGGTATACGCCCTCGGTCTTTACCCGCCTGGCCCGGCTGGTCGAGCGTACAGGCCAGTTCCGGACCGGATCGATCACCGCCTTTTACACCGTGCTGATGGAGGGCGACGATCAGCAGGATCCGCTGGTGGACGCGGTGCGGTCGCTGCTTGATGGGCACATCGTGCTCTCACGCATGCTGGCCGCCGAGGGCTGGTACCCGCCCATCGAAGTGCTGGACTCGATCAGCCGGCTGATGCCGTCTGTCACTTCATCCGCGCATCGCGAGCAGGCCGCTCTCTTGCGCAAGCTGCTGGCGGTCTATGCCCGCTCGGAGGATTTGGTGCGTATCGGGGCCTATAAACCGGGTTCGGACCTGGATCTGGACCGAGCGCTGCGCACACGGGGAATGTTGAGGGCTTTCATGACCCAGGAGGTGCAGGAACAGGTCCACTTTGCCGAGTGTGTGCGCCGGTTAAGCGCGCTGGCGGCGGAGGTGTAGGCGATGGCCGTCTCGCGCGCATTGCGCCGCCTTCTGCTCATACGGAATCTCGAAGAGGAGCAGCGCCGGCTCGCCTTGGAGGAAGCGCTTGGCGAGCGAAATCGCTTGGAACACGCGCTCGGAGCCGCCGCCGAGCGGGACCGCCGCGGCCGGAGGCTGGTCCAGGCCAGCGCCGAATCGGGCCAGTTGCCCGACCGGATCGCCGGCCTCGAGGAGACGCGCGCGGCAATTCGTCACGCCAGGGCGATCGAGCCGAGAATCGAGGCTATCGGAGAGGAGGTCGCGGCGCGGCGCGAGGAGTTTCTATTGAAAAGGGTCGAACGCCGCCAGGCCGAGACGCTGATCCGTGAGACCGAGGCGCGCGAGGCGATTGAGGCTGGCCGTCGCGGCCAGCAGGCGCTCGACGACTGGTTCAGCTCGCGGATCTACCGGGTGGCCGCCGAGGCTGAACCGCGGTCTCAGCCGGCGTTGGAACTCGGCTCGCAAACGCCGAAAGCCTCCGTAGCGTTTCCGGAGCAAGTGGAACTCGCCGACGAGGAGACTTGAGTGGAATTCCAAATGCAGTTCGATAATAGGTTCCGAATCGGAATTGCGGTTCCGTTCCTGACAATGCTCTAACCTGACCCTGTCGTGTTTTGGCACACCTTCTGCTCTATCCCTCCGCATGACTGTCCTCGCAACCTTCGAGATTGGAACGGGTGGAAGCCCGTCGCCGGGCCAGGGCAGGGGACTGGGCGCGGCGCGGGGCACGGGAAGGGCTGAGGCGGTCGGGCAAAGTTTCTTCCCGGCGTTGGCTCCAGGGGCTGAGAGCTTTCGCGCCGGCTGGCAATCGCTGCTGGCCTCGCTGGCATCGCGCGGGGGGGATTTGAGCGAGACCGAGGTGGAAGCAGAGCGAACGATCCCGTTCGATGGGACAGCGCCGAAAGAGGCTGCCGGAAACAAATCCGCGGCAGCTCCGCCTCTGTCTGCCTGCGCGAGTCTGCGCGTGGGGCAGGGAACTCAAGAGCAAAGCAAACAAGCGGGCGCGACGACATTGTCTCCAGTGGTCGCTCGTGCTGGAGCTCCGGCGGCCCAGGCGGTGAGTGGGGCTGCACAGCAGCCATCGACCAGGAGAGACTCGACAGGGAATGGCGAGAGAAAGCCGGCGACGGAGCCGGACAGCAAGACTGACGACGCAATTCGTCCAGCCCCTTCGATCCACCTGACGAAGCCTGAGGTTGTTCCAGACGAGGCGATCCAGGGAGTTGTCCCGGCGGCAAATGCGAGCGTTGCGCAGAGTTTGTCCGCGGCTGAGATCCTTGGCGTGGCGGCGCACAGCACGGACGTGAAGGAGCAGATTGCTCTGACGGGTCTTGCGATCGACCTGCCCACCGTTGCTGCCCCGGATTCGTCGAGCGCGCAAGCGTCGGCCCCGGAACGTCCGAGTGTTGCCGCAACGGCGAAAACGGCCCCGCGCGACGACACTCAAGAATGGGCAACTGCCGAGCAGCAAGGGCCAGTCCCCCCTGCTCCAATGCCCAGCGGGTCATCCGGGCCCCTCCTCACCACAACAGAATCGCCGCAAACGAAGCAAGATGTCGTGCCGCAAGCGGCCAGAGTCTCCCAGGAGGGAGCCAAGTTCGATAGGCCTGTGGCGGGTGAAAAACTCACACAGACGATGCTTTCCAGCCGGAATCCGGACCCGGCGGACGTGCCGGGACCGCGGCCAACTCAGGCAACGGCAGCAATCCAGAACCCGGTTCAAAGACCGGCGGCCGTTCAGGACCCGGCTCGGAGATCGACGCGCAGTCAGAATGTGGCTCCGCAGACCGCTTCGGGTCAGAATTCGGTTCCAACCACTGAATTGCGCCAGATTCCGGCTCAAAAGCCGTCAGACCTTCGGAATCAGGATCGGGCGCTGACGGACATCCAGAATGTGGCTCCTCCACTGGCATCGAGTCTGAATCCGGCTCAGGATGGGCCATCGAGCCAGACCCCGATGCAGACGGAAGCGCGCCCGGAGAGCCCGGTCCAGAGGATTGCACAGAACCAGAATGAAGCTCCGATGCAGCCGGTGAAGCAAGAAAGCAGCGCAGGCCCGGCGTCGACCGGCAACGAACCCTTGGATAGCTTGCCAGTAGCCCTTCACGCCGCTTCCTTACCCAACCAGACTTCGGCGCTTCCTCACACTGTGAACAGACCCGGCCCCGCCGCGAGTGGGAAGATCTCGACGCCCAACACCTCGCGGCTTGCGCGCGAATCGGGAAACCTCGATGCGTTAGAGCCTGGAGGCCGCGTCACGGAACGCCAGCCCTTCGTGCCAGCGGTGAATCTCTCCGGGCCGGCGCACGATCTATTGGGCGCGCAGGTAGCCATCGGCAATGCCGGCGAGCCGGCGGGAGCTTCCGCCTCGACGGCAAGCGGGCCGGATTCTCGCGAGACCTTCGCGACGCTCGATGCAGTCAACGCGACCGGAAAACCGACCTTGATCCATGCCGCGCCGCAGCGGGCCGAGGCCGGGTTTCATGATCCAGCCCTGGGTTGGGTGGGCGTTCGGGCGGATACGAGCGGAGGCGGAGTTCATGCCGAACTGGTGCCCAACTCGGCGGATGCCGCCCAGGCGCTGGGCACCCATCTGGCGGGATTGAACGCCTATCTTGCCGAGCGACATACGCCAGTCGAGACGCTTACGCTGAGCGCGCCCGAGAGCGAAGGGACCAGGTTTGCCAGCGGCCAGAACGCGGGGCAAAGCGCGGGACAAGGCGCGGGACAAGGGACGCAACAAGGGACGGGCCAGCAGACCGGACAAGAGCCGGCACAAGGCGCCGAGAGCGGCTCAACCTCCGGTCCGGCCATGAAGTCAACGGCTCTTCCGCTTACCGCCGCTCAGCTCTCTACATTGTTTGACGGACTGGAAAGAAGCAATGGGGCGGGAGGGCCGGGGGGCATCCACATTTCGGTGATGGCCTGAGCCGGAAGGCAAGCTCAGCGCCTTACGAGGCAGCAAAGCCCGCGAACGGCGTAGAAAGTCCGGCAAAGAAGAGCGCGGGAAGCGCAAACCGGAACAGAAGAGCAGGGAGGAACCATGGCAGCAGCAGCGGGAATCTTGAATCATCACACGACGGCGGCGCAGGCTTTTGCAGGCAGAACGGCAAGCCCCATGGCGGCGGCCGCCAGCGGCGCGGGCAGCTCGAACAGTTCGGACAGCGCAGGCAGCGACTCGGCCACCATCTCGGCCAACGACTTTCTCACCCTGCTGGTGACTGAGATGAAGAACCAGGATCCGACCGCGGACACAGACCCCAACGAATACATAAACCAGTTGGTGAATGTGAACAGCCTGGAGCAGTTGATCTCGATCAACCAGACGCTGACGACGGACCTCGGCAGTCCGATCCCGAGCGCAGCCAGCGTAGTGCCTGCCGCCCAAGCCAGCGGGGCAAGCGCGCAACCCCAGACGGCACACGCTGGAGGCGGATTGGCCCCGGCGCAATCGCCCTCGCCGCCTGGCTCGGCCTCGGTTGCCGGCGCAATCGCCGCGGCATCGGCAAAATTCGCGCCCGGCAACCTCAACATTCCGGCGGCGTTGCCAGCGGCGCAAATCGTTGCCCGGTCCCTGAGCGGACGGCCTCGCGCGCAGTAGCAATCCCGCAGGCTCTGGCCCGCCCGGAGAATTCCATTGAATCGCCGGCCGCAAGGCCAGCGCAAAGTTCGGATGAAGTGAAAAGGAGATGCACAATGCCCAGCTTTACCATTCCACTCAGCGGTCTCGACGCCGATTCCACGGCGCTGAACACGATTGCTAACAATCTGTCGAACATGAACACGACAGGCTTCAAAGCGCAGACAACCAACTTCAGCGATCTGTTTTACCAGCAGGTTGGGACAACCGGATCGGGAGACCAGATTCAGGTCGGGACGGGTGTGCAAGTGGCCTCGAACAGCACCGATTTCAGCGCCGGCTCGATCTCCTCGACCGGCATTGCAACCGACGCCGCCATCGACGGCTCCGGCTTTTTTGTGCTGGACAATGGCGGAGGCCAACTGTACACGCGCGACGGCAACTTCCAGTTGAGTTCAAATGGCACTCTGGAATCGAGCCAAGGCCAGGCGGTGATGGGCTATGGCGCCGCCAACGGCGTCATCAATACCGGCGGCGCGTTGAGCGATATCGTGGTTCCCACCGGGCAGGTGATGCCGCCCGCGGCGACGACGACATTCAGCATGACGCAAAACCTCGACTCCGAGTCCGCCGTGGGCGCGACCGCCTCCGGTCCGGTAACGGTTTACGATTCGTTGGGCAACAGTTATGTTGCTACAGTGAACTACACCAAGACGGGCAACAACGCCTGGTCTTACAGCATCTCGATGCCCGACACCCTGACGCCCAATTCAACCACCGTGGCCGGCGTATCGACAATCAAGTATGACTTTGGGGCGAGCGGCGGCACGCTGGGCGCCGTCGATCCGGGAACGAACCTGACCATTACCGCGCCCGCCACGGCCGGCGGCACGGCAACGACCGGGCTGCCGTCATTCAGCGGCACTCCAGAGACGGTTGCCGATTATGTGACGGACCTGAAGACCGCCCTGGGTGCGGCGGGCATCACCGTGGGCGCGGGCGGCGTGACGGTTACATCGACGGCTGCCGGGGTGTTGACCATCTCCGGCGCAAATATGTCGACCAGCGGAAGCGTGATTCAGGATCCGGTCGGCACGAACACAGCCGGGACTTTGAGCTTCGATTCCAGCGGCAATCTGGTCAGCCCGGGAGCGGATGTGAACGGAATTTCGTTTGCCGGACTCTCCGACGGGGCGGCGACGATGAACCTGACCTGGAACCTGTTTGGAAGCGCCGGCGCCGGAAACATCAGCCAGACCGCTGCCGCGAGTTCGACCTCGTCCACCAACCAGAACGGCTACACAAGCGGGGAGTATCAGAGTTTCGCGATTGGTTCGGATGGCACCGTGGCCGCCACCTACTCGAACGGCCAGACTCAAAATGTGGGTCAGTTGGCCCTCGCCACCATCGCCAGCCAGCAGGGGCTGGTTGACGTGGGATCGACCGAGTTTCAGACCAGCAACGCCTCTGGACAAGCGACTGTCGGCGTGGCCGGGGTTGGCGGGCGCGGCATGTTGGAGGGCAGTTCGCTGGAGGCCTCGAACGTCAATATCTCGGCCGAGTTCTCCGACCTGATCGTCGCCCAGCGCGCCTTCGAGGCCAACGCCAAGTCGGTCACCACGTTTGACACCGTAACCCAGGAAACCATCAACATGATCCACTAAGGAGCATTTGCAAGGCCCGCGCATCGAAGCAAAAGCTGATTGGCGTAGTCGATCTCGCGCCGGGTTTGCGCCTGGCTCAGTTCGACTATGCCGCCCATCCGGCCCATCCATTCGGTCAGGGGTGGAGGAC
>JBEKPI010000192.1:0-6191 GCA_049520855.1 Occallatibacter sp.
GTCGAGACGGTCTCCGGGTTGCAATTGACCATGATGGTCTCGTAGCCGTCTTCCCTGAGCGCAAAGGCCGCGTGGCAGCAGCAGTAATCGAACTCGATGCCCTGCCCGATGCGGTTAGGTCCCGAGCCGAGAATGATGACCTTGCGCGTTTGCGTCGGCGGAGCTTCGTCCTCTTCGTCATAAGTCGAGTATAAGTAGGGAGTCATGGACTCGAACTCGGCCGCGCAGGTGTCCACCAACTTGAAAACCGGCTTGATGCCCTTGCTTTCGCGCAGTTCCCTCACTTGCTGCGTGCCGGCGTGGCCTTCCAGCTTCCATTCGGTCGCGATGCGCTCATCGCTCAACCCGAGGCGCTTGAGCTGGCCCAGTTGCTCGGTGCCGATGGTCTCCGGCGTGGTTTGCGCAATGGCGCTTTGGGCAAGAGTGATCTCGCGCATCTGATGCAGGAACCATGGGTCCATCGTGGTGAGCCGCGCCACCTCGCGCACACTCATGCCGCGCTCGAAGGCAAAACGGATATAACTCAGCCGCTCCGGCTGCGGAGTTACAAGCATCTGCGTCAGCCGCCGCGGCTCCAGCATCTCCGCGCCCGTCTTCTTGCCTGTCTCCAGCGCCCGCCAGGCCTTCATCAGCGATTCCTTGAAGGTTCGCCCGATGCACATCACCTCGCCCACCGACTTCATCTGCGGGCCGAGCGTTGCGTCGGAGCCGGGAAACTTTTCAAACTGCCACTTGGGAATCTTTACGACAACATAATCGATGGTTGGCTCGAAGCAAGCCGGAGTCTTGCGCGTGATGTCGTTGGGAATCTCGTCGAGCGTGTAACCAACAGCTAACTTGGCGGCTATCTTGGCAATGGGGAAGCCGGTGGCCTTCGAGGCCAGCGCCGAAGAGCGCGAGACGCGCGGATTCATCTCAATGACCGTCATGCGGCCATCGACGGGATTGACGGCGAATTGAACATTCGACCCGCCGGTCTCGACGCCAATCTCGCGCATCACGGCGATGGCCGCGTCGCGCATCTTCTGGTACTCGCGATCGGTAAGCGTCTGCGCCGGAGCCACAGTGATCGAGTCGCCGGTATGCACACCCATCGGGTCGAAGTTTTCAATCGAACAAATAATGATGACGTTGTCCGCGAGGTCGCGCATGACCTCAAGTTCGTATTCTTTCCAGCCGAGGACGCTCTCTTCGATGAGGCACTCATGCACCGGAGATAAGTCGAGTCCGCGCGCCAGAATCTCCATCAACTCTTCGCGGTTATAAGCGATGCCGCCGCCCGTGCCGCCCAGCGTGAAGCTGGGGCGAATCAGTACCGGGAAGCCTAACTTCGATGCGAAATCCAGGCCGTCGCGCAGGTTATTCACCAGCGCCGATTTGGAAACATCAAGGCCGATGCGCAGCATTGCATCCTTGAAGAGCAGCCGGTCCTCGGCCTTCTTGATCGCTTCGAGCTTGGCGCCAATCAGCTCGACATTGTACTGGTCGAGAATCCCCGCATCGGCCAGATCGACGGCTAAGTTGAGCGCCGTCTGCCCGCCGACTGTGGGGAGCAGGGCAAACTTGCCGGGAGCTTTGCCATCACGGCCTGTGGCGAGCATCTCCGCCTCAAGACGAATGATCTCCTCGACGTATTCGCGGGTGAGCGGCTCGATGTAAGTGCGGTCGGCAAGGTCGGGATCAGTCATGATAGTGGCCGGGTTGGAGTTGACCAGCACCACCTCATAGCCCTCCTGCTTGAGAGCCTTGCAGGCCTGCGTGCCGGAGTAATCGAACTCCGCCGACTGCCCAATCACAATCGGCCCCGAGCCGATTACCAGTATCTTCTGAATGTCATTTCTGCGTGGCATGCAGTCTTCTACCTCACCTGAGCCTTGTGTTTTTTCTTTTCTACCCGCCTGATCTTGCCTTCTCGCATTAACAAACCGAGAATGCTCCAGCTTAGGTAGTCTTTTGAGCCGCCAGAATAGTCACTGTGGAGTCCAAGCGTATGTACTATATCCGAATTAGTGACACCTTCTTCGTTTGCAACAGCCAATTCCAGAACTGATTCCTTCAATAGAGCAACGCCAATTTGCGCCCGTTCAACAACCCCAGATGGAATAATAAGATTGTCTTTTGCACTATTTCGCTTCTTTCCAAGCGGGATCACTGAGTTAGTAAGCAATCCTCCCTGGCTTTCAGTTCCAAATGCTGCGATCAATTCTGATTCAATGAGTAAGGCTTCATTCTCAGTTAATCCCTCGACGAGCTTAGTGACGACAGGCTTTTGGTCAGCATCAACAATTTCCTGAATTCGTTTGCCTTTTCGAGTGCCGTCGATGTTGATTTGATGCTCCCAGGCACGCACACCTGTCCCTTTTCCAATATAAAAGGGGCGAGATGGATTGGAACGAGGATCCTTCAAGGCGTATACATAGTAGGACCGTGCCTCGCTCATGATTTCCACTCCTCCATCATCCGCCGGAAGTCGCGGAAGAGGTAGTTGGAATCATGCGGTCCGGGCGCGGCTTCGGGGTGGTACTGCACGCTGAAGAGCGGCAGCGTCTTGTGGCGCAGGCCTTCGAGGGTCTGGTCGTTCAGGTCCACGTGGGTCAGTTCAACTTCGTTGGCGTTGATCGAGTCGGGATCGACGGCGAAGTTGTGGTTGTGGGCCGTGATCTCGACCTTGCCGGTGATCTTGTTCTGCACCGGGTGGTTGCCGCCGTGGTGGCCGAACTTGAGCTTGTAGGTCTTGCCGCCCAGAGCCAGGCCGGTGAGTTGGTGGCCTAAACAGATACCAAATACCGGCACGCGGCCCAGGAACTGGCGAATCGCGCGGACGGCGTAATCGACCGGCTCGGGGTCGCCGGGGCCGTTTGAGAGGAAGACGCCGTCGGGCTTCAACTCAAAGACATCCTCGGCGCTGGTCTCGGCCGGAACCACCGTCACCCGGCAGCCTTCGCGCACCAACATCCTTAGAATGTTGAGCTTGATACCAAAATCGTACGCGACGACATGCAGCTTGCGCTGTTTTTCTTCTTGGTCGAGCGCAACCGCCAGCAAGGGGTCTCCCGTCTGATTGCGACTGTCTTTCGAATCGAAGGTATAGATCGACTTGGTCGAGACCACGCGGGCCAGATCGGTCCCGTCCATCTTGCGAATGGCGCAGGCCTTCTGGACCAGCACGTCGGCGTCGGTCTCGGCAGTCGAAATCACGCCACGCATCACGCCATGGGTCCGCAGGTGGCGAACCAGCGCGCGGGTGTCGATCTCGGCCAGCACGGGAACCGAATAGCGCTCCATGTACTCGTCGGCGACCTGTTCGGAGCGCCAGTTGGAGCCGATGGGCGAAAACTCGCGGACGATCAGGCCTTCGATATAGGGCCGGGCCGACTCGTTGTCCGCTTGGTTGGTGCCGTAGTTGCCGATCTGGGGGTTGGTGAGAACGACGATTTGCCCGGCATAGGAGGGATCGGTGGCGATTTCCTGGTAACCGGTAAGGGATGTATTGAAAACGACCTCGCCCCGGCATTCGCCGGGTGCGCCATAGCCGAGGCCACGGAAGATGCGCCCGTCTTCGAGCGCTAGGATGGATTGCATCGCCTCTCCGAAGAGTGGATTCTACCGATTTTAGCAGCTTTGCCCAGGTTGTGCCGGTGGATATCCAGGGCGTATCTCAGCGCCGTGGCGCCTGTCATCGAATTGGCTTTATGCATGGGGTCGATGGATCGTTGATTTTGCAGTATGGGAGCGCATCGTTACCGGGTTGCCGGACGAGCGGTGGGAGCGAATCGAAATGCCTTTGTCGGGCAGAAGCGGTTCCGCAGCGCGTCCGACCGCCAACAACCGTCCGTTCGCGGAAGCGGTTTTGCATCGCTATCGTGCCGGCATTCCCTGGCGGGGCTTAACGGAACGCCTCGGCGATCCCATCCTTTCCAGCGGAAACGCGGAAAGGATGGGGCGTCCAATGGTATCGCTAGGCTGTGCGGGCCTGTGATGATCTCAGCACTACTTCGCGGGTGCCTCGAAGGGCTTCACGCTGCCGCAATCCGGGCCTTTGTAGACGGAGGTCGAGTCCATCGTCATGTCTACGGGCCTGGAGTTAGGGCCCATCTGCATGGTGCCCGTGATGTGAACTTTGGAGTGGGTTGTGTTGGCGTCCGTGAAGGTGGCTACCACGGTGCCAGTAGCGTTCATCTGCCCGGTGCAGACCATGGTTGCCGTCATGCCTGTGGGCTTGATCGAGATATCCGTCATCTTGCAGTCGGAGTTGCGGCTCGGAGGTGTGGCCGTGGGTCCGCCGTACTTGTCGATCATCGCCTGCGTCACGCAGATCTGCGTGGTATGGGGACCGAAGGGCGATCCTCCGGCTCCCGACGGCATCTGCATGCCTGGAGGCAGCTTCACTCCCGGCGGCAATTGGGGCATCTGTGCGTTGGCCGGCATCTGGGGCATCTGCATGCCAGCCATGTTCATCGTCGTGGTCACTTCCCACAATCCGGGCTTTCTGCCAGACTGCGCCGAGGCAAACTGCGTCGCCACAAATAGACAACAGCCCATGGCGATCCAAACTCGAGTCTTGCGCATAGTTCCTCCTGAGGTTCCGCGCAAGCTTCGAGCCGCGCGAGTCTTCACTGTATCGTATTGAACAGTTGGCGGAAAAGAGAAAACTCAGGCCGAGCCCGCAACCGCGGCCCCGCCTAGCGCCAGCAGCGCCCCCGTGACCCGGCCGGCCGCGTGCCGGACGACGCTCTCTTCGCTGGCGAAGTTGCCGCTAATGGCGCGCACCCCCAGCGCTTCGATGCGCTCGATGTCGGGCAGAATGGGCGACGCTCCCTCGGCTGCGTAGCGAGCCAGTGTCTCCGCCGAAAAGGCCGCCGTGTTCACCAGGGCGTAGTCGAAGACCGGCGCGCGGGTGTGCTCATAAATCCGTTCGATGTGCTGCGAGGCGGTCAGGCCCAGGCTTTCGTTGGCCTGGGTCATCAGGTTGCAGACGAAGACCCGCACGCCGCGCGCGCGCGCCAGAGCCTCGGGCATATCCCGCACCAGCAGATTGCAGATCAGCGAAGTGTACAGCGATCCAGGCCCCACCGAAATCAGGTCGGCGCGCTCGATGGCCTCCAGCGCCTCCGGCAGCGGCGCGGCGTCCTCGGGTTCGAGCGTCAGTTCCTCGATGCGCTTGCGGCTGGCAGTGATCTTGGTCTCGCCGCGCACCAGCGAACCGTCGTCCATTCGCGCCACCAGTGTGGCGTTGGCCGTCGTCACCGGGTAGATGCGCCCGCGCGTAGCCAAAATCTTCGACGCCAGTTGAATTGCATGGGCGAAGTCGCCGGTAATCTCGGTGAGCGCGGCGACGAAGAGGTTGCCGAAGTTGTGACCCTCCAGCGCATCGCCCTTGCGGAAGCGATGGGCGAAGAGCTTGGCCAGCAAGTCCTCCTCTTCGCTGAGCGCCACCATGCAGTTGCGCAGGTCGCCCGGGGGCAGCATGTTGAAGCCCTTGCGCAGCCTGCCGCTCGATCCCCCGTCGTCGGTGACGGTAACCAAGGCGGCCAGGTCGGAGATGAGGCCTGCCTCATGTCCACTCGGATTGGCGGCTGTCACGTGACGCCGCAGCCCGCGCAGCAGCGTCGAGAGGCCCGTGCCGCCGCCGATGGCCACCACGCGCAGCGGACGGGAGAGAGTCAAGGCCTCGCCCACCCCAGTCGGCTGCGGGCGCGGCTCCAAGCTCGATGCCGAGGTCTTCGCGGAAGTCACTTGAGGATTTATGGAACCTCTGGATAGAGCAGTTCGGTGAACCGCGGGTCGTCCACCATGCTTTGGAAGTCGTTGTCGACGCGCGCCTGTTGCCGATTCTTGGGGTTCAGTTCAATGGCCCGTGAAAGGCTCCTGAGACAATCCTGCGTGCGCCCGGTGATCGCGTCCAGAACCGCCAGCCCGTAAAAGGCGAAATCGGCCGATGGATGGGCGCTCAGGATGCTATTGAACTGTTCGCGCGCTTCCTCGTAGTAGCCGGTATTCAACTGCGAGATGGCATAGTCGTAGTGCTCCTCGGGAGTCAGAAAAGTCAGGTTGTTCTTTTCCAACTGCCGCTGGCAGGTGCTGATGTACATCCTGCAGCGTTCCAGCAGTTCGGCTGGCGCGGCGGGGAGCAGCTTCTGGAAGGCGGCAAGCGCCTTGTCGTACTTGCCGTTCTGCAACAGCAACAGGGC
>JBEKPI010000193.1:0-7718 GCA_049520855.1 Occallatibacter sp.
CTCAGCCGGGTGCAGTACACGCAGGGCAAGCCCGGCGCAGACCTCACCGAGATTTCCATGGACGCGGGAATCACCGGCGCTTATCCGCAGATCATGCGCTTTATCAACTCTCTGGAGCGCGACAAGACCTTCTTTGTCATTCGCGGCCTTCAGCTCACCAGCCAGCAGGGCGGCATGGTCAATCTGAACCTGCTCGTCTCCACCTGGCTGCGGCCGGCCGATGCGGCGGCCAGCGGCTTGCCCCCCACTCCGCAGCCTGGCGATGCCCCGTCCGCCTCCACCAACGCCGGAAAGGCGGGTGAATAGCCATGGCCATGCGTCTGGGAGCGGAAAAAAAGTGGCAGGTTTATATGCTCATCGGCCTCGGCGTAGTCCTGGTCGGTGCGCTCGTCTTCTTCATCAACTACACCTTTGGAGGCTCTCCCAGTACGCCCCGTCCGGTGGCGGCAATCCAGACCGCGCCCGCTCCTAAGCCTTCCGCGGCAAACACTCGCGCCGTTGCGCCAATCCAGCCCGGCGCGCAAGAGGCGCTCAAGCTCTCTAACGCCGGCATCGACCCCACCCTGCGCCTCGACAAGCTGGCACTCACCGAAGATGTCGAGTACCTCGGCACCGGCAGAAACATCTTCTCCGCCGAGTCGGCGCAGCCGGTGATCGAGGCCCTGGTCCATAGTCCCCGCACCGATCAGCCTGCCGTAATCACAGCCCCGGCCGCGTATGTACCTCCCGCGCCGCCGGCCATCGATCTGAAGTACTTCGGCTACAGCCAGGAAAAGAACAAAACGCTGCAAGCCTTCTTCGTGCATGGCGACGACATTTTTGTCGCCCGAACCGGCGAGATTGTCGACCACCGCTACAAGGTGGGCGCCATTTCCACCGCCAGCGTCCAGGTCACAGACCTGGGCTACAACAACACCCAATCGCTGCCCTTCCAGCCAAACTGAAGTGCGGCTTTTAGCAATTAGCTTTCAGCTTCGGTTGTTTGGGCATGAAAGTGATCTTCTGGTAGACCGAGAAAGCGGACTGGCGCGGCAATCAGCAAGAAGCCGAAAGCTGATAGCTGAAAACTGAGAACTGAAAACTGAATGACCAAGCCCACCCCATCCCGCCGCCCCAAACCCTCCGAGCAGGGCTTCGCTCTGCTTGCCGTCCTCTTCCTTGTGGCGCTGCTCACCCTGTCGCTGGCCGTCGCCCTGCCCAAGATCTCCAAACAGATCCAGCGCGACCGCGAACTCGAGACCATGAACCGCGGCAAGCAATATGCCCGCGCCGTGAAAATGTATTACAAGAAATTCGGAGCCTATCCGTCCAGCGTCGATGCGCTGGTCAAGCCCACCAACAATATCCGCTTCCTGCGCAAGAAATATGCCGACCCGACCACCGGCAAGGACGATTGGATGCCGATTCTCGTGGGCCACAACAAGGCTCCGACGGCCATGGGCTTCTTCGGCGTGCCGATCGGCGGCGCGGGCCCCTGCGCTCCCGACCCATTCGCTGGAACCACCCCGCCCAACACCTCGTCCACTGTCCCGCCCAACCCCAACGGAGGCTCTTCCCCCTTCACTTCGCCAAACTCCCGAGCCAACGGCGCGGGATGCGCCAGTCCTGACCAGAATTCGAGCGGCGACCCCTCAGCCACCGCGGGTCCGAACGCCGCCAATGGCGGCACACCCGGCTCGACGACCGGCCTGAATGGACAGACCTTCGGCGGCGGGCCCATCATGGGCTTCTCTCCCAACAGCCCCAAGAAATCCCTCCTGGTTTACAAGAAGAAGTTCCACTACAACGAGTGGGAGTTTGTCTACGACCCGCTGGCCGAGCAGATGCTGGCGAACAGCGGCATGGGTGGCGGCTTGCCAGGCGGCGGGCTTGCGCAGCAACAGCAGCAGCAACAGCAGCAACAGCAACAACAGCAGCAACAACAGCAACAGCAGCAACAGCAACAGCAGTGACTGCTTTCCCGGCGCCCCATCCATGGCGCAGCCCATCGCGCCAGACGGGTGAGACCACGAACTCCGCCGATCCCTCTTCCCGGCCAAACGCGGCAAAGCCCGCTCCCAGCGCTGGGAGCGGGCCTTGCTGCGAATCAAACCACCAAAGCGCCGTTACACGCTAAAAGACGACCCGCATCCGCAGGTGCTCTTCACCTGGGGGTTGTCGAATTTGAAGCCGGCGGCCTCCAGGGTCTCTACGTAGTCCACCGTGCAGCCGTTCAGGTACATCAGCGAGGTGGCGTCAACAAATACCTTGATGTCCTCAAAGCTGAAGACCTTGTCCATCATCCCGCTCTGGTTCTCGAAGGCCATCGAGTACTGGAAGCCTGAGCAGCCGCCGCCCACCACGCCGACGCGCAGCCCGGCGGGAAGAGGATCCTGCGTAGCCATGATCTCGCGTACCTTGGCAATGGCCTGCGGGGTCAGGTTGAGGGGTGCTTTCTTGACGGTTTCCTGTGGGGGTGCAACGGTTGCAGTGGCCATGGATTCTCCTAAATCGCGATGTTTGCCCTGAACCTAACTGTACCGCTCCGCGAGGCGGGATTCAAGGCCGATTCGTGCCTTCGTCCCATTGGATGCAACCCAAGGCCTGAAAGTCGCACAAGAGCGAGCCTCAGGAGGGAGCAGTGGGCTTCAGCCCACTGAACGAGAGCGAATCGAAATGGGCCTTCAGGCCCTGTCCTTCGCCCCCCTGCCCGAGCCTGAAGCATGGACAACCATGTGCCCGTCGCCCCTCTCCGGTAACCCACCCTGCATCCTCTCCGGTAACCCCTGTGTTTTTTTAACTGCGCACAGGCGCACATTCAGCGCTATGATGTTTTCCGGTACGGCTTTTCGGTTGGACGGAACCTGAATTTTTCAGCTCCGTCAGCTCCAGAGCCGGACGAATCTTGGGGGAGGTGGAGTATGACATTTGTTCCGGTGATGTGGTCGGTGTGGGGAGTGCTGCTCCTGGTTTTGGCCGTGCTTTCCCTCTATAAGTCCAGTTTGGCCCGTGACGAAGAGGGCCAGATATTTCTCGACGACGCATTCGCTCACGAGCGGGCGGCGCAGGAAGCCATTGTCGCCAGGGTGCAGAAGGTTGAGCCTGCAGTGAGGCTTGCCCTTTGGCTCGTTGGGGCGGCAACCCTGTTCGTGATTGTGTACTACATCTGGGATATCATCGCCCAGTTCCAATAGACCGCTGCTTTGCGCTTTGCCTCGGCGGTTGGCGGAGGCTCCCATGGGCATCCGCCAGCCCCCTGCCCCTACTCCCTACTCCCTATTCCCTAACCCCTACTCCACTTCTTGCTTGGCCCGGTACCCGTCCCGCGCGATGATGTCGTACTTGAGCGGCTTGTGTTTTTCGTCCTCCATGCGCAGCGGTTTGCCCTCGTCGTCCACCAGTTCCACGCGCAGCTTGCGGTACGTCCCGTCCTGCTTGGCGTTGCTGGGGCGGTACACCAGCTGATACTTCGAACGGATGTTCTGATTGATCTGCTGGAAGATGTCAGGCATCTCGCCGGAAAAGCGGGGAGAGAACCACCTGCCGCCCGTCAGTGTGGCGAAGGTATTCATCTCGTTGTCTGCCTGCAAGTAGTCCAGATCCCGTATCTGCCCCCGCATGCCAATGCTGCCTTCGCGCATCGCGCGAATCGCCCCGCCGGTCGAGACGGTGAAGATGGTGATGTCCGGCGTGGATTTAACCTTCTGAAGAATCTTGTCGAGATTGATCTTTGAAAACGTGTCGATGCCCGAGGCGATCAGGATGATGTACTTCCGCCCCTCGATGCGGCTCAGCCGGTCTTCCGCCTCATAAAGGGCGTCAAACAGGTTGCGGTCGCTGAACATCGGAAGGCGCATCGACATCACGGCCTGCTGCAGTTGGCTCCTGTCCTGCGTGAAGTCCGAGACAATCCGCGTCTTCATGTCAAACGTCATCATCGCCACGTAGTCCTGCGGGCGCAGCTGGTTTGCAAACGTAAAGGCGGCGTTGCGCATGTCATAGATGAAGTTGTAGTTCGTTGAGGCGAATTCGCACAGCAGCAGGGCGGTGATGGGGGCCTCGACGCGCTTGAAGCCGGCCACCTTTTGCAGTTCGCCATTCTCATAGACGCGAAAGTTGCCCGGCTTCAGATTGGGTACGAACTGCCCGGTCTTTTCCAGCAGTACGCCCACATCCACGGTCACCTCGGGCACCTCGACGCGCAGCGAAAAATTGGGCGCCCCCTCGGGGTTCTTGAACTGGGGCGCTGCCGGCGCGGCCGGAGGAACGTCCGCGGATTCCTTCTTCTTCGGCAGCGCGATCGCCCCCGAGTCGCCGCTGGGACCGCCAGAATCGGGCGCGGCCTCCGGCGCGGTCTGGTCAGGCTGCTGGCCGGCAGGCGCGGCCGGCGTCTGGGCGCGGCCCAGGGGCAGGGAAGCAGCGGCCGCCAGGGCCAGCACCAGCATTGCCAGCCAAATCTGGCGAAATAACGGAACGGATAGGCGCACTGCGGACATAACAGCCTCCTGGCTAACAGCATACGGGATTCAGCGATACGAGCGGCAGCCGCGGCGAACCGCGCTCCTATCGGTTAGACGATGAACAGCCCGCGCGGTAGGTAGCTCAGGGCTTTACACGCCGCGAAAAAATCCTCCGGGCTATAGGCCGGGGATTGATCCACGGCATGAAGCTTTGTATCAGGGCACGACTTTAGTCGTGCCACAAGTGCAACTAAATAAAGGCCGGGCTACAGCCCCTGCGGTATGCTTTTCGGGCATTTCGCCTGAAGCCAGCCTTTTTCCGCAGCCTGTTCAGCCCCTGCGATCCGCTCTTCGGCAAAATCACGCCCCCGCTCAATACCCGCTCGCCACCAGCCAGGCCTCGGTCAGCTCCAGCCCCGGCTTCTTCGCGGCCAGCATCTGCGCATGGGCCAGCTTCACCAGCACATCCGCTTCCACGTTCACCAAAGCGCCCACAGCCAGCGTGTGCAGGTTCGTCCGCCAATACGTCAGCGGCAATATCGCAATCGTGATCGCCTCGCCGTCGAAATCCGCAATCGTCAGGCTGATGCCTTCCACCGCCACCGAGCCTTTATGCACCATCCACGGCCGCACATTCTCCGGTACGCGCACCTTGAGCGTCCAGTCGGTCGTCTGCCTGTCAAACCTCTCGCTCGATTCCGGCACTACCGGCTCCAGCGCCGTCATCACCCCGCATCCGTCCACATGCCCCTGCACAATATGCCCACCCAGCGGACTCCCTGCCGCCGTTGGCAGCTCCAGGTTCACCTTCGCGCCCGCCGCCAGCGTCCCCAGCGAGGTTCGGTCCAGCGTCTCCTGCGCCAAATCGGCATGAAACAGCCTCGGGTCCACATCCAGCGCCGTCAGGCAAACGCCAGAAACCCCCAGTGAATCCCCCTCGCGCAGCCTTCCAGCCAGCCCCGGAGCCTCCACCGTAATCCGCCGCACCCCGCCCCGGCTCGTCACCCCAACCAGCGTCCCCGTCTGTTCGATGATCCCGGTAAACATGCTTTCATTCTAAGGGAACAGCGCAGCGCGGCGCCTGCTAGGCTGGAGGCTTTCACCCCGGCATAACCCCACCCACCAGCTTTTAGGCGGGTGGCCCCGGTCTGGATTTTCAGACCGGGGAGACCACGAACATCAACCGGCGTGTTTTCTGACCCCCGATCTCCGATCTCTGATCTCTGACCCCTGATCTCTGATCTCTGACCCCTGATCTCTGTCGAGAGACCACGAACCCCAGCCCGGCACACAACAAAAAATCCCACTTCGCCCTCCCGATTTTTTTGCAGATAATTACCGCCCGTTGGCAGACAATAAAAGTAGTCAGAAGGATGGGGCTTTACTGACCGCTACTCCCTACTCCCTGTTCTCCGAAAGGAATCCATGTGCAACCCGCCCAAAACCCGCCCTGCCGAACCGTCAGCTGGAGCCATGAATCCGCCGCAACTTCAGCGGAATGTGCTGAATACCAACAAATCCTCCACTCCCGGCCCCGCTTTTTTTCTAGTTTTTGCCTGTGAATCTGTGGAGCCTTATCCAACTATTCTAAAATCAACCACTTACAAGACCCCCACTCACGGAAGCACGCAAACTGTGAATCAGTGAATCGGTGGAGCAACCCTTAAACAATTCAAAATAAACCACATCCACCTCACAGTTTCACAGCCCACAGAAACTGTCATTCTGTTCCCTATTCCCTATTCCCTATTCCCTAGTCCCTATCCTTCGGCCACGGATCCCTCAGCAGCGAACACAGTCCAAGGTCGTTGCCATACCGCTCAACCTCGACCTCCGCCATGCGTATGGCGTTGACCATCCCTTTGAAGGCAGGCACGGCATCCGACCCCATGATTTGCGGGGAAACAAAAAAATGCACCCGGTCCACAAACCCGCCCACGAGCAGCGCCGTATTCAGCATCGTGCCGGTCTCGGTCAGCAGGGTCAGAATGTCCTCTTCGCCCAGCTTATCCAGCACCTTGCCGAGCGGGACGCGGCCGGCCTCGGCGGGCAGCACTTCGACGCGCACGCCGTGCTGACGGAGAGCCTTCACGCGGGATTCGTCGGCGGAAACCGTGAAGACCACCACATCGTTCTGCGCTGTGGCCACCATCTTCGAGTCGAGCGGCATCCTCAGCGCCGAATCGAGCACCACGCGCAGCAGCGGCCGGCGGCGGCCAAGGCCACTGCGATCGGTCAGCAGGGGGTCGTCGGCCAACACCGTATCCACGCCGGTCAGTGCGGCGTCGGCCTGCCAGCGCAGCGGCTGCACGGCAGCTCGCGCCGCTTCGCTGGTAATCCAAAAAGGCTGGTGCGGCGTCTGCTGGCCCGGCGGCGGCGCGATGCGGCCATCGAGCGTCATCGCCACCTTCATCAGGACCAATGGTCTACGGTGCTGGCTCCAGCGCGCAAAGCCTTCATTCAGCCGCCGCGCCTCAGTTTCGCAGACTCCCACAGCCGTCTCCATCCCCGCCGTGCGCAGCCGTTCAAGCCCGTGACCGGCAACGGCGGGGTTGGGATCGATAGTCGCCGCCACCACGCGCCTCACTCCGGCCGCAATCAGCGCTTCCGTGCAAGGCCCGGTGCGGCCGGTATGGTTGCAAGGCTCAAGTGTGATGTAAGCCGTGCCACCTCGTGCGCGCTCGCCGGCGGCTTTGAGAGCCGCCACTTCAGCGTGGTCCAGCAGATTGTACTCATGCCAGCCCTCGCCCGCCACCTGCCCCTCGCAGTCCAGAATCACGCAGCCCACCGCAGGGTTGGGCGAGGTGACGCCAATGCCGCGCCGCGCCAGCTCCAGCGCCAGCTGCATCCAAACCCGATCTTGATTCAAATCGCGCATTTCATCCCAGCAGCGAATCGACAAACGCTGCCGGGGAAAACTCCAGCAGGTCGGTCATCTGCTCGCCTACTCCGGCAAAGAGAACAGGCAGACGCAGTTCCTCAGCGATCGCCACGGCGATGCCGCCCTTGGCCGTGCCATCCAGTTTTGTCAGAATGATGCCGGTCACTCCCGCCGATTGCGTGAACTGACGCGCCTGCTGCAACCCGTTTTGTCCGGTCGTCGCGTCCATCACCAGCAGCACCTCGTGAGGCGCGCCCGCAATCAACTTGGCCGCCGTCCGGCGCATCTTCTCCAGCTCGTCCATCAGTCCAGCCTTGGTGTGCAGGCGGCCGGCTGTATCCACGATCAACTCGTCGATCTTGCGCGCTTTGGCGGCGGCGCAGGCATCGTAAAGGACG
>JBEKPI010000194.1:0-6111 GCA_049520855.1 Occallatibacter sp.
CCCAGCGCCGGCTGCCGCTCCACCGGCTATTACGACTGTTGCGCCCACTGGGGAGATTAGCGCCCAGCAAGCCAAGCCCTGGGAGCAGATTCCCGTCCCCAAGCTGCACGACTTCAAGCCGCACCAGCCAGTGCGCATCGAACTCAAGAACGGCATCGTGATCTTTTTGCAGGAAGACCACGAGCTGCCCTTCGTCTCCGGCTCGGTAGCGATCCCCGGCGGATCGCGCGAGGAAGATGCGGGCAAGACGGGGCTGGTCGCGCTCTACGGGCAGGCGTGGCGCACCAGCGGCACCGCCAAAATCGGCGGCGATGCGCTCGACGATCTGCTCGAGGCCAAGGCCGCGCACATCGAGACCGCGGGCGACGTGGATTCCACAGCCCTGTCGTGGGATTCGCTCAAGGGCGACTCCGACCAGGTCTTTTCGCTGGCGATGGATCTGCTCTTTCACCCGCAGTTCAGCGCGGAAAAGCTCGAACTGGCGCAGCAGCAGGTGGCCACGGGCATCGTGCGGCGCAACGACGACGAAGAGGAGATTGCCGGCCGCGAGTCGTCCAAGCTGGTCTATGGGGCCGACAGTCCCTACGCGAAGCAGCCGGAGCTGGCCACCATCGGCGCTGTCACCCTCGACGATCTGAAGGCCTGGCACGACCGTACGCTGACCGGCAAATTGATTGTCGCCATCAGCGGCGACTTCGACCCCACAGCGATGGAGGCCAAGCTGCGCGCGGCCTTTGAGGGGCTGCCGCCAGCGAAGCCCGATCCAGTGCGGCGTGATCTCTTTGCCGATCCCAAGCCGGGGGTCTGGTTTATCGACAAGGAAGACGTGAACCAATCCAACGTGGAGATCGTGGGCCTGGGCACGGACCGGCGCAATCCCGACGTTCCCGCGCTGGCGGTGATGAACGAGATCCTGGGCGGCGGGTTTGCCAGCCGGCTCTTCCAAAAAGTCCGCACCGAGCTTGGTTTGGCCTATTCCGTGGGCGGAGGCTACGGCTTCGCTTATGACCATCCGGCCACATTCCACGCCATGGTGCTCACCAAGAGCGTCTCGACCGTGGATGCCACCAAAGCCGCGCTCGCCGAGATCGCCGGCCTCACCACCAGGCCCTTTACCGATGAGGAGCTGGCGCGCGCCAAGGACAACATCCTCAACTCCTTCCTCTTCCGCTACGACACGCGGGAAAAGGTGCTGGCCGAGAGAGTAAAGCTGGAGTTCTACGGCTATCCAGCGGATTATCTGGAGACCTACAAATCGGCGCTCGAAAAGGTGACGGTAGCCGACCTGAACCGTGTGGCCAGGAAGTACATCCACCCCGACAAGCTGGCCATTCTGGTAGTAGGCAACGGCCCGGAGATCAAGCCAGGGCTTGACGAGCTGAAGCTGGGCCCGGTCCAGCCCATCGACATCACAATCCCCATGCCCAAGCAGCCGGAGGAGAAGAAGCAGTAGACTGAATTCCCATCCTTGTCGCGCAATTGTTCTTGTGGCAAGGGTGGGAATTGCAAAACGAGAAGAGATAGAATGGTCTCTAAGCACTTTGGACAGATTGTCGTCCGGGAGGGGATCCATGACGGTCAAGGAATTCGATGAATTCGTGGAGCGCCAGCGGAGTGGTGCCTCCAATGACGGCCAAGTCAATTGGGACCAAGAACGTGATGAATGGCTGGCCCATCTCGACGCACTCTACCGCATGATTGAAGCCCTGCTTGGCAAGTACATCTCATCGGGCCAGATTTCCGTTCGGTATAAACCTATTGAACTGAACGAAAGGGACATAGGTTCCTACCAGGCGCGGCAAATGATTCTTCGCATTGGCCGCCAGGAGGTGGACCTTGTTCCCACAGGTACTCTCTTTATCGGTTTCAAGGGGTTGGTGGACGTGATTGGGTCTGCGGGGAAATCAAGACTTGTGTTGGCGAATAAGGACCGGCGTTTCACGGTCCAGGGCCCCCAAACAACCCGGCTTATAAAGACAGTAAATCAGTTCCGATCAGGCAGCGAACTCGCATCACCCTCCGACAAGGCAGAATGGACGTGGAGGATTATGCCGCGCCCGCCGGGGCTTGAGTTGGACGAGGTTACCCCTGAGAATTTCTTCCAACTGCTCATGGAAGTGACAAATGGATGAGAGTCCTGGCAACCCGTCGCGGCACACCTCGCTCGAATGGGCTGCACAGTATCATAACGATGCCGTTGAATCGTTCAATCATTACCTCAGCGTGGTTTCGCCGAAGTCATTATCGCAATTTGACGCCTACTCCAGACCCAGGCTAGACGTTGGTCTCGCTGATTATATTCAGGAAACTGATTTGCGTTCCTCTCTCGAATTATTAACGAAGATCGAGGCCGCATTTCAGTTGGATTACCAATTTCGCTGCCGCAAGCGGCTCAAAGACGATCTGTCGTGGGCCTTTCGCGCACTGTACAAGCGAGATCAGAGGTATGTAAGCCTTGAGAAAGATATTCTTGACGCATGGAGTTGTCATGCGTCAGAGGCGCATCAAATAATTGGAGAACTACGCAGCGCATTCAAATTCCGCCATTGGCTTGCTCATGGCCGTTACTGGACGCCGAAGTTAGGACGCAAATATGATTTTCAACTCCTTTACATACTGGCTTTGACCGTTTTTGAGAACCTGCCGTTGCGTGGGACGGATGAAGATTGAAACTGCTGACTTATCTAACATCAGAATGTGATCCCCAATCCGCCGCTTTGGATCTCGGACGCTTGGAACGAGACAGTGAACCGCATGTGAGCGGCAGGCCGGCTCTTGGCCCCACCGCCGGGGTTTGCAGAACATTTCCCCCTTTGAGCGCACAATCAATCTGGAGGAAAAGAAATGTCCGGCGCCATGATTACTAGAATGCCAACACTAAACCGTCGAAAATGTTATGAAAAAAGTACGCCCCCTCCCCCCCTTATATTTATTTTCAGCACCTTGCAGATAATTTATATTGTTTTGAATCAATACTTTGGAAAGCTAGTCGCCCGGAAAAATACCATCATGCGAGATTTTAGAGGCCCTTCAACCCAGAAAATGCCTCGTTTCCATACCAAAAATGCCAAAATCTGGGTCTCTTTGCCCCCAAAACGGCCTTTTTTGAACCGGAATTCCGGGCATCTCAATCGCCCGCCGCGTACGCATTTTCTTCGCCGCGACAGCCGCAAAAACGTAAAGCCGCGACTCCCGCAAACAGACAAGCGATGAACGTGAAGTCAAGAGGGTAAATGGCAGGAAAGCACATCGGTTTTACAGGCTGCGGAAAAACTGATTTCGAGAGGCAAGAAGCGTCAGGGCACGACTTCAGTCGTGCCGTAACTGACGCAAAATGATCCGGGCTTTAGCCCCTGAGGGAACGCCGGTTCGCAACGGAAAGTTGTCCCAAAGAGACGATGCCGCATCTCTTCCAGCCAGCGCCTTGGACCGGGAAACTACAATGGGAGAGAAGAGTTTCTGGTCAGGGAGCGGCGCATGGACGGGCAAGGAAAGCTGGCTGTTGTCATTATGGCGGCGGGCAAGGGGACGCGGCTGAAGTCGCAGCGGCCCAAGGTGCTGCACGAGATCGGCGGCAAGCCGCTGCTGGCTTATGTGATCGCCGCCGCGAGCAAGATCGTCGCGCCGGGCGAGATCTACGTCGTCATTGGCCATCAGGCCGAACAGGTGCGGGCCGCTGTGGCTTCCACTGGAGTGCGGTTCGTTGAGCAAACTGTCCAGCGCGGCACGGGACACGCCGTTCAATGCGCGCGCGCGGCCATCGCCGGCTATGAGAATGTGCTGGTGCTCTCGGGCGACGTGCCGCTGATCCGGCCTGAGACCATCGAGAAGGTCTGGCAGTTCCACCGGGTCGAGCGGGCGGCGATGACCATTCTGACCGCATCGCCCGCCGATCCGACAGGCTACGGACGCATCGTGCGCCGCTCGCCTGACTCGCCTGTGGTCGAGGCCATCGTCGAACAGAAGGCGTTGACCGCCGCGCAGCAATCGATCGGCGAGATCAACTCCGGCATCTACGCCTTCCGCGCCGCGCCGCTGTTGGCGCATCTTGACCAGCTCACCGCCAACAACGCCAACAAGGAAGTGATTCTCACCGACATGGCCGGGCTGCTGGGCGCGGCTGGCGAGCGCGTGGTCGCGCTTCAGGCAGCCGATGCATCTGAGGTTCTGGGCGCGAACACCATCGCCGAACTGGTGGCGCTCGACGCGCGGCTGCGCGCCGAAGCCGCTAACCGGCTAATGGCCGAGGGCGTGACCATCTTCCGGCCTGAAACCTGCGTCATCGACGCCGAGGTCGAGGTTGCCGCCGATACGGTGATTGAACCCTTTGTGCAGTTGCTCGGCCGCACGCAGATCGGCTCGGGCTGCCTGATCCGGTCGTACACGGTGATCGAAGACTGCGCGCTGGGCGACGATGTGCTGGTTCGGCAAAGCTGCGTGCTGGCCGGCAGCACGGTTGCCAACGGCGCTCGGATCGGGCCCTTCGCGCACCTGCGGCCCGGCTGCGAGATCGGCGAAGATGTGCACATCGGCAACTTCGTCGAGACCAAGAAGGCGAAGCTGGCGAAGGGCGCCAAGGCAGGCCATCTCGCGTACCTGGGCGATGCCGAGGTGGGCGAACGCGCCAACATCGGCGCGGGCGTGATCACCTGCAACTACGACGGCGTCAGCAAGCATGCCACCCGCATCGGCAAGGACGCCTTTGTGGGCAGCGATTCCACGCTGGTGGCGCCGGTTGAGGTGGGGGATGGGGCATACGTCGGCGCCGGTTCGTGCATCACCCACGACGTGCCCGCGGAGGCTCTGGCGGTGACCCGTGCGCGCCAGTTCGTCAAGCGAGGCTGGGCCGCGGCCCGGCGTTCTCAGCGGCAGAATCCGTAGGCGGGCGGGCGCTGGATGCGTTCTTCAAATCAAGCCCGCGGCGTCGCTTCTTGTTGAGCCGCCGGGCGAGACTTGGCCGTAACAATTGCCATGCCGAGGCACGCTGCAATGAGGATCTCGTTGATCACCGGCGCGATAAAAAAGCAAGTTTGAGAATTCACCGCCAACACCGAGTAAGCGGCCGCATCAGGCCAAGAAGGGAAACCAGTATTACTTCGGCGCCAAGGCGCATATCGGCGTGGATAGCAAGGAAGCCGTGGCGCATTCGGTCTGTACCTCGGCGGCCTTCGCTTTGGTCAATCTTTACCAACATCACAAACGGCTGCTTCCGCAGTTGGCCCCGCTGGGGGCGCAGTGTCTCTGGGGGCCGCCAAACGGCCTTCGGAGACGCGAAACGCGGACGCGCGAAGCACATTTACCCGTGAAATCGCCGCCCGGATGCGGAATCTCTCCAGGAAAACAGCCTCCAACCTTCAACGCGGAAAATATCAGGACCTGCTTCTTGGAATTTCTGCCGCAAGGGTGGGATGCTGCGAACCCCGCATTACAAGAACAGTGAAAATGCTCTCGCCGGAAGCGACGGCGGTCGATAGAGCATCGAAGGCAGGAACATGAAGATCTGCGCGGACGCGGCGATGGCAACGGCGCAACCCACGAAACCCCATGTTGCGTGAAGGACGAAAACGGATGCAATCGCCGGCGCGAGAGCCGCTCCGGCGGAGATTCCGACGGCAGGCACGAGCGCTGCGATGCGTATTCTTGGAAAAGGCCGGCCCTCAATTCGATTGAGGCCGCCGACGGATGTAGGCTGGGCCGAGGTTTGCGTCGCTCGCCAGCGCTGGATCGACTTGAACAGGCGGCGCTGCGCTGGGAGCCAGTCGACGGGATGGAGGATGAAGGCGGCCATGTTGCCGGATTCGGGGTCGGCGGATTCGGGCCGGCGAAACCGCACCATCGGCACCTGTCTGAGCCAATTGGCGGGCGATGCGGCCAGCATGGCGACTTCGACGACATCGGCCGGATTCAGTTCGATCGTGGTGCTCTCGCTGCGGTAACAAAGCCTGCCGTCGGCAAACCAAAGAAGGCCGGCATCGGAGAAGCGGCGGCCGCCGTACACGCGCGGCTCGCTATCGACGGCAAGGCCCACGAGTTGCCCTGAGACGCCCAGCCTGGCCTCGAGCTTTCGCCGCAGCCGCGCATAGTTACTCGCCATCACGGTGGCGGCTAGTC
>JBEKPI010000195.1:0-6109 GCA_049520855.1 Occallatibacter sp.
CGGCGCGGAGGCGATCAGCGCCGCGGTGCGGGCGGCGTGGAGCAGGCGCTCGGAGTTGAGATTGTCGGTGTAGGCGTAGCCGGTGCGTTCGCCAGAGAGGACGCGGATGCCGCAGCCCGCGCTTGTGCCCTGGCTGGCGGATTTGACGATCTGCTCGTCCACGCCCAGCGCGGTGGCCGCTACCGATTCGAAGTAAAGATCGGCATAGTCGCCGCCGGCCGAGAGCGCCTCGCCCAGGCAGCGCTCCAGAAGCCGCTCGGTGATGCCGAATTTTTCAAAAAAAAAGCGTTTGTGGCTGAGAAGAGAGGAAGCGGCCGGTTTGGTCATCGTATCTCCAAGTTTACGCTTTTTCGGTCCGGCCCGCGCCCGTTCCTCTCTTGATGCCCGGCAATCCGGAGACTACCGCAAGCGTAGGGATCGTGGTACATTTTTGGCATGAGGAAAATACTAGCCGCCGCATTGCTTATGATGGTGTTTGCTACCCCGGCGTTCGCTGCCCTGAAGCATCATCACCACCACCATCACCACTTTAAGCACCCGCACGTTTAGGACGGACGCCGGCCCCATGGAAGGCTCCGCCGCCGAAACAGGGTAACTTTGCGCGGCATCATCGTCGCTAGCAAACAGGTTAAGGTTCGTGCCATGAAAGAGTTAGAAGACCTCCGCTACCCGATTGGCCGCTTCAGCCCGCCCGCTGCCAGCCTGCCCGGCATTCGCGCGGCGCAGATTCAAACGCTGCGCCTGCTGCCAGAGCGCCTGAGGGCCGCTGTCGCCGGATTGAGCGATGCACAGTTGGACACGCCCTACCGCGAGGGCGGCTGGACCGTGCGGCAAGTTGTGCATCACTTGGCCGACAGCCACGCGATGGCCTACACTCGCTGCAAGCTGGCGCTGACCGAGGATTGGCCCACCATCAATCCCTATAAGGAGGCCGCCTGGGCGAACCTGGCCGACAGCCGGTTGCCCATCGACGGCTCCCTGGCGCTGATCGAGGGGCTGCACACTCGCTGGGTGGCGATGCTTGAATCGCTCAGCGATGAGGATCTCCGCAAGGGATACAACCATCCCGAGCGGGGCCGGGAGATGCTGATCAAGATGCTGGCCATGTACGACTGGCACGCGCGCCACCACACCGCGCACATCACCGGCCTGCGCGCGCGGCAGGGCTGGTAAGTTGGCCCCGAGCGCCGAGGCTGCGTCGCCCGAGCGGCTGGCCCAAAGCATAGAGCAATATCTGGCGGACCATCCGGCGGCTGCGCTGCTGGAGGATGGCCGTGTGCTGTTTGACATGCGCACGGCACACTATGCGGTGACGCAGCAGCATGGGCGCTGCCTGCTTCAACTGTGGAGCGAGGAGCGCAACCTGATCCGCACCGTGGTCGAGGTGCGCGAACGCGCGCAATGCCTGCGCCTGGCGACCCGCCGCATGGGCGCGGCCAAGCCGCAGACGCTGGAGCTGGTGCCTACCAGCGACCGGCGCACTCCCACTGCCCGCGAGGCCGCGCGCCGCGGCTATCAGCGATTATTGGAGCGTGCGCTCACGCGGCACTTTATCGGCGCGAAGGTCGATGGCCTGCGCTCGGCGATGGACCTGGAGCACAGCTTCGGCCCTGCCTATGTGCGCGGACGGCTGCTGCGCGGAACCGCGGCCGAGGCGGTGATCGGCGTGGGCGAGGCCGAGTCGGCGGCGATGGTGGACGGTGTGCTGACGCTGGGGATTCTGTGGCTGGACCATTGCCGGCAAAAGGGCGACGGCCGGCGGCATTATGGCGGGCTCAAAGTGGTTGTGCCGGCCGGGGCATGGCGCACCACAGCCGAGCGAATGGCCTGGCTGAACCATGCGGCGGCCGATTTTCAGCTTTTTACGCTGGACGAACGCAGCGAAGAGCTTGCGGCGGTGGATTTTCGCGACACCGGCAACCTGGAGTCGCGGCTGGTTCATACATTTTCGCGGGAGGCGGCGATTGAGCGCTGCCGGGAGGGGGTGGACCGGCTGTTGGCGCTTGTTCCGCCCGCCGCGCGAGAACGGGTCGAGGTGCGGCCCAGTTCGGCGACAGAGGTGGGGCTGCTGCTGCATGGGCTGGAATTTGCGCGGGTGCGGCATGGGTTTGCCGCCCATTCCTTCGCCCGCGAAGATGAGATCACTTTCGGCGCGGGAGCGAACGAAACCCCGCTCACGGCGGAAAACGAGCCGCTCTGCCGCGATCTCTTCGCGCGGCTCTTTCTCAGCCGGCACGGCGATGGCGCGCACACCGACCCGCTCTTCCGCCTGCAACCGGAGCGCTGGCTGGAGGCGCGGCTGCGGAGTGAAATTGCCGAGCTGCTTCCGGGACTGCGCGGCGATCTGCTCTACTCGCAGGTGCCGGCGCTCTCGATCGGCGACCGCGGCCTGCTGGACCTGCTGACGCTGGACCGCAACGGACGGCTGGCGGTGATCGAGCTGAAGGCCGACGAGGACCTGCACTTGCCCTTGCAGGCGCTGGATTATTGGATTCGCGTGCGCGCGCTGAACAACGACCGGCAGCCGGCGGCGGGCAACGAGGGCGGCAGAGCGCTGTCGGCCTTCGAGCGCCAGGGCTACTTTGCCGGCGCTGAGGTCTCGCCGCTTACGCCGCGGCTGCTGCTGGCCGGGCCGGCTTTGCGCATCCACCCGGCCAACGAGCCGGTGCTGCGCTATTTTTCCCCGCAGGTCGAGTGGGAACTGATCGCGCTCACCGAGCATTGGCGGCGGGATCTGAAGGTGGTCTTCAGGAAACGGAGCGGGGATGCCAGAAAGTAGCGGCGGTTCGCGCTGCTAGAACGCTGGCCCTTCCCGAAGGAAGGGCCAGCGCGCCGGAGTCGCCGCATGAGCTAATTCACGATCACCGTGAACGTGGTTGAGACGGCTGGTGTGACCGAGGGGTTCCCGGTTCCCTGTACCAGGAAGACATAGGTGCCGGGGGTTGTGCCTGGATCTGGGGTCGGGGGCGGGGTGGTGGTCGAACTCCCTCCTCCGCCACAAGCCGTCAGGCTGCCCAGCGCCGTCATGAGGAGCAGAACGCCGAGCATCGCGCGCCAACTACGCCGCCGCGCGGGAACTCCCAGAAAGACCAGCAACGCCAGAATCGCGCCGCCGCCCGCCCCGGCCCAGCCTCGACCCTTGCCGCCCTGGTTCGGATAGGCGTTCGGATAAACGAGAGCAGCGGCGTGCGGCTCAGTGGTGCTCACCGAGAAGGTAACCGTTCCGGTCGGAGCGCTGGAGCTGAGGTTGACGCCTGCCGAAAGGCTCGTGACAAAGCAACTGGGCGCATCCGTTGCACTGGCCGGCCCCGACTGCTGCTGGCAGGTGAGGGTTACGGCTCCGGCATAGCCTGCCACCGAGGAGATCGTGATTGCCGCCGCAGCTGACGCTCCGGGAGCGATGCTGGAAGGCGTGACGACAGGCGCCAGAGCGAAGGTGGATTCGGTCACCGTCACGGTTGCCGTATTGCTGGCAAAGATGTAGTTCCCGTCCCCGCTGTAGGTCACCGTCAGAGTGTCGGTTCCAGCGGTCAAGCTGTTGGGCGGAATCGTGAAGGTAAAGCTGCCGGTCCCGTCGAGTTGATTTTGCGCCGCCCCTGAGTTGTAGCCGCCGCCCGAAATCGCCACCGTTCCAGTCGGGATCGGGTTGCCCCCGCCTCCGCTTACCGTGACCTGCACGTTCAAAGAGGCATCTGAATTCACGGTGCTCGATGCCGGCGTCACTGTCACAGTAGGAGTTAGCGTAGCCGCTGAGGTCACTGTCACTGTGGCCATGTTGACAGCTGTTGAATAGATCGAATCTCCATTGAAGCTGGCGGTCAGAGTGTCGCTGCCAACGCTCAGGCTATTGGCGGGAATGGTAATGACAACGGAGCCGTTCGTGAGCGATTCCGCCGCCGATATATAAGCGCCGCTCAAGAGCGTCACCGTCCCGGTAGGCGTTGTCCCTCCTGCTGGCGAACTGGCCACCGCGACCGTCACACTCAAGGTCTCGCTGGCCGCTACGCTGTTTTGGGCCGGCGTTACCGTGACCGCTGCCTTCGCGCTGCCGATCGTTGCCGGCCAGGCGTTGACCACGTTGGCGATGTTCAACGATCCCAGGCCCGTCGCCATGTCGTAGCCCGTGCCGCCGCTGTAGCCGGTCTGGATGCCCACATTGTCCGCATAGGTGCCGGTGGGATCTCTAAGGGACTCGGTGGCCGTGCAGTTGGGAGAGATGCCAAGGTTAGCGCCGTAGTCGCAGGGCATGGCGTTGGTGCCCGAATCGATGTCATTGAAGAAGCAGGTCTTGGGCGCTGTGCCGGCGGCCACCTTCTCGGCGCTGCAATCGGAGTAAGTCTGCTGCCCAGCCAGCGCATAGAGCTCGGCGTTGGGGCTTCCCTGCGCCGCGCCGGTCTTCTGGTTGATCAGCGCCATCACGCCGGCCATGGCCGGGGATGCGACCGATGTGCCGCCAACCTCAAATGCCGTCGGCTCCGACGAAGTCGAATAGGTACATTCGGGGTCAATGGAAGCCTCGGAGACGCATACGAGGTAGGCGCTGCTTGAAAGAGCGCCGTCGGAGGCGAAGAAGCTGACGTCGGGAATGTCGCGCACCCCGTCGGCCGGAAGGTTGGGAATGTTCGAGTTTATCTGCCAACTGGGCTTCTGCCAGCCGTCGCTTGTCAGGGGAATCGAACCAACGACGCTGCCGGTGCTGGTAGCGCCGGTGCTGCAAGTCCCAAACGTAGTGCCCGTTGGGTCGGTCGTGTTGACCACGCACCCGCTTGCACCGCCGCTTCCGCCCACCGTATCGACAAGGGAGTAGAAGTTAAAGCTGCCATCGTTGTAGTAGGCCGCGAAATTGCAGGCAGTCTCGGCGTCCTTGACGCCTGTGACGCCGAAATATGTGGAGTTCTCCGCCCAATCCTCGAGATACATGAGCGCCAGCGGGCTCGAGCAGGTGTCGTTCCAGGGAACTTCGGGGACGTACCCCAATGCCGAGCTGCGCCCCGCGCTGACACTGCCGTTGGTTGCGGCCCAGTAAGGCGCGGGCGTACATTCCGGGGGATTGCTGGTTGCAATCTGCGCGTCATAAATGGTCGTCGCCGGGCACCAGTTAAAATCGGTGCCGCCAACCGAAGTATTGTACGGAGTGGACGCAAGGCCGCTCACCGAGAGTCCGTACTCGGCGACATAGGGCACCCCGTTCACATCCCCGCCATCGTCGCAGCTGGCCGAACCCGAGTCGCCGGCGGCCACAAAGACTGCAATTCCCTCGGCGGCAGCGGTCTGCCATAGATTGTAGTACTCGACATTGCCCGAGGTGCCCTGGCCGAGTTCGCACTCGCCGTAGCTTACGTTCATGATGCGCGCGGTGAGATGGTTGACGATGTAGCTTTCGGAGTCGTAAAGCGGGTCGTCTGTCGCCGATGTCTGAGCCGAGGTCACCAGCACGATGTTGGCCCCTTTGGCAATCGCTCCGGACCACTCCACATCCAGCGAATTCTCGATCAGATCGCCGAAGCCGCAGTTGACGGATGATCCAATGGTCCCGCACAATCCCGGATCGCTGCCGTTCCCGAGGATGACTGTCGGAACATTGGGCGGGAGGCCGAAGAAGGTGCGAAAGCTGGCAATATCGGTGGGGTTGATGTTGCTGGTTCCGGCAATGGCGATGGTTTGCCCGGTTCCGTCGATGGGTGTGCTTGCCGTCCACAGCGGAAGGATGTTGTAGATGGTGGCAAAGTCGTAGGGCGCGACATCTTCAACCTGGTATGGAATCGTGCTGGCGCTGGCGGGCACATTGACGCCAAACTCGGGATGAAGGCCAGTATTCCTGGTCGCGGCGCCTGGCGATGAACTGGCGGCAGTGGAGCCCGCCGCCGGACGCCGTTGCCACTTGCCCGCCGTGCCGCTCAACGTTACCTGGCTGCCCAGGTGGTGAAGCGGATGCGGGAAGAAGTTGTGCAGCGCCTTCACGCCGACCACGGCCGGAGCGAGCGCGGCGGGAATTTGCGGGTCGCTCATATTGCCGATATGCGCGACGCCCTTGACGCTCAGGTTGTGGATCTCGGTGTGAAACGCGCTCTCCACCTGCGCCGCCGTGCCGCTGAAGCGGATCGACATG
>JBEKPI010000196.1:0-6103 GCA_049520855.1 Occallatibacter sp.
GTGCAGGTGCGCGGCAAGGGCGACAAGGAGCGCATTGTGCCGCTGGGGCGCGCGGCGCTCTTCGCTTTGGAAGAGTATCTGCGCCTGGGTAGGCCGCATCTGGCGCGCATCGGTTCGGGCGGCGCAACGCGCAAGCAGACCAACGCCGCGCGGCAAGAAAGCGTGCGCCAGGGCGCGTCGCGGCTGTTTCTTTCGCTGCGCGGCATGCCGCTGACCCGGCAGTGGGTCTGGCACATCGTAAAAATAGCCAGCGGCCACGCCAGTCCGCACCAATTGCGGCACAGTTGCGCCACCCACATGGTCGAACACGGCGCCGACCTGCGCAGCGTACAGTTGTTGCTGGGTCACGCCGACATCTCCACCACGCAGGTGTATACGCACCTGGCGCTGGGCCGGCTCAAGGCCGTGCATCGCAAGCACCATCCACGCGCCACGCGGCAGCGCGCCGAGGTGATCGCGCTTCCGGTTTCCAACAAGGCCGGGCGCCGGGGGCTGCACTTGGTTTCAAGGGCTAAACTAGTCGAGGAGACAGCATGAGCGCCCCCGCCGCTCCACTCCTCGCCGCCTCATTGGAATCTCTCGTCGCCGATTATCTCGGCGTTCTCGCCAATGAGCGCGGAGTTTCAGCGCACACGCTGCGCGCCTATCGGCGAGAACTGCACGGGTTTGCCGCCTGGGTCGCCGAGCGATACGGAGCGGATCAAAGCGTCGAGCGCATCGAACACACGCACATCCGCGCCTACATGGGCACGCTCTACGGCCGCGGCCTCTCCAAAGCCTCTGCCGCGCGGGGGCTGGCGGCCATTCGAAGCTGGTTCAAGTGGCTGGCGCGCACGGGGCATCTTGAGCAGAATGTTGCGTCTCTCGTCGCCACGCCCAAACTGCCCAAGCATTTGCCGCGCGTGCCGTCCATCGAGCAGATGAACCGCGTGGTCGAATCGGTCACCGAAGACGCCGCCAGTTGGCCCACGCGCGACACGGCGATTCTGGAATTGCTGTACGGATGCGGCATCCGCAACGCGGAGCTGACCGGGCTGAACCTCGAAGACATTCACTGGGCCAACGAAGCGATCCTGATTCGGGGCAAGGGTCAAAAACAGAGGTATGTCCCGCTGGGCGACGCGGCGGCCATGGCGCTCAGGGCCTATCTGGCGGAGCGAGCGGCGCGGCTGGCCGCGGTCGAAGGGAAGGGAATCGAGACTCCGGCGCTCTTCCTTAATCTGCAACTGCGCGGTCTCGATAAACTCGGCGGCCAGGCCCGCCTCACCACGCGCAGCGTTGCCCGCATCGTCAAGCGCATCGCCATCCTGCGCGGCCTCTCGGCCGACGTGCATCCGCACACGCTGCGCCATGCCTTCGGGACACATCTGCTGGAAGAAGGCGCCGACCTGCGCGCGATTCAGGAGCTGCTCGGCCATGAGCGCCTCTCAACCACCCAACGCTACACCCAACTGACCACCGCGCAATTGACAGTCGTCTACGACCGGACACATCCACGGGCACGGTAGGGGTCCATAGCCCCTTTGTGCTTGATCAAGCACGAGAAGGATGAGCCAGCAAAAGCAAAGCCGAAGAGAAGCGCCGCGAGATTAGGCTTGGCGTCATGCCGACACTTACTATACAGAATATTCGTTATCGGACATTGAATCTAGGTTGATCGAGTAGGCTCTTCGCGCTGATTTGGCTGCCCACCAGGGATTCGAACCCCAATATGCTGCTCCAGAGGCAGCTGTCCTACCATTGAACGAGTGGGCAACTTGTATGCGCTGGCCGTTATCCAGACCACGTTGGCTGGAGCCGCGACTGACGCCCGCCGCCAAATCCAACATGTTCATCATAAGGCGATTCTTCGCCCCGGTCAAACCTCGCCGATCAATTTCTCGTGTTTCCAAATTGCCCTGATATAGAATGAAGGCTGGGCATGGAGTTGATCCTCAATCTCGTCTGGCTGTTGCTGGCCATCCTGATGGTGCGGGTCTGGCTGCGTCATGCGCGCCGCACCGGCGCAAGCACGCGGACGCAAATCGCCGCGCTTGCGATGCTCATCCTGATCCTTCTGCCCGTGATCTCGGTGACCGACGACCTGCAGACCATCCAGAACCCGGCTGAAGTCGACTGCGCGCGGCGCAACCATGCGGCAACCAGTCCTCACTCCATCTTTCATGCCATCGCCACGCTTCCCCCGCCAGTCCTTGCGGAGCTTTCCTTCGGCTTTTCCGGCTTTGCCGCTCCTGCCGCCTTCCATGCCCCCCTGGTGGAAATCCCCGCCCTCTCTTCGATTCAGAATCGCCCCCCGCCCGCCGTCTGATCTTTCGCCTGGCTCTTCCTCCATTTTGTGACTCTCTTTCTTGCCGCGCCGTCAAAACCACGGCGCAGAGGCTATGTTATGAGGCGATTCTTCCCTTCCCTTCTTGCCGGGACGGCTGTCGCGCTGCTTATATTTGCGCCGGCTCTAGCAACTTCCCAACAAGGTGGTTCCCCGCCGGCGAGCCTTGCCTTGACCTGGGACCAGGCGAAGGCCAAGTTCGAGGCCGCCAACCCCGCTCTCAAGGCCGATGCCCTGGGCGTCGACGAGATGAAGGCGGAGGAGATTACCGCCTTTCTACGCCCCAATCCTGGGGTCGGCCTGTCGAGCGATGGTTTGCAAGTCGCGCCACACACGACTCCAGGCCTCGGGACTCACTGGATGCCTTTGACCGGAAACCAGCTTGTCCCCAGCATCAATTACTTGCATGAGCGCGAACACAAGCGCGAGTTGCGCCTGCAGAGCGCCAAGGAAGGCACCCAAATCGCCGGCTCGCAGCATGAGGATCTTGAGCGCAACCTCCTCTTCGATCTGCGGTCGCAGTTCGTCGCGACACTGGAGGCCAAGGCCGTACTGGACCTGGCCAAGGCCGATCTGGCCTACTACGACAACATCATCAAGATCAGCCGAGACCGCTTTCGCACCGGCGAACTTGCGCAGATCGATCTGGACCGGATCGAACTGCTGCGGGTGCAATACGAATCGGAGATTCAAACCGCCCTTGTCAACCTACGCACCGCGAAGATTCAACTCTTGCAACTGCTCGATGACCGGACGCCGGTGGAGCAGTTCGATGTGACCGGCCCTTTTGATTTCGCC
The DNA here is from genome assembly GCA_049520855.1 of Occallatibacter sp. Lineage (GTDB taxonomy): Bacteria > Acidobacteriota > Terriglobia > Terriglobales > Acidobacteriaceae > Telmatobacter. The sequence goes on from JBEKPI010000196.1 coordinate 3,125, forward strand.
GACGATCTGAAGCCGCTCGAGGACTTCCGCCAGATCGCCTTGGACGAGCGCCCAGACCTGAGAGCCGCTCTTGAATCCATCGAGCAGGCCCAAACCAACCACAAGCTGGCCATCGCCAATGGCTCGACCGATCCGACGTTGAGCACATGGTACTCTTACAACCCCGCGTTCAATAACCCCTTTGGCCGTTATACGCTGGGGGCCAGCGTGAACATCCCACTGCGCATCTTCGACCGCAACCAGGGAGAAAAGCAGCGCACGGAAATCGACATTGGCCGCAACCGGCAATTGACCGAGTCCACGCGCGAGCAGGTCTTCAGCGACGTGGACTCGGCTTACGCGCAGGTGGAAAGCAACCTCGCGCTGCTCCGGCCCTACAAGGCGCAATACAAGGCCCAGGCGCTGAGGGTGCGCGACACAGTGACCTATTCCTACCAGCACGGCGGCGCCTCGCTGATGGACTTTCTCAACGCGCAGAGCGACTATCGGGCTGTCCAACTGGCCTACCTGCAACTGATCGGTTCCTATTTAACGGCTGCTGGACAATTGAATCTAGCGGTGGGGCGCGAGGTAATCCAATGATTTTAACTTCCTCTTCCAGGCAACTTCCTTCGACTCTGCTGGCTCTCGCTCTCGCTGCCTCGGTCACGCTCGCTCTCTCAGGTTGCAAAAGCAAGGATGAAGGCGATAGCGCTCCTCCGCCAGCCAAGGTCATCCAGGTGGCGGACATGAATCTGGTCACCATCGACGCCAGCGATGTAGCCAAGTTCCCGCTCGCCGCTGCGAGCCAGATCGAGTCCGCATCCGAGTTGACCGCGACCGGCAGCGTATTCCCCGACATCTCCCGCGAGATTCCCGTTATCTCGCTGGCCAATGGCCGCGTGGTGGACATCAAGGCCCGCCTCGACGACAACGTGAAGAAGGGCCAGCTGCTCCTCAAAGTCCAAAGTCCGGACATCACCAGCGCCTTCGACACCTACCTGAAGGCCGCCAACGACGAGCACATGGCCAATATGGCCTACATGCGCTCCGACGATCTCTTCCAGCACGGCGCAATCTCCCAGGCCATGCTGGAAGGCGCCGAGGATACGGAGAAAGACGCCAAGGCCGACCTCACGGCCGCGGAGGAGCAACTAACGACGCTCGGCGTAGACAAGAATCATCCCAGTAGCATCGTCAATGTCTATGCTCCCATCTCCGGCGTCATCGTAGCCCAGAACGTGACCAACGCAGCCGCCGCCGGCGTCAACCTCTCCGGATCGGCCACCGCCTTCACCATTGCCGACCTCTCCACCGTCTGGATCGTTTGCGATGTGTATGAGAACGATATTCCCCGTCTGCAACTTGGCCAGGAAGCAAAGATCAAGCTCAATGCCTGGCCGGATCGCCCGCTGACAGGCCGCATTAGCGACATCGGCCCCATTCTCGACCCAGCGCTGCGTACCGCCAAGGTGCGCATCGAGGTCGCCAATCCAGGCTTCCTCCGGCTGGGCATGTTCGGGACAGCTACCTTCACCAGCCGCGCAAAGGAGACGCACGCCGTGGTTCCTGCCGAAGCGGTTCTTCATTTACACGACCGCGACTGGGTCTATCTTCCTGCCGGCGGCAATCAGTTCAAGCGCGCCGAAGTTCATGCCGGCAAGATGCTCGACGGCAACCGCCAGGAGATTCTCGCGGGCCTGGAGCCGGGCCGGCAGGTGGTCGCCAACGCTCTCCTGCTCGAAACCGCGGGGAACCAGTAATGATTCGCGCACTCGTCGACTTCGCTCTGAAGAGCCGTTGGCTGGTCCTCGGCGGCGTTGTGGTGCTGACCGCGTGGGGCATTGTCAGTTTCCGCAATCTTCCCGTTGAGGCCTACCCCGACGTGGCCAACAACTATGTGCAGATCATCACGCAGTGGCCAGGCCGCAGCGCCGAAGAGATCGAGCGCCAGGTCACCGTGCCGGTCGAGATTCAGATGGCCGGAATTCCCCACCTAACGCATCTGCGCTCGACGACGCTGGCCGGCTTGTCCAGCTTGATGCTGATCTTCGACGATGACTCCACCAGCGACATTAACCGCGAACATGTGCTGGAGCGGCTCAGCATGGTCAGCCTGCCCGCCAATCTCGTCCCGCAGATGGGCACGGACTGGAGCCCCGTCGGCCAGATCTTTTGGTATACGCTCGAAAGCACCAACCCCTCTTACGACGTAATGGAAAAGAAGGCGCTCGAAGATTGGACGCTGGAGAAATCCTTCAAGGGCGTCAACGGCGTGGTTGATGTCTCCAGCTTCGGCGGTCCAACCAAGGAGTATCAGATCAAGCTCGATCCCGAAAAGCTCGTCTCTTACGGGTTGAGCATCGCCCAGGTCGAGCAGCAAATCGCCAACAACAACACCAACGGCGGCGGCAGCTTTATCGAGCAGGGCGCGCAGCAGATCAACGTGCAGTCTGTCGGCCTCTTCACCAGTGTGCAGGACATCGAGAACACCGTCGTCAAGAACTCCAACGGCGCGGCCATCAAGATCAAGGACATCGCGACCGTTGCGCAAGGCCCGAAGATCCGCCTCGGCCAGATAGGCAAATCCACGCATCGCCCCGACGGCGCAATCATCGATAATCCCGACACCGTCGAAGGCATTGTGCTGCTGCAAAAGGGCGACGACTCCGATCCTGTCCTCGACGGCATACACAACGAAGTGACCAAGCTGAATGGAACCAAGGACCACCCCGGCATCCTGCCCAAGGGCGTAAAGATCGTTCCCTTCCTCGACCGCTCCGATCTGGTCAGATTTACAGTAGACACCGTCGAACACAACCTGACCGCCGGGATGATTCTGGTCTCCGTCATTCTCTTTCTCTTTCTCGGCAACATACGCGGCGCGATTATTGTTGCACTCACCATTCCTTTCGCGCTGATGTTTGCCTCCATCTGCCTAGATTTGAGCCACATTCCCGCCAACCTGCTCTCGCTGGGAGCACTGGACTTTGGGATGCT
>JBEKPI010000197.1:0-6025 GCA_049520855.1 Occallatibacter sp.
AGAACCAAGGAAGCACTGGAAATAGCCATCGCCGAAGCAATCCGGATGATCACTCCAGACAACGCAAAGGCATGGTTCCATCACTGCATTAACAGTCTACAGTAATTCCTAAAATGCTCTAAACGTTCATCGCTCCGCCGAGCAGTTGACTCAGCGCCTGAACGTACTCGGTCAGCGCTGCGCTCTCCGCGACGCTGAACACGATCCACAACCTGGCCTACTACCTGGGGATCATGGAGCGGGTGCGGAAGAGCCTCGAACCCGCAAATTGAAGGCTCTTGCCTAAGCGCCGATGGCTCCGCCCAGCAGTTGCCTCAACGCCTGGACGTACTCGGTGAGGGCCGTGCGGCCGTCTTCGGTGATGCGGTAAAGGGTCTGCGGCTTGCGCTGCACAAACTTCTTTTCGACCGAGAGATAGCCGGCTTCTTCCAGCTTGGCGAGTTGCGCGCCCAGGTTGCCGTCCGTCGAGCCGGTCTTCGCGCGCAGCCAGATGAACTCCGCCTCTTCCACTCCAACCAGCAGCGACAGCAAGGCCAGGCGCAGCTTCCCGTGAATCACAGGGTTCAGCTCCGGCAGCTCAGGCATGATGGGCCACCTGCCTGCGCATGCGGGCTTCGCAACTCATTGCGTAGATGCCGAAGACGATCTGGCAGAGGAAGATGGCCGCCAGAAAGACGACTGTGCATTGGTCATCGGAGACTAAGCACGCGGCAATGGATGCCGCCCACCAAACCATGGCGGAGGCAATCTGCGCCTTCCAGCGGATCATGATGGCGGAGGCTCCGTTGGCTAGGCCCAGCATCGCGGCGACGATCGATACAAAAACATGCTGATCGAACCTGCCGCTAAATCCCAGCGCCGGCAAGATGAGCGAGAGCGAGATCCCCATCGCGCACCAGACGGAAAAGATGGCCCTGCCAACCGTGGTTTCCGGCCTCCGTTCCGGCCGGCTCTTCCGCTTCTTCGAGATAATGGCCCAGCAGATGAGCCACGCGCTGACCATCGTTACCAGCCAGGCCCAAGACCAATGGTTCCAGGCGGTCCAGGCGATGGCGACATAGTAGGCCACGCCCCAGAAAACAAAGGTCCACCCAAAGCTCTCGGTGCTCCGCCGGCCCTCGGCGATCATCGATTCGATCAGGCTCAGCCTGTCTTTCAGTTCCAGTTCTTCTGCGTTTCCAGTCATTGCGATTCTCCTTTGAGGTACTGAACTTTTCAATGAAGACGGTCTCGTCTCAGGAGTCGATAGATTCCCGACTCATGCAAACTCCCAGCGCCGCGCAACCCTGCGGGCGATAACAAAAAGCACGACGCCAACACCCAGTAGAACGCCAACCTGCGGCCATAGATCCTTCACCGGAAGATCACGCCAGAAGACCTTGATGAAGCCGTCGATGGCCCAGCCGTTGATGGTAAACAGGCCCGCCTTCTGCATCGCCGCGGGCATCAGAAAACGCGGAAACATGCTGCCGCCGATGGCCGACATGGTTAGAATCAGCAGCGTCGAAAGCGCCCCCAACTGCGCCCTCGTATGGCAGATGCTCGCCAGCAACATGCCGAAGGCGGCCACGGCAAAGGCCGAGCACAGGCCCATCGTCAAAAAGCCCGGTATATGCGTGAAGAGATCCAGCTTGAAGACCGCCCAGGCCCACAGGAACATGACAGCGAGTTGCGTAAACGCCAGCAGCGTGTTGAATGCCAGCTTGCCGGCCAGCAGCATGGTCATGGTCACGCGCGAGCTGAGCACGCGATCCAGCGTGCCGCTCTCCGCTTCCTCCAGCAGCGCCCCCGCCGAATTGGTGGCCGTGAAGAGCAGAAACATGACGCCGATGCCCGCGGCGTAGAAAGAGATCATGGGACTGCGCTTGTCTTGTCCCACGACCGCGCGGAATTTGACGGCGATGGGACCGCCGCTGCCCGAGGCGCCGGCAGCCGTATGGCCGGCCGCGCTGGTTGAAGCGGCGCTCTCATTCTCATGCTTGCGCAGCCAATCGAGGTTGGACTCCATGCGTTGGCGCTGCTCGGGCGTGAATCCGCCGATGTATTGATCCGTGTACTTCATTCCCTCCTCGGCCATCGCCGGGCCGAGCGAGGTCATGCCAACCTTTTGCAGCAGACCCGCCACCATCTGCGGGGCGATCTGGTCGCTGGAGTCGTTGAGCAGTTGAATCTCCGGAGCGGTGCTGTCGCCTCCGAACGAGATCGGATTCTGCCCGAAGCCCTTGGGAATAACCAGCGCCACCGGCGCGTCGCCCGCCTTGACCGCGGCCTCCGCCGTTGCCGCCGTATACTCCGGCTCCGGCGCGGCGGTCTTGCTCTTCGGCGAAGGCCGGGTGCGAATGACCAGCGAGTCCTCGCGCCCCAGCCCGCGCATCAGGTCAGCCGATGCGCGGCTCCGGTCTTCGTCCACCACAATGACGTTGATCTTGGGCGTCGAATCGTGTACCCCGCCAAAGATCGTGGCAAAGATGCTGAAGAACGAGATCGGAAGAATGAAACTCAATGCCAGCGCGGCGCGGTCGCGGCGCAGGCCAATCAGTGCGGTACGTACGATGGGGAAAATCAATCGCGTAACTCCCTTCCGGTTAGGTGCAGGAAAACCGACTCCAGATTGGGACGCCGCAAGGTGACGTCCACCAGTTCAAGGCCCGATTTGGCGGCATCGTCGAGCAAGCCGGCAATCTGAGTGGGATGTTCGATGGTGAATTCGGCGGCGCCGTCCACCATGCGCCCCGCGTGCCGTTCGACCCACGCGCCGATCTCGCCGGCAGGGCCGGCCAGGCGAGCCATCACCTGGCTGCGCGAGGCGAAGACGCTCCGCACCAGATCGTCGTGCGCGCCCTGCGCGATGATGCGCCCGTGATCGATAATGGCCACGCGATCGCATAGCCGCTCCGCCTCTTCCATGTAATGCGTGGTATAGATGATCGCCGCTCCATCCCTGCGCAACGCCTCGATCATCTCGAAGATGCGATTGCGCGACTGCGGATCGACGCCCACGGTCGGCTCATCCATCAGCACTACCCTGGGCCGATGAATGATTCCCGCCGCCATATTGAGCCGCCGCTTCATCCCTCCGGAGAGGTTCTTCTCCAGCTCTCCGGCCCGATCAGCCAGCGCGGCCCAATCGAGGCACCACGCCACCGATTCCTTCAGCTTGCCGGAGGCAAGGCCGTGGTACCGGCCAAAGGCGGCCAGATTTTCCTTACAACTGAGCCGGGGATAGAGAGCCAGCTCCTGCGGAACCCATCCCAGAGCCGCCCGGGCTTCGAGCGATCCCGCCGGCGCCCCGAAGACCGCGACCCGCCCCTCGTCGGCAATGACGCGGCCCACGATGGCGCGGATCAGCGTGCTCTTGCCGGCTCCGTTCGGCCCCAGCAATCCCAGACATTCGCCAGCGCGCAACTCCAGCGAAACGCCATCGACCGCCGTCAGGTCACCGAATCGCTTGACCAGCGAGACGACTTCCAGCGGGATCGATTCGACCAGCTTCGTTGAGATTTGCGTCGAGCTGGTGGTTGTGGAAGGTAGGTTCATGCGGCTCTCCAGCCCTTCTCCCAAGATTTCCTGGGGGATGGATTCCGGGGACTTGCAAGGGTACGAACGAGAATAGACTTATCTACCATGAAGAGTACTCTACATTATAGAGTATTCTCTGTCAAGAACTATTTTTGCCTTTTTCCAAAGTATCTTTGTGTCATGCCGGAATTAATGGAGTTGACTGAATCTCTGTCTTCGCTTGATAGCCAATCCAATGCGACTGCGCCGCTCGCAACTCGCTGAGCTCACAGATCACGCGATCCAACACTCCGGCCCAGTCGCCTGGGCTACTCTGGCGGAAGAGTCTGGCAGTCGGGTACCAGGGAGTGGTCTCGATCTGCTGCATCCAGCGCCAGTCGCTCAGATGGGGCAGCAGAATCCAAACAGGCCTAGCCATTGCGCCGGCCAGGTGGGCGATGCACGTATCGGTGGTGACAACCAGATCGAGCGTGGCGATGAGCGCCGCCGTCTCGGCCAGATCGCGGTCGCGGCTCGAGCCGTCCCAGACAACAACGCCGCTTGGCAGCGCCGCCAACTCTTCGGCGGTCGGCCCCTTCTGCAGCGCGATCCAGGTGACGCCGGGCGCGCGCAGCAGAGGCATCAGCGTGGCCAGATTGACGGAACGCTGCCGATCAGCCTTATACAGCGGATTGCCCGCCCATGCAATCCCCACGCGCAGCGGCTGCTCCGCGGCCCGCTCCGGGGACCGGACTCCGAGAAACCGCAGCTTCTTCTCACGGACAAGCTGGTGGTGGGCGCCCAGGTAAGCGCCCGGCCACGGAACCGTCTCGAGGGTAGTTCCGAAGACGGCGGGCAGGCTCAGCAGCGGGCACTCCAGATCGAACTCCGGCAGCTTTCCGCCCAGGACCGCCGTCTCCGCCAGCCCGGCTCGCACCGCCGGAAGCGACTGCATCAAGCACAGCGCCGGCTCCTGCACCTCTAAGATCGCCACGCCGCCGCGAGCCTCCACCAGGGTTGCGTAGCGGCAAAACTGGATCGTGTCCCCCAGCCCCTGCTCGGCATGGAGCAGAATCCTGCGGCCCTCCAGCGGCTCGCCCTGCCACCGGGGCTTCGAAAATGCCCTGGGATTGCGATGGACCTCGCGGAAGCGCCAGCGGGCCTCGTAGCCCGGCCAGCCCCGCTCCCAGTCGCCCAGACGCAGGCGCGTAAGCGAGAGATTGTATTGCGCGCCGGGGCTGGCCGGATCGCGCTCCACCGCCAACTCCTGCGCCCGCAAGGCCTCGTCCATGCGGCCCAGGTCCAGCAGCGAGTTTCCGCGGTTGGAGGCGGCGGCGCGGTGACCCAACCCCTCGGCCCGCGCGAAAACCTCGACTGCCTCCTGAAAGCGTCCATTCTGGTGCAGCAAAATCCCATGCATATTGACGGCTTCCGCATGGTTTGGTTCGCGGTCGAGGGCCCAGCGCAGCCACTGCCACGCGCCAGCCCGGTCGCGCTCGGCGGCGCGAAACTGGCACCAGGCTACCAGTGTCTCCACCTGCTCCGGATCGAGAGCAAAGGCCTTCCGCAGGTACGCCTCAGCCTCGTCCGGGCGTTGCCGTTCGCGCTCCAATAAGGCCAGATTGACCCAGCCCGAGATCAGGTCCGGGCGCAGTTCGACGGCCCGCAGCAGAGCAGCCTCGGCGTAGACCTCGCGTCCCCGCTCGCGCAGCAGGCTGCCCAGATTCATCCACGCGGCGGCAAAGTCCGGGCGCAAGACCAGTGCCCGGCGATAGCGCGCCTCGGCTTCTTTCAGCCTTCCCATTCGCGCCAGAGCAAAGCCGGCGGCAAATTCGGCCTCGGGCAGCCGCGGACGAAGCCCCAGCGTCTGCTCGTAGCGCTCCAGAGCTTCTTCATAGCTCCCCAGGCTGGCCATGGCATTGCCCAGGCCCATGGTCGCGGCGGCCATTGCCGGATTGCGGCGGAGGGCCAGCTCAAATTCCCTGACCGCTTCTTCTGGCCGCCCGGCGGCCAGCCTCAGTTCGCCCAGAGCCATGCGGGCCAGCGGATTCATGCCGTCCAGCCGGATCGCCTGCCCATAAGCGCACTCCGCCTCCTCGCTCCGTCCGGCGGCCTTCAGCGCCTGCCCCAGCGCGACCCAGGCCGTGCCCATCTCCGGCGCGGCAGCCACAGCGGCTCCGGCTATTTTCACCGCGGCCTCGCTCTGGCGGCTGGCCAGCGCCACCAGCGTCATGCCCACCAGCGCCTCCGGATGGCACGGGTTTTCCTCCAACATGCGCTGGTAGCCGAGCGCGGCCTCGGTGCAATGGCCCGTCAGTTCTCTCGGAAAACGTGTCTCGTTGGTCTGGATCATTGGACGGCGCCGGGCGTTGCTCTCATAGGAACGCTAAGCCAATTGCAGCGGAACGCAAACAAAAATGAGCAGGATGAGCGCGGATTCCGGGGTGAGTTTTCCCAGTATTCCGATGGTTCACTTTCGGGATTTGCCGCAAATATCGTCATTAACATACATCTATTCAATAAGATG
>JBEKPI010000198.1:0-6023 GCA_049520855.1 Occallatibacter sp.
CAGCGAAAGGGGTTGATGGGATACGGTTCGAGAGCCATGCGGGTTACGGGAGCCGAGGCAATTTGCGCGTTCTCGACCAGCATTCGCGCCCGCCCCTGTTCCGACCAGCGCCAGCCCCAGAGCAGAACCATCGCGACGAGCGCGAAGATGGCCCATCCCCGTCCGCGAAAGGCCGCGCGGCGCACGCCGATCTCGCCGCCAATGAGGCCCAGCAGCGCGGGAATCAAGAACGCCGCCAAAAGAAGCGCCCAGATCGCCGGCTCGGCAAAGAAGACAAGACTGCCCGCGTACCAGCGCGGGTTGAAGGGGAAGAAGGGCCGCACGCCGTAGCTGGTGGTCCAGTCCAGCAGGATATGGCTCAGCACGGCAATGAGCGCTGTCAGATAGAGCCAGCCCCAACGCGGCGGCGGCGGGGATTTTGCGGTTTGGTTGGGAGGTTTGCGCCGTTTCCGCGCAAGCAACCAGCGGTCCAGAAGCCAAATCGCCCCCACCACCCCGGCCGCCACAAACGGCGCGCCAAGGAAGGTGTGCGTGATGCCGCGATGGTGCTTGAGTTCCTCGACCGGCCCGGCGAAAGACCACAGCATGTCGAGGTCGGCGGCCTCGGCGGCCAGCACGGCAGCCAGCGTGGCGTAAGCCGTCTTGCGGTTCAGCCCCGCGCGGCCGATGCAGGCTCCGGTGAGGAAGTGGGTGATGGGTTCCATGAATGCAAGAGTCTCGCGCCTGGTCTCTATTGGGGTGGCCGGGATGTGGTTGGAACCACCCGGGTTGGAGTCCCCGGAGGCTTGGCTGGGTTGATAATCATGACACGCCCCTTCATGCTGAGAGTTGTGGCGGCAGGAACTCCGTCCTTGAGGGCTGGCTCAAAGAGCCAGCTCCGAGCCACCTCTCGCAACTTCGCAATTACGTCGTCCGGAAGGCTGCCAAGAATCTCCACATCGTCTACCTGCCCCGATGCTTCCAGCACGAAGTTGATTTGCAAATCCTCTGCTCCGGAGTTGCCTTTCTCGGTCCAGAACACTCGATTGAACTGGCAACGAATGCACTGAGGGCTCGACTTGCCGATCTTTCCGATCGCGGGGAAATCATGGGGTTCCCAGGATGGAGAGTCCTCGCTCGTATCAAGCGTCTTCACCGGCTGAAGTGTTGTGCACTCAACTGTCGTCCTGCTCAGCAAGCAGAGCGTGTCGCCGGATTTTGCCCACTGCGTAGAAAGTCCTTCGTGAACAGGAAACTTGGCAAGCCAATCCTTGCCGTCGAGAAACTGCAGGAATGAACTCTTCCCAGCGAAGCATCCCTGCGGCGTACATCCTCCGCAATCGTGCCAGTGACAGACTTCATGATTGATTGGAGTATGTTCCCAGGTGATCCCGTCTTTCGAGTGAAAGCTCATTGGTGAGGCATAGCCTCCGCCGGGCTTGTCTTTACCGAGCACTTCGTGCCCCACTGACCAATAGCTACCCCCTGATCCAAATAGACCCGGGATACCCGAGCTCGGGATATAATTCGCAATCCAGGTGGCGCCGCCGTCTACCGTATAGAGAAACTCCCCGTCGCCCGCCGGACCTTCCCATACGCGCACGGCAAAATGGTTCTTATCCAAAGCAGCCATCTCGGCAGTGATTGGAAAATGCTTCACCCAATCAGGGTTGTTGGCAGGCACAATTGGTTGCCAGGTCTTGCCGCCATCGGTAGTCGCAAGCAAAGCGGAAAGCGTGCGAATGACCCCGTGCTGCGTGTCGCCGAAAGCTGCTTGCAGAATGGTTTCATCGGACAGCTTTTGTGCGCTCCAGGTCTCGCCTCCATCCTGTGTAAAGAGCACTTTTCCGCCTGTTCCTGCGGCGTAGCCAAACTTGTCGTCCACAAAGTTCAACGCGAGCAGCAATGCGCCCCTCGGGTTCTGGTGTTTGCGCTGCCAGTGCTGCCCCGCGTCAGTGGAAACAGCAATGGATTCGCCGCTGCCAGCCGCCCACATTACCGTCCCGCGCCCCAACAAGACTTGCGCCGGAAAGCCCGGATCGACGGCGTACCAACCATCGGGCGGGGCGGCGGCTTCACATTGAACTGAAACCGCAATGAACGTGGCAATGGACAGGATCAAAGAGAACGAAAAACGGGTTTGTGTTTTCATGGCAGTCCAGACTATTCTACGCAAATCAAAGCAACGCGCAAGGGCTAACATTTTCAGGAAGTTCACGAATCAATTGCGTCCAGCTTACCGGCTCTCCTATTATCGACCTGATGCAGGAAGCCAGCCCCAACCCCAATGCGGCCCAACGCGCCGAGGAACTGCGCGTCGAGTTGCGCCGGCACGAGCACTTGTATTACGTTCTCGATGCGCCGGAGATCGCCGACGCCGAGTACGACGCGCTGATGAACGAGTTGAAGGCTATCGAGGCCGCGCACCCGGAATTGCTCGCGTCCGACTCGCCGACACAGCGTGTGGGCGGCAAGCCGGCCGAGGGCTTCCGTAAGGTTGCCCACTCGCGGCCCATGCTCTCGCTGGACAACGCCTACTCTGCAGAGGAGTTGGCCGCCTGGGACGCGCGCTGCCGCGAACTGGCTGGGCCGCTGCCGGTGGAGTATGTGGCCGAGTACAAGATGGACGGCCTGAGCGTAGCGCTGCGCTACGAGCCTGCGGTTGGCGGAGGCTCAAGGCTGGCCGCCGGCTTGACGCGCGGCGACGGCCAGACCGGCGAAGATGTCACCTCGAATATCCGCACCATCCGCAGTGTGCCGCTGACCATCTCCGCGGATAAGCTCAATCAGTTCCGCCTCCCGCGGGGATTTGAGGTGCGCGGCGAGGCGGTGATGCCAGAGGCCGCCTTCCTGCGATTGAATGAGGAGCGGGAACAGCAGGGCCTGACGCTGGCTGTCAATCCGCGCAACGCGGCCGCTGGAACGCTGCGAACGCTCGAGCCAAAGATCGTCGCCAACCGGCGGCTGGACCTCTATGCGTACTTTTTGCTCGTCGAAGGCGAGTACTGGCCGCAAGGGCAGAGCGCAACCCTCGATGCGCTGGCAGCCCTCGGCTTCCGCGTCAATCCCCAGCGCAAACTGGTGGCGACAGTCGAGGAGATGATCGGCTTCATCGATAAGGCCGAGGCCACGCGCGCCAGTCTTGGGTATGAAATCGACGGCGTGGTGCTGAAGGTGGACGCCTACGCCACGCAGCAGCGGCTGGGCTCTACCTCTCGCGCGCCGCGCTGGGCCATCGCCTACAAGTTCACCGCGCGCTCGGGCATCACGCAGGTCAACGCCATCACCGTACAGGTGGGCCGCACCGGCAAGCTGACGCCCGTGGCCGAGCTGGCTCCGGTTTTCATCGGCGGCACCACGGTGAGCCGCGCCACGCTGCACAACGCCGACTTCATCGAGCGGCTGGGGTTGAAGCTGGGCGACTGGGTCAAGGTCGAGCGCGGCGGAGACGTGATTCCCAAAGTCGTCGAAGTGGTTGTGGACGCGGAGCACGCGCGAGGAGAGACCTGTTTCGTTTTTCCCACGGAATGTCCGGAGTGCCACAGCGCCGTCGTCCGCGCCGAGGGCGAAGTGGACTTTCGCTGCGTGAACGCGGACTGCCCGGCCAAGCTGCGTGAGAGTCTGCTGCACTTCGGTAAGCGCTCGGTGATGAACATTGAAGGGCTGGGCGAGGCAGTGGTGCAGCAGTTGCTCGATCACGGCCTGGTGAGGAGCGTCGCCGATCTCTATAGCTTGAAGAGAGAAGAGCTGATCGCTCTGGACCGCTTTGCGGAGAAGTCGGCGGAGGCGCTGCTCGAAGAGATAGATCGCTCAAAGAAGTCCGGATTAGCCCGCGTGCTGATGGGCCTGGGCATCCGCTTTGTTGGGGAAAGAACAGCCGAGCTGCTGGCCGAGGAGTTCGGCTCGATGGAAGCTCTGAGGGCGGCCACGGCTGATGAGTTGGAGCGCGTGGAAGAAGTCGGCCCGCGCATCTCGCAGGCGATCATAGAGTTCTTTGCGCAGCCGGCGAATCTGGCTCTGATCGAAAGCCTGAAGGCAGCCGGGGTGGAGATGACGGCCGAGAAGAGGCAGCGATCGGCGCAATTGGCGGGATTGACTTTTGTGCTTACCGGCACGCTGCCCACGCTGACGCGCGACGATGCCAAGGCGCGAATCGAGTCCGCGGGCGGCAAGACTGCCGGCTCCGTCAGCAAGAAGACCAGCTACGTGGTAGCCGGCGAGGAGGCTGGCTCGAAGCTCGACAAGGCGCGCGAACTCAATATCCCGGTATTGGATGAGGCAGGGCTGCTGGCGCTGCTCGAAGGCACGCCGCCGGCGGACTGAGCCCCGCCTCAACTGCGCGCGGAAAAGAGGTTCAAGAGTTCCGCATGGGAATCCTTATCGTACCCATCGACGGAAAGATGGCCCGCGGAATCAGCACAAGGTCCAACCACACGGCGATCACGCTTTCTCAATCGCTCTGCTAGCCGTCATACTGTTCGCTTGATGAAATCTGTGGCATTCCGTGTACAGCAAGGACAGGAGGCCACAGATGGCGCGTACGGTTGCGGAACTCCCTCCGGGCGCCCGGATCACGGACTGCATCAGTCTTGGCGTAATCGCTAAAACGTTTCCTCTGCCGGCCCTCGGGCCGGCGCTTTCAAAGACCGGCAAGGCCAGCCTTCGCGAGCGCGATCTGCCCGGCGCAGGTGGTTGTCTATTACGTCATAGCACTGGCGCTGTACATGCAATCGTCCTATCGCGAGGTATTGCATTGTCTGCTGAAAGCAGTCCAGTGGCTGCGCGATCCGTCGGCCGGCAGCGCGTGGCGGGCAAATCGGGCATCTCTCAGGCCCGCACGCGTCTGGACTGGGAGCCGTTGCGGCAGTTGCACGATGAGTTGTTCAAGCCAGTGGCTGCGCGCAGTACGCGAGGCGCGTGGTATCGCGGTTGGCGGCTTGTGAGTCTCGATGGCAGCACCTTCGATGTAGCCGGCGAGAAGGCCAACGAGGAGGCTTTCTCTCGCCCCGGAGCCAGTCGTGGCGAGAGCGCCTATCCGCAAATCCGCTTTGTATCCCCTGGCGGAGAACGGCACACACGTGCTGTTTGGCAGCCATATGGACGGTTGCCGGACCGGCGAAATCACACTGGCAAAGCCGGTTGTTCCGGCTTTGCGTAAAGGGATGCTGTGTCTGGCGGACCGCAGTTTCTTCGGCTTCGAATTGTGGCTTCAGGCGCGAGTAACAGGCGCCGATTTGCTCTGGCGGATGAAGAAGAACACGCGCATGGCCTGCGAGAAGCGCCTGCCCGATGGCTCCTATCTGAGCCGCGTGAATCCTTCCGAGCGAGACTGGCGGCGCAAAATTAACGGGCAACCTTTGCGCATCGTCGATTATCAACTGGAGGGAATCGAGGGCGCCGAGCCGATCTATTGTTTGGCGACTACCATCCTCGATCCCGGCAAAGCCCCGACCGGCTCTCGTTCCTCCACGCCATGCGCGTGATCCGGCGCAAAATGGCTGTCCAGGGCGCTATCCCCCCTCTGCGGAAGAGGGACTTTCATAAAGCGGTCCTCGACGAAAAACTGGACGAGCGCGTCGTTTCCAGCCGCAATCGCCGCAATGAGCGCGGGGTAAAGCGCAAGATGAGCAATTTCCCGCACCGTCCGCGACCCAGCGAGCTCCTCCCTCCGATCGACATCCGAAAGGCCATCAGGATAGTTAAGTGAACAGTATTAGGGCTTGGACTTTGGGTACAAGGTAACATTGCGGCGGCAAGCCGTCCTTCCAGCGGGAAGGCCCGGCCGGGTTTTTCCTAGGTGAGATTTTCAACCACGGGCGCGGATTCCCCGCGGACGGCCTACCTGCCGGCAGCCTGCTTGCGGGCGTTTTTGACCGCGTACATGGCGGCGTCGGCGACACTCAACAGGCTGTCTTTTGTTGTGCCGTCCTGCGGGTAAAGAGCAAAGCCGATGCTGGCCGCGCCATTCAGCATGTAGCCTCCCACGGCGAACGGGCGGTCGAAGCAGTGCTCCAGCCTGGCAACGATCTTAGCCAAGTCTCCGA
>JBEKPI010000199.1:0-5984 GCA_049520855.1 Occallatibacter sp.
CCAACCGGGTTTCTCCTACGGGAATGGCTTCGAGTTGCTTCCAGCCGTCCCGGCTATTGCCCGCATCGAGTATTTTGTGGCCCACATACTCGTACTCGCCGCGTGCGCGCAGGCCCAGAGGCAGCTTGTCCAGCGTGACCAGGCCGTCGAAGATGGTGCGCGGACACTCCACCGTGGGGTTCCATCCGGAATTCGTCGTCCATCCGGGATCGGAGGAAAACTCGTTCAGCACCCGCGCATCGGCTTTGGAGAAGACCGCTTGTACGCTTCCGTAGCCGTCGAAACGATGGCTCGCACTGGCGGTCAGGAATTTGAGGTTGCCCGGTCCCAGGTCAAAGGGCGTGCCGTTGTCTGGGTCGATCTTGCCCAGGGTCTCTGTGGTCGTCGTTCGGCCCACCGCCACGCGAACATCGGTGGTCGAAACCGTTTTTTCCAGCACCAACTGCATGGAGTGGGAGCGCTCGAAGGGCGAAGGCAGCGCCGCCGCTCCCGTTGGGCCTGTGAGTGAACCTTGCACGCTGATGCGCGGATCCTGCGTAAAGAAGGCCTGCCCCATGCTGAACGAAGCCGAAGGCAGCCAGCGGGCAGAGCCTTCGCCCGGCGTCCAGGCCAGCGTGGCCTTGGGAGCCACAAACGTGCCCCGTCGATCGAAGGAATAGGCAGACATTTGCGGCATCAGGTCGATGTTTTTTAATTCGATCACGTCCGGCCGGAGGCCGCCGTAGAAGCGCACGTGCTTGCCAAGGCCGCCATGCACCGCCGCATAGGGCGTCAGGTCGCGGATGGTGATGTTGCTGGACAACACTTTGGTAAACGGACCGTAGACCTGCGCGTTGTCGGAGAGATAGTGGTCCAGATTGTCGCGGTGAATATCGTCCTCGTGGTAGTCGAGGCCCGTCATGCCTTGCAGCCACGTCGTAAAGGTGTGTGTTTCGCGCGCCTCCGCGCCTTCAACGGTGCGGAACTCGCTCTGCCGGATCAGTCCCTCGCCGAAGTTTGAAAACAAAGCAAGATTGTAGGTTCGAGCGAATCCGGAGAAGGCTGCCTCGTCTTTGCCTCCGAGCTTCCAGCGGTCGTCAACGGCCACGAGCGCGGTGTGCGTCTGGTCCTTCTGCCGCGGGTCGAGCGTGTCGCCCAAATCCCGTCCATATCCGATTGGCACCAGGTTCCCTTCATGCGAGACGCCAAAGTATGCGATGCCGTAAAGCGTAATCTCGTGGAGGCCCGCGTCGATAACGCGTTGCGCGTTCAGCTTGTACATCTGCCGGTGCTCCAAGTCCTCCAGCAGGCCATTTCCGTAGTTGGCTTCGACAGCCCCCCACTCCTTTCTGGCGGGATCTTTGGGTGCAAATCCGGCTGTCACATCGATGTCCCGATAGTCGCCGGTGAGGGTGACAAAATTCGTCATCTGCTGCCGTGGCATGTAGGTCGCCGCCAGGTTGAGGGCGTGATTGCCTTCCAGCACGTTGAATGCGCCGCCGTCGGTCGTCACACCGGCGAGCGCGCCGGAGGTGTAGATATTGGGGTCGGCGTAGCCGTTGCCGTGCGCGTTGGCCGAGAGGTTGTTGGTCACCAGATAACCGCCCACCGCTATGTACTGCGCAACCGGTTCGCCGTGATCGCCGGCCACGCCCGGCGCAAAGTACTGCGGCGCCTTGATCCCGCCGGCTGCGGTCTCGATGGGCAGACCGGGAATCGAGATGGGCGCTCCCGGCCGTCCGGGATTGGCGTCCAGCAACTGTTCACGCACCAGAACCTTTTGGGATGGATCGGGGGAGTCAAGGGAAATCTCGCTGACGTCGCCATTGACGACCACTTCTTGGGAGACCGCGGCCACCTGCTCCAGGCGCAGCGTCAGGCTTGCGGTCTCGGCGCTCAGATTCA
The DNA here is from genome assembly GCA_049520855.1 of Occallatibacter sp. Lineage (GTDB taxonomy): Bacteria > Acidobacteriota > Terriglobia > Terriglobales > Acidobacteriaceae > Telmatobacter. Next base: position 1,885 of record JBEKPI010000199.1, read on the forward strand.
GCTTGCGTGTTACTGGAGCAAAGCCCGCTGCCTCTACGCGCACCGTGTACGCGCCCCACGCGGGTAGCGGTATCTCGAAGGCGCCGTCGCTTCCCGCCGTGCAACTGATCCGCGCGCCCGCAGCGGAATTGAACTCGACCTGCGCTCCCGCCACGGGCTTTCCCGCTGGATCGAGCACCGTGCCGCTGACGATTCCCGCGCCGCCCTGTGCACTCGCTGCGAAAATGAAAGCAATAATGGAAAGAGACAGTGCTACGTATCTATATTTCGTGCTACTCATTGCCATGATTCTTTCCCTGCTGGCCGGTGATCCAGCATTTTCAATGCTTGTGGCTGTGCTTGTGCTTGCGCTCTTCCGGGTGCTCGATCGCGTGGGCCGGGACCGTCATCACCAGCCGCCCGTGCTCTACGCCCTTGAGGCCGATCAGGCGGTCGGCAAACTGCGCCACTTTGGCGGACTTGCCATGCACGATGAGCACCTCCAGGCAGGAGTCGTGGTCGAGATGCGCATGGCTGGTGGAGACGACCAGTTCGTGGTGAGCGTGCTGCAACTCCGTGAGCTTCTCGCTGATGCCGCTGGCATGATGGTCGTAGATCAGCGTGACCGTGCCCACGACAATCGACCGCGGCGCGGCCGTCTGTTCGGTCACGAGACGATCGCGAATCAGATCGCGAAAGGCCTCCGACCGGTTGGTGTAGCCTCGCTGCTCGATGGAGAGGTCAAACCTCTTGAGAAGATCCGAATCCAACGCAATGCCGATTCTGCTCAGAATGCCCAAACGCACCTCCGCGAGAACTTGCCGACTCTCCAGGGAAACTCCAGAGTAGCACGAAGTCTTGATTCATGCTATGCGGATTTCAGCGCTCTTGGGCGGTCAGGGTGATTGGCGGCTGTTTTTTCCTGCGGGAAGGGTGTGAGGACGCAAATTCCGGCTGAGTCCCGGCGAGCCTCCAACGCAACTTGCGGAACAAGCTCCCGTCCGCCTGCGTATACTAGCGCATCGGGAGGTCCGAATGTCCTTGAAGATCGTCTTGCCGATTGGCAGCCTGCTTCTGATCGTGTGTCTTTGCGCCGGTCCGCGCCCAGAACTCTTGCAGGCAAGCGCGCAGGCAGCGGCGAAGGCCGATGCCCCGTCTGCGCCTGCCTACACACAGGACGGCCGATTGCTCTATCCCGCGCGCTATCGCGAGTGGGTTTTTCTCAGTTCCGGTGTCGATATGAGCTATAACCCCAAAGCGATTGCATCGGGACAAACCGTCTTTGACAATGTTTTTGTGAACCCGGAGGCCTACGCGAAGTTTCTTCAAACAGGCGCTTGGCCGGACAAGACGGTGCTGGTGCTGGAGGCACGCAAGGGGATGGAGAAAGGCTCGATCAACCACCTGGGCCACTACCAGGGGACGCAGGTGATGGGCGTTGAGGTCCACGTAAAGGATGAGGCCAGATTCCCCGCCAAGTGGGCCTTCTTCGACTTTGACGACCAAGTCAGCGGCAGCCTTTTTCCCAAGGACGCCAGCTGCTATTCGTGCCACGCCGACCACGCGGCCGTGGACACGACGTTTGTGCAGTTCTACCCAACGCTGCTGCCGATTGCACAGCAGAAACAGACGTTGAGCGCGAGTTATCTGAAGGAAGAGGCCGCGGCACAGTAGACGGCCAGATCAAGCCGCGACGGAATCATGAGCCACTCTAGACCTCCGCGCTTTCACCTTCTCCACCGGCGTAACGGAAAGCCGCAGCCCCACAGCCTTCAGCACGGCAATCAGCGTCTTCAGCGTCGGATTCCCCTTGGGCGACAGCGCCCGATAGAGCGACTCCCGGCTTATGCCCGCCTGCGCCGCCACCGCGCCCAGGCCTCCATAGGCCTCCGCCATGGCTCGCAGCATGATCAGTCCACCGGCGCGCTCGTCTGGATTATCGAGGGCTTCCATAGCCGCCTGCAGGTAGACAACGGCGAAACCTTTATCCTTGCGCAACTCTTCAACTTCCCATTCGTGATAGGAACCGACGCCGACAAGTTTTTTCATGGCTGCCTCCGTTTCCACTCTGCCCAAAGCTTTTTGGCTCGGGCGATATCCTTCGTTTGACTGCTCTTGTCCCCGCCGCAAAGGAGAATGACCCAATGAAGCCCGCGCCGCCCGCAATACACACGGTACCCGGCTCCAACGTCAATTCTCAATTCCGTTACTCCCTCGCCCACCGGTTTCGCGTCGCCGAAGTTGCCGGATTCGAGCTGTCGCAATCTGGCTGCGATACGGGATTTCGCCATTTCGTCTCGAAGTGCCGTCATCCACTCGATGAACGGAGAACGCCCGTTTTCATCCCGGTGGTAGACGAGTTCGATCACGAAACAATTGTAGCATAAAAGCTACAACCAATGGCAAAAAGCCGAGTATAGTGGATGGCTATGGACACTTCGGTCGTCGTCTCTGTGATCTCTGCCGCCTCTGGTGTAATCGTTGTGGCCGTCAGCTTCTATCTCACCAAGAAGAAGGAGAGGGAGGCGGATTGGCGAAAGTACAAGTTTGAGCAGTACAAAGAATTCCTGGTCTCAATGAGTGGAAACCTCGCGAGGGACTCTACACCAGAAAGCAGGAGAAGCTTTTATACGGCTTGCAATGCGCTTCACCTAATCGGCTCGAAAGGAGTTCTCCATTCGCTCCACTCGTTTCTAGCGGTCGCTGGTACTCCCAATCTCTCCGAGGCTACCCATGATGCCCTCTTGTCAAAGCTGATTTGGGAAATCAGGCAAGATGTTGGAATCCCAGGAAATCCCGACGCATCGGAGTTCTCCGCGCACCTCTGGAATTCCGGCGCAAATGTGACCCGGCGATAGGAGCATCAGTTCAAGAACATCGTCCGATAGAGCGTGTCCCGCTGGACGGGCTTGAATCCGGCATCGCGGATGATTCTCCGCAGCTCTTCTTCGGTGGTGCAGTTGCTCGTGCCGGCGGCTCGAACTACATTCTCTTCCAGCATCACCGAGCCAACGTCATTGCCGCCGAAGTGGAGGCCCAACTCCAGCACCTTCAATCCCTGCGTCACCCAGCTTGCCTGCACGTTTTCGATGTTATCGAGATAGAGCCGCGAGATAGCCAGCACCTTCAGGTATTCAACCGAGGTCGCTTCTTCCCAGCCGCGTCCGCCGAGGGCGGTGTTTCCGGGCTGAAAGCTCCAGGGGATGAAGGCCGTAAATCCGCCGGTCTCTTCTTGCAAGCACCGCACCACGTCGAAGTGATTGATGCGTTGGTCGAATGTCTCGCCGACGCCGAACATCATCGTGGCCGTGGTGCGCATCCCGAGTTGGTGCGCGGTGCGATGGACGCTGACCCAGTCTTCGGTGTTGCACTTGATGCGGGCTATGCGGCGGCGCACGTCATCGTCGAGGATCTCCGCGCCGCCGCCGGGGATGGAATCGAGGCCCGCGGCGCGCAGCCGGATGATGGTTTCGCGCAGGGGCAGATCGGAATACCGGGCGATGGCCAGGATCTCCGAAGCCGTCAAGCAATGCAGCCATATCTGCGGAAATCGCTGCTTGATGCCCGAGAACAGCCGCTCGAACCAGTCGATCTTGAGGTCGGGATGGATGCCGCCCTGCATGAGTACGCCGGTGCCGCCCATCTCCAGCGTCTCGGCGATCTTGGCGCAGATGGTCTCGAAGTCGAGGATGTAGCCCTCCTCGGAGCGGGGGCCTTTGAGCGGGCGATAGAAGGCGCAGAAGGTGCAGTACTCGGTGCAAAAGTTGGTGTAGTTGATATTGCGATCGATGATGTAGGTGACCACGCCCTCGGGATGCAATCGGCGGCGCGCGGCGTCAGCCTCAAAGCCCAGGCCGATCAGGTCGGGTGAATGGAAATGGTCGAGAGCCTGTTGGCGAGTCAGCGGCATGAATTCGATTCTACCAATTCATGGTTTGCCCTCGTCCGGCTTCGCGGCGGGCTTGGGAGCGGGGCGGGGTTTCTTCGCCGGACTCGACACGCCCATGCTCATCAAAAAGAAACCTAACCCCTTGCGCAATGAGTCGAACACGTTCATTGATTCAATCCCTTTCCGATGCTCCGCATTGGCGGCAGCTATGAGCTACTTCTTCTTCGTCTCC
>JBEKPI010000200.1:0-5964 GCA_049520855.1 Occallatibacter sp.
TCGCATTTGATCGACTACACGCGCTGGTACAACGCTGAGGCTCCGGCCCAGTGGGTGATGGCGCAGGCAGCCGGTCGCGGCAAGCTGAGCGACAACCATCCTTCGCCGGACTACATCGCCGGGTTCGTCCAGTTCGCCAACGGCGTGCGCGGCGTCTACGAGTGCGGAGCCGGAGCGCCCGATGTTCCTGAATCCGAAGCCTGGTGGCGCAAGTGCCGCATTGGCGCGCAGGGAACCGACGGCTTCGCGGAAGTCATCACCGGCGGCGGCTGGCGCGCGGTCACCAAAGAGGGCGCATCGTCTGGCCCAGGCAACATGAACTACGACCTGGATATGCCGCCTTACGTCGAGGAGATCGCCGACTGGCTGGACGACGACAAGAAGCTCCACTCATGCAACTTCGACAGCGCCTACGCGGGCTTTGAGATCATGATGGGGCTTTGCCGCTCGGCCGCAACCGGCGGGCAAACGGCGCTTCCGCTGACCGGCCCGCTGGATGAGGTTGAACTGCTCAAGACTCATCTCGCCGACCGTCCGGTATTGCTCTCGTCGCCGGTCAATGCGAAGGAATACGGAGTAGCCTGAAGGACTGGCCTGGCCGCCGGTTTACGCCGCGGAACCCCATGCCGAGAGAAGGATCTTCATGACCGCCAGCAGCATCGCCAGCAAGGAGCGGTCCATCCGCCGGCATCCCGCCGCCTGGGTGCCGACTCTCTACTTCGCCGAAGGGCTTCCCTATTGGGCCGTCAGCTACTTGGCCCTCATCTTCTACCAAGCCATGGGAGTTCGGAACGCCAATACCACGCTGATCGTCAGTTTGCTGGCCCTTCCCTGGACTCTGAAGCCGATCTGGAGTCCGATGCTGGAGATGTACAAGACCAAGAAGTTCTTTGCGGTGGGCACGCAACTGGTCGGCGGGCTGAGTCTGGTCCTGATTGCCCTGTCGTTGAATCTCCCAGGATATTTCCGCTACTCCATTGCGCTCCTTGCGGTGTTGGGATTCTGTTCCGCGACCCACGATATTGCGGCGGACGGCATCTACATTGCCGCCCTGACATCCAAGCAACAGGCGGCCTATGTCGGTTTGCAAGGCGGTTGCTACAATCTGGCGAGGATTTTTTGCACGAGCGCATTGATCTGGCTGATAGGGATACTAGCGGACAGATTTGCTCGCGCGCATGCCGCGAACCCGGTCGTGCATGCCTGGATGGTGGCTTTCGGCATCGTCGGGTTGTTGCTGATTGCTATTGGCCTTTATCACCTGCGCATGTTACCCACAGGCGGAGAACAAAGAGAAACCGAGAGCTTGCGCCAGATGGCGCTAACCTTCTGGGACGTCGTGGTCTGCTTCTTCAAGAAGCCGAACATCTATCTGCTGCTGATCTTTATCTTTCTCTACCGCGCCGGTGAAGGGCAGGTCACCAAGGTTGGCCCGCTCTTTCTGCGGGCCGCGCGCTCGACCGGCGGACTTGGGTTGAGCTTACAAGAATTTGGAACTGTTGGATTCTTTGGCAGTCTGTCTTTCTTTGCGGGTAGCCTTCTGGGCGGGTTCTTCATTTCTCGATTAAGTCTAAAGCGCGCGTTGCCCTGGCTCATCCTGGCTTTGAATCTGCCCATGCTCGCCTACTGGTATTTGAGCGTGGCACTGCCGACGAACCTGATCCTGGTCTCTACGGCCATGAGCGTCGAGATGTTCGGATACGGCTTCGGATTTGTCGGCGTCATTCTGCTCATGATGCAGGAGATCGCGCCCGGAAAATACCAGACGGCGCACTACGCGTTTGCCAACTCGCTGATGAATCTCGGCGTCATCCTGCCCGGAGCGGTGAGCGGATGGATTCAGACCAAGCTCGGCTACACGCACTTTTTCATCTGGGTGATTATCGCGGCGCTGCCCGCGCTGATTCTTTCGCGCTTCATTCCGATTCGTGGAGGAGCCCAGGCGCCTCCGCCACAGATCGCCGAAGCTCAGGGATAATTCATCGTACTTTTCATAGGGAGGTATCGCCATGGTTGAAGCTCCACAAGCGGAGATCCAGGACTCCGCGGAAACTCAAGCCGGATTGAAGGCCGTCATTCTGGCGGCCGGCAATCAGGCCATCACGGCCAATGGCGAGCCGCTGGTGCTGCAAACGCTAGGCGAGCGCAGCATCCTCCAATGCGTTGTACAGAATGCCCTCGAAGTCGTCGAGCAGGAAGACATTTATGTGGTGGTCGGCTATCGCCAGGACGATGTGCGCGCCCATCTGGGCCCGAAGTTTCACTATGTCGTTCAGAAGGAGGCGCTGGGCACCGGAGACGCAATGCTGCAAGCCTCGAGAGCGCTCCGCGATCTGCCTGGCAATCTGTTGATCCTTTACGGCGACACGCCGCTGTTCCGGCCCGACTCGATTCGCGGACTGCTCAACCGCCATCAATTGCAGAAGGCGGATCTGACGCTGCTCACCGCGAACGTTGACCGGCCGCTTCCTTACGGGCGCATCATTCGCGATGCCGCCGGCCAGATCATCGACATCATCGAAGACGCGGAGGCCTCGCCCGACGTTCGCCAGATTCGCGAGTTGAATGTTGGCGCATACGTCGTGAATGCCGAGGTATTCGCGGTGGCGCTTGAGAGCCTTACCCCTTCGCCGCGCGATGGCGAATACCGGCTGACCGATTGCGTTCATCAGCTGATCCGTTCCGGGCTGCGGGTGACGAACTATCAACTCTACGATCAGGACGAAGTGCAGGGCATCAACACGGCAGAGGATTTGGAACATGCCGAGTTCATTTTGCAGAAGCGCCTCTTTCGCCCGCATCGGCAAGAAGAACAGAACATGGTGGCCTTTGGCACGGGCGGCTGGCGCGCCATCATCGGCGAGGGTTTCACCATGCATAATGTCCGGCGACTGAGCCAGGCATTGTCGAATGAGATCACGCGGTGCAGAGACGAGAAGCGCGGAGTGCTGATCGGCTATGACCGCCGCTTTCTGTCAAAGCAAGCCGCCGAGGCATCTTCAGAGGTGTTTGCCGGCAATAACATCCCAACCATTTTGCTGAGCGAAGATGCGCCCACGCCGCTGATCACCTACGCCACTGCGCTGGAGGGCGCGGTCTACGGACTGGTCTTCACGGCTAGCCACAACCCGCCGGAGTGGAACGGGCTGAAGGTCTTTCGCAGCGACGGATCGCTGCTGCTCGACGATGAAACGCACAAGATCGAGGCCGAGACCAACACGCTGGCTCCCAAGGACGTGATCAAGCTGGAACTCGACCTCGCGCTCGAAGCAGGCGTTGTGAAGCGCAAGGACTACACTAACGAATACGTGAACGCGGTCGAGGCGCTGATCGATCTGGATGCGATACGCAAAGCCGGGCTCAAGGCGATTGTCGATCCGATGTACGGTGTCGGTCAGCTTACGCTGGGCATTGTGTTGACCGAGGCACGATGCCGCGTCACTTTCATTCACGAGCGCCACAATCCATTGTTTGGGGGCCGCTCGCCCGCGCCGAGCCTTGAAGGGCTGCGCATGTTGAGTTCGCAGATGCAGGAGGACGGCTACGACGTGGGCCTGGCGATGGACGGCGATGCCGATCGCATCGCCATCCTCGATGAAAAAGGGCGCTACATTTCTGTCAACGATCTGCTGCTGCTGCTCTATTGGTATCTGCACGAGGTGCGTGGCGAACGCGGCGGCGTGGTGCGCAACCTGGCGACCACTCACCTGCTCGACCGCCTGGCCCGCGCCATGGGCGAGGACTGCTATGAAGTCCCCGTCGGCTTCAAGCACATCGTCAACGTGATGCAGCAGCACAACGCGCTGCTGGGCGGCGAATCGTCGGGCGGGCTCACCATTCGCGGGCACATTCTCGGCAAGGACGGTATCTTCGCTTCGGCGCTGGTGGTGGAGATGCTGGCACGCACCGGCCAGAAGATCTCGCAATTGCTTGATCGCGTCTATGCCCTCACCGGCCCGCTCTTTGACCTGGAAGAAGGCATACCGGCCACGCCCGAGATGCGCATCGCCGTGCCGCGTCTCTTGAAAGAGGCGCCAAGCAGCCACATCGGCCGCTATCCGGTGATCCGGATCTCGCACGACGATGGCACCAAGCTGTTTTTGGAAAACGACAATTGGGCGCTGCTGCGCTTCTCCGGCACCGAGCCTGTGCTGAGGCTCTCCGTTCAGGCCGATACGGAGGCAAAGGCCCGTGAGTTGATCCAGTGGCTGCGGCAGTTTGTGACAGCGGAAAAGTGAAGCTTGTTTCACAATGCGCATTGTGTCAGGGCACGACTTTAGTCGTGCCGAAAAGGCCGCAATACAATGGGCTTTAGCCCCTGAGGGATCACAACCATCAACTGCTGACGCATTTTTATTGGAGGTATTGCTTGCACTACGGTCACTTCGATAACGAGAACCGGGAGTATGTGATCGACCGCGTCGATGTGCCGGTTTCGTGGACCAACTATCTCGGCGTGAAGGATATGTGCACCGTTGTCTCGCACAACGCGGGCGGCTATTCCTTCTACAAGAACGCCGAACACCACCGTATCACGCGCTTTCGCGCCAACGGCGTTCCTCTCGACCGCCCCGGACACTACGTTTACCTGCGCGACGACGACACCGGCGAGTATTGGTCCGTGTCGTGGCAGCCGGTGGGCAAGAGTCTCGATCAAGCCAAGTACGAATGTCGCCACGGCCTTTCCTACTCGAAGTTCTCCTGCGATTATCAAGGCATCCATGCTGAACAAACGCTGTTCATTCCCATCGACGATGACGTCGAGCTGTGGAATGTGAAGATCGAGAATACGGGCGACAAGCCGCGCCGGCTGAGCGTCTTCGGTTATGTGGAATTCTCCTTCCACCATATCGAGATCGACAATCAGAACCTGCAAATGAGCTTGTACGCCAGCGGCGCAGACTGCAAGGATGGCGTGATCGAATACGACTTCTTCTACGAGCCGTCAACCTTCCACTATTTTGCCGGCAACTTCATCCCCGATAGTTATGACTCCCTGCGCGACAGCTTCCTCGGCAGCTACCGGACGGAGACCAACCCGCTCGCCATCGAGCAAGGCAAGTGCAACGGCAGCGCTGAGCTGGGCGGCAATCACTGCGGCGCTCTGCAAAAAAGGATCGTGATCGCACCCGGCCAGCAGTCCCGCCTCGTCTTCATGCTCGGCGTAGGCCCAAGGGAAAAGGGAAAAGAGATCCGGAGCAAGTATTCCGATCTGGCCAATGTCGACAGGGAGTTTGCCGCGCTCAAGAGTTATTGGCACAAGAAGCTCGCCGTCCTTCAATGCAAGACTCCGAATCACGGACTCGACACCATGGTCAACACCTGGACGCTCTATCAATCGGAGACCTGCGTTGTCTGGTCGCGCTTTGCCTCGTTCATTGAAGTGGGCGGGCGCACCGGGCTGGGCTTTCGCGACACATCGCAGGATGTGATGAGCGTGGTTCACACGAACCCCGAAAAGTGCCGACAGCGCATCGTCGAGTTATTGAAGGCGCAAGTTGCTCAAGGTTACGGCTTGCACCTTTTCGATCCTGACTGGTTCGATACTGACAAGCCGAAGGAACCGGAGTTCAAATCACCCACGATCGCACATGCGCCCGACGTCAAGAGCATGATTCATGGCATTGAGCACGCCTGTTCCGACGACGCCCTCTGGATTGTCGTCACCACCTGCGAATACGTCAAAGAGACAGGCGACAATGCACTGTTCGACCAGGTGTTACCTTTCGCCGATGCGGGAGAAGCTACGGTGTATGAACACCTCAAGCGGTCGCTGGATTTTTCGGCGGAACAAATTGGCAAGACGGGCATCTGCAAAGGTCTTCGCGCCGACTGGAACGATTGCCTGAATCTCGGCGGCGGCGAGAGCGCGATGGTTTCATTCATGCACCATTGGGCATTGCGCGGCTTTGTTGAAGCCGCGGAATATTTGGGCCGTCACGATGACGCGAAAAAATACCGCAG
>JBEKPI010000201.1:0-7249 GCA_049520855.1 Occallatibacter sp.
GCATCTCCCTCGACGGCTCGACCCCCGAGATCCACGACAAGTTCCGCGGCCTTCCCGGCGCCTATGCGCGCACCATCCAGGCCATCGAATGGGCCAACGAAGCCGGCATCCCCATCCAGGTCCACACCACCATCAGCCGCCACAATGCCGACGACCTCGACAGCCTCTGCGCCCTCTTCGAGCGCCTGGCCATCGTCATGTGGAATGTTTTTTTCCTGGTTCCCGTCGGCCGCGGCCAGCTCGGCGACCTGCTCTCTGGCGAGGAGTTTGAACAGGTCTTCGGCAAGATCTACGAGCTATCCCACCGCGTCAACTTCCAGATCAAGACCACCGAAGCCATGCACTACCGCCGCTACCTGCTCCAGCACAATCTGGAAGAACGCAAAATCGGCCATGGCCACGGCCATCCGGGCAGCTCCAAGGTTGCTGCCGCCATGGGCGCTTACGAGCCCGGCGCGCCCACCGCCGACGCCCAAACCCGCACCGCCAGTTGGGCCACCCGCCGCGTCAACGACGGCAAAGGCTTCCTCTTCGTCTCCCATGTCGGCAACGTCTACCCCAGCGGATTCCTGCCCATCCACGCCGGCAACATCCGCCAGACCCCGCTCAGCGAAATCTACCGCAACGCCCCCATCTTCAAATCCCTGCGCGACACCAGCAAGCTCGAGGGCAAGTGCGGCGCCTGCGAATACAAGGAGATCTGCGGCGGCTCCCGCGCCCGCGCCTACGCCCTCACCGGCGACCCCCTGGCCCAGGAACCCTGCTGCATCTACCAGCCCAAACACTGGGACCCCGAGCTGGAAAACGAAGCCGCCGCCTTTGCCAAGAACTAGCTTTCAGCTCTTAGCTTTCAGCTATCACCTTTTAGCACTTAGCTTTTAGCCGCTGGTATTAAGACCGCGTGATTTTGTAGTTGCCGCAGTGGAGCGTCGGCCTCCCGGCCGCTGTAGCGTGGACCTCCCGGTCCACGCTGGTTTCTTTTAGTCGTCCACCGGCTTCGCCTCAAGAAACCGGGAGCCCGGCTGCCAGACCCTTCCAGATCCACATCGGGCCAGCAATGCGATCTCGCATGAACCGAGAACCCCTCCTGGCGAAAAGGGCGTTTTCCGAGACGCATTTTGTGGCTGAATGAAAGAGCCGGAGTTGGCAAGCCAACTCCGGCGAGTGTTTGAAGCGGATGTCAAATTACCAACGGGCTGCTGAAAAATCGAACACGCCCATGAGGTCGTCGAGTGCAGGGGAGTTGACCGGCACATAAGGGTTTCCAGGAAATGCGATCGGGTTGGGGAAGTTGTCGCGGCTGCGCTTCGTGATCGTCGGCAAACCCCAGTTGGCTTCAATAAACTTGACGATCGAAACGTGATCCGAATACTCGTGAGCAATGTGCCCTTGCCGCGAGTAGGGAGATACAACGAGCAGGGGAATGCGAGTGCCGTCGCCGAAAAAGTCAACTGGCTGAACATAGCCGGAGTCGTAGTAGCCGCCGCCTTCGTCGAAGGTGATGAGAATTGCGGTTGAGGCCCAGACTTGGGGATTAGCTTGGACTGCGTCCACAATCTTCTTCACGAAGGATTCGAACAGATCCAGCTTGGACGAAGCTGGGTGACCGTCGACGAGTCCGCTTGGCTTGACGATGGAGACAGCGGGCAGGGTGCTGTTTGCAATGTCGCTGTACAGGTTCGCGGTGTCCTGGATGTGCGCGGTGCGGACAGCGGCGTTGGCCATGATCGAGGTGTCGTACTGGAAGGGATTGCAGATATTGCAATACTCATCCGTGTTCGCGCCGATCGCGCCGTAGTTAAGCTGATACGGGTCCGGGACATAGTTGTTCCACTGATCGCCGTAGTACTTCCATGAGACGTTCGCGTTGATCAGGTCGTCGCCGATGCTCGGAACGGAGGATGGAGGAATGGTGAACGCGGTGTTATTGACGTTGGTGTCGATATAGGCGTTGTTCCCATTGCCGAAGTAACCTGGATTGTAGTTGTTCAGAAGGTAATAGCGGCCCTCCTCGCAGCGCGGGTCGATCCTCAGCGAGTGAAGATAGTCCACGATGGGAGCCACGCCCGGCTGCGCCGTATCCGCGCAGTTGGTGTAGGAGCCGCCGCCGTACTGAGGGGAACCGAAGCCGCCGCCGCCGTAGCCGTCTTCCGTGTACCAGTTATTGGTGCCTGGAGCGGGATTCGGATTCATGACTTCGTCTACCACGCCTGCGTTGGCTGTGCCGGCGTCAACCAGAACATTGTGCGGAGGAACCTCTGCCTTGCCGTTGCCGTCGCTGAACCAGATCGAATCGGCGTGGCCGAACATGATGTGGTTCGCGCCGGTGCCGCCGTTGACGGATTGGTGAAAGTTGTCGCTCATCGAATAGGTGTCGGCGAGCTGCTTGAAGTAAGGAGCGTCTCCCTTTTGCACGTTGTAGAAGCCCATCGCCGTGGAACCTTCGCCAGTGGTGATGGCTGTGGGTGAATACTCGGTGCTGAAGTTGGCGGGTTGGGCCAGGCCGTTGGCGCCCGCGCCCACAGTTACTTCAACCCAGGGAAATAGTTGCTCATCGCATCCGGAGGGATTGTCCCAGGTCGCGTGATCGAGACTGCAATCGAGCTGCTGCCACATCTGGTAGAAGCGGTGAACAGGGCTGGCGGCATAGGCGTTGTAGTCGAAAGCGCTGCCATTGGTCAACTGAAATGGCCCAGCCGGAATTGCGTCCACATCGGTAATGCGCTGATCCGGAGTGTGGCTAGCCTGACCCGTGCCGCCGGAGATGAGTTCCTCATATCCCGCCGCGGTAAGGCCGTTTTCAGACTGCTGCGCAAGCGTCAAGCTATCGCCGGCGACATACGAGTCCTCAGGTCCGCCCACCAGAGGCGCGGGGAGCACGCCACCGGGAAAGGACGTCTTGCTCGGGCTCAACAAAAATGCATCGGGCTGCTGATCGGTGGCTGCGCTCTGCGCGGCCTTTTGGAAGTTCGGCCCGCGCGTTCCATCGGCATTCACAATTCCTTCCGACAGGAGGTTGTGGACATGCTCCCACGGTCTGGTGGGTACATAGGTGGCGAAGACATGGTCGAAACTGCGGTTCTCGCCAATGATCACGATGACATGCTTGATCGGCGTGAAGGTCTCGTTGTCGCGCGACTGGGGTTGCGGGTTCTCGGCAGCAAATGAGTTGCCGATCGCGAGCTGGAAGATTGCGGCGGAAACCAGCCCTATCCGCACAGCCTGCATGGCTGTGTGCGTAAAATGTTTAACGATCATCGAAATACCTCCGGGGGATTGCCGAGTTACTGGGTTCGGCAAGAGCAAAGTTACAACGGAAGAATTACAGACGCACGCTAAGAGCTTTAACAGACCATGAATTTTGCTGAGCGCCAGATATATTAACCGGAGGTTTAACTAATGTGAATTCACTTCGCGCTTGTGTGAATTTTGCATTGCGACGAAGCCGAATTGTTCCCAGCGCACTGAGCCGCCTTGGTTGGTTCAGCTTCTTGCGGACCAGGGTCCACTCGGATCGATCCCATCATGCCTTTGTCTTCGTGCTCCAGAAGGTGGCAATGGTAGACGAAGGTTCCCACCGTATTCGGATCGCGGAAGTCCATGCGCACGCGAACGCTTGGATAGGAGAGTGTTCGTCCGTTGTAATAGGGCACGTTCACGGTGTCGCGAAGAAAGTCTTCATTGACCGGCTTTCCCATATAATCGAGCAGCAGAAAGTGCAGTTGATGGATGTGAAACGCGTGCAGCTCGCTCGATCGGTTTTCGATAATCCAATCCTCCACGGTTCCCTGCTGCGCAACGATATTCGGAATGTCCGAACTCATATCGAACATTTTTGGTTCCTGTCCATCCACGGTCAGGTAAAACTCCACGGCGCTGGTTGGGTCATCGGGAACGGCCAGCTTTTCCGAGAAATACAGCCGCCGCACCCGCGCGGGAGCCACGCTTCCAACCCATGCCTTGCTGGAAGCTGGCAGAGGCTGTGGCGAACTCTGTAACCTCGAACGAGGCTCAGGCGCGGATGGGGATGCGACAATGGTGGCAAGCGCCCGGTTGGGATCGTTTTCGCCGCCGGGGCCTGTATCCACGCTTCGGGTGACGAGCAATCCGCTTTGGCCTTCAGTCGGGCCGGTGACGATGAACTCCGCGCGCGCTCCCGGAGGCAGGCCCAGATGGGTCTGCGCGTCAACAGTTTCACCCGTCGGGTCGTCGTGACTCATGGGGATACCGTCCATGGCTACAAGCTCAAGGGGCTGCGGAACCCGGTTGAACAGGACGGCAAGATTGAGATAGGTGATGGCTGAGGCGTTCAACACGCGCCATAGCTGACGCTCCTTCGGCCTCATCTGAATCGCCGCGGGAGGGTACTCCGGGTAAGGAACCGGCACATAATTAATCGACAGATCTTTGGCCGGCTTGCCGAAGCCAGTCCCGGTGTTAGCCGCATCGCCGTCCCGGTCCACCAGAAACTTCGGCGTCACTGGCTCGGATTTCGAGGGCGGAGCGTTCGGATTCATCAGATCCTGATCGCGAATGATCAACACCCGCTCTGGCAGCCCCGCCGCCGCTTTCTTGACGCGCTCGATTCCTTCCACGATCAGCGCGCCGGATGCGCCACCAAGAATCGGAGCCTTGCTGAAGCCGTGAATATGCGGATGGTACCAATAGAGTCCCGGAGGCTCATCGCCGGGGATGCGAAAGCGATACTCGAACGGAGCGTCGCCGGGCTGGACCGAGGTCTTGAGAACCTCGTCCTGATGACAGACCGGAGGAATCGTAAGCCCGTGAAAATGAAGATTGGTTGAAACCGCGCTCATGATGCCGCTGGCGCAGGGATCGTCGCTCGGAGCGCCGATCTTCCCGGGATGCATCGAGGAGTGGACATGGGCGGGCGGCCCAGTTCCGGAGCTTGGATCGCTAAGCGCATTCTTCAGATGAAGGATCACCAGATCGCCCGGAGCGGCGCGCAGATTCGGAGATTCCCGGCCCGCCGCATCGATGTAGCAGTAGCGAATCGAGCCGTCGGGATTCGCTTCATTGACGATGGTCAGTTCCGCCTCCAGCACTCCGTTCCGGCTGCGCAAATCCTCCGGCTCCTCGACAATGCCGCCGGCGGCAGGACGCGGACATGCGTCC
This sequence comes from Occallatibacter sp., assembly GCA_049520855.1. Classification (GTDB taxonomy): domain Bacteria; phylum Acidobacteriota; class Terriglobia; order Terriglobales; family Acidobacteriaceae; genus Telmatobacter. Next base: position 5,137 of record JBEKPI010000201.1, read on the forward strand.
TTTGCGGATTGAGCGTTCAGCGGAAGACACGCAAGGAGGACAATCGATGTGGCGGCTGCGAGCGAAACCGATTTGATGGATGTCTGCATAAAGATAGATGCGTTCAGGCCTGTCCTGATGAATTTCCATTTGCGATCAAGTCAATCGGTATCGCTCCTTTAGTCTTTGCTTGCAGTGTTAAACTCGGATGAAACCGCGGACGAGCTTCGGAAGAATTCACAATCGGCCGGGCGCGCCAAGTCTGGATTCTCAGACTTGGGAGACCGCGAACCCCCACCAGCGTTTTTCCGATCTCTGATCTCTGACCTCTGACCCCTGTACTCTGTCGAGAGGCCACGAACCCCACTCCGGGACACGGAAAAGAAATCCCAATCCGCCATCCCCTTTTGCAGATAATTACCGTCCTTTGGCGCACAATAGAAGTAGTCAGCAGGATAGGGCTTTACTGACCGCTACTCCCTATTCCCTATTCCCTACTCCCTACTCCCTGTTCTCCGAGAGGAACCCATGCGCAACCCGACCAAACCCGCCCCGCCGAAGCGGCTTCTGGAGCCTCATTTCCTCCGCAACCTCAGCGGAATGTGCCGGATACGAGCAAAATTCACCAGTACCGGCCCGTTTTTTTCTCGTTTTTGCCTGTGAATCTGTGGAGCCGTCCTTAACAAACCCAAAATCAAATACTTACAAGACCCCCACTCACGGAAGCACGCAAACTGTGAATCAGTGAATCGGTGGAGCAACCCTTAAACAATTCAAAATAAACCACATCCACCTCACAGTTTCACAGCCCACAGAAACTGTCCGCCGCCATGGAAACATGCAAAAACTCAATCCGCCCAATCGCAAAACGGCCCGGAATCCTGGAGATTCCGGGCCGTTCGTTCCAAGGCCTTGTTAGCCGCTGATCAGCTTCAGAGCGTTGACCACGGTCAGCGCCTCCTGAGCCTGCTTGACCAGCGCGGTGAAGCCGGCTGGGTCCTTCACGGCAATGTCGGCCAGAATCTTGCGGTCCAGATCGACGCCGGCCTTCTTCAGGCCGTTGATCAGTTGCGAGTAACTGAAGTTGTTCAGCTTGGCGGCGGCCGCGATGCGCACAATCCAAAGCGAGCGGAACTGGCGCTTCTTCTGTTTGCGTCCTGTGTAAGCGAACTTCAGGCCGCGCTCGACGGCCTCCTGGGCTGCTTGATAGAGCTTGGATTTGGTAAGGAAATATCCACTCGCTCGCTCAAGAATCTTCTTGCGGCGGTCATTCCGCTTGGTGCTGCGTTTTACGCGGGGCATAACGTGTTCTCCATTTTGCGTTCGGTTGTGCGGCTGGAGGCAGGAGGCGCTCACCCTTGCGGTGCGGCGCGGTAGACCTCTTCACTCGCTCTTTCAAGCCTCAATCTCTCAGTTCTCTTGGGTGGGAGCCTCAAAAAGGGCTGCCATCCGCGGGATCCGGGGGCGGCGGCAACGCGTTTGCCGGGGCCCTGAAGCGCCAATTCCGTCAGGAATCGGCGCAGCGATCAGGCGTAAGGAATCATGCGCGCCACCTTCTTGTAGTCGCCGTCTGAGACAAGCAGGGTCTTGCCCAGCTTGCGCTTGGTCTTTGGCAGCTTCGAAGTAAGGATGTGCCGCGTCTTCGCCTGGCCCCGCTTGATCTTGCCGGTGCCAGTCTTGCTGAAGCGCTTGGCCGCGCCCGTATGTGTCTTCAACTTAGGCATTTTCTTCTCGTTGTTCCGGTTGCCGGGCAGCGTGGATCGATTGCAGATTGCGCCGCTCGGCCATGCGGCCCGTGAGACAGGAAATTCCCTGCCCTCTTGAGGCCTTAACCAGTATAGCGCAAAGCGGCTTTGAGCGGCTGCGGCGCCCGCACAAAACCGGTCGAAACCTCGCATTCAATGCTTGGCAATCAGCCCCAGATCCGTCAATCCATTGACGAAATACTGCATGGCCAGGGCCACCAGCAGAAGGCCCATCACGCGCACCAGCACGCGGATGCCGGTTTCGCCCATCACGCGGCGCACGCGACCGGCCCCGGCCAGCACCCAGTAGCTCACCAGGCTGGTGAAGGCGATCGAGCCAAGAATCGCTCCCATCTCCCAGTGCCATAGGCCCGGCGCCTGGCCGACCA
>JBEKPI010000202.1:0-5904 GCA_049520855.1 Occallatibacter sp.
CATGGTGGTGGTCAACCTCTACGCCTTCGAAAAGACTGCCGCGCAGCCCGGCGTTGCCTTCGGCCACCTGATCGAGAACATCGACATCGGCGGGCCGTCGATGGTGCGCTCGGCGGCTAAGAATTTCGAAGATGTGGCCATCGTTACTCGCGTGGCCGATTACCCAGCCCTCATCGAAGAATTAAAGAGCGCCAACGGCAGCCTGGGCCGGGAGACGCGCTGGCGGCTGGCGAAACAGGCCTTTGCGCTCACCGCCGCTTACGACACGGCCATCGCCAATACGCTGGATAGCATCGCCGAAGCGCACGCGCCTGCATCTCCAGCCGAGTTGGATGCGGAGAGCTTGCCCACCACCCTGCGCATCAACCTCCCGCTGGCGCAGTCGCTGCGCTACGGCGAAAACCCGCACCAGCGCGCCGCGCTCTATTCGGACGGCTCCGGCATGGGCGTCGCCGGGGCGCGCCAACTGCAAGGCAAGGAACTCAGCTTCAACAACCTCGTCGATCTGGACGCCTGCTGGGAGCTGGCGCAGGAGTTCGACGAACCTGCTGCGGTCATCATGAAGCACACCAACCCCTGCGGCGCGGCCACCGGCGCAACCATCCTCGAAGCCTACCGCAAGGCTCTGGCCTGCGACCCGGTCTCGGCCTTTGGCGGGGTCATCGGCATCAACCGCGAGGTGGACACCGACGCCGCCGAGGAGATCGCCAAGCTCTTTGTCGAGGCGATCGCCGCGCCGAGTTTCACAGCCGAGGCCCGAGAGCGCTTCGCCGCGAAAAAGAACCTGCGCCTTGTCGAAGTCCACTCCGCCCCGCCGCGCCCAGTCGTCAAGTACGTGTCGGGCGGGTTGCTCTTGCAAGACGCCGACACCGGCCGGGTCAGCGCCGGCGCGCTCGATCCAGGGCTGAAGGTGGTCACATGGCGTCCGCCGACGACCGAGGAGCTGCGCAGCCTGCTCTTCGCCTGGCGCGTCTGCAAGCATGTCAAGTCGAACGCCATCGTCTATGCCCGCGACGGCCAGACGCTTGGCGTCGGCGCGGGCCAGATGAGCCGCGTGGACGCCGCCCGCTTCGGCGCGATAAAGGCCGTGCTGCCGCTCAAGGGCTGCGTCGCCGCCTCCGACGCCTTCTTCCCCTTCCCCGACGGCCTTGAAGCGGTCGCCGCCGCCGGAGCCACCGCCGTCATCCAGCCCGGCGGCTCAGTGAAGGATCAAGACGTAATCGACGCCGCCGACAAGCTAGGCGTCGCCATGGTCTTCACCGGGATACGGCATTTCCGGCATTGAGCGCCGGGAGAATTGGCAGCAGGGCACCCCAGCCTCCGAGATCTTCTGGTCGCGAGGACGGGATCCCTCGATACTCGCGTCCTCGTCTGTGTGTCGCCATGCAAGGCCTCTGGCGATTCTCCGCGACCTCCTTTCCTCTCCGTATTCGTGAATGGGCGGGAAGGGCGCGCTGGTCTCCCAAGCTCCGGCCTCCCAATCGGATCAAGCATTTGCGGCGGACTCCAGCGCCCCGGCCCACTCGTTCGATACACTAGAGGTACGAACCCTGCGGCCCGTTTATCGCATCTATTCAGGAACGAAGGTTTTTAGACTGGCAGCGTTTCGTTGAGAGTCGAACGCATTGATGTTTCCAATTTTTTCAACCAACAGATCGGTTCACGACCGCGGCTCTTCCTGTAGCCGCCCCAAAACCTGCGCTTCGTGGGCAGGACTCGCGATTCTGGCCGCCGGATTCTATGCGGACGGTCTGGGAGCGCAAACGCCGCCCAGTCCATCGTTAGCGCCTACCGCGTCGAGTTTTCAGGGCAGCGTGGCGCAGGGCGAGGTCTCGTCGCAGCCTGTGGCGCTCACTCTCGATGACGCCATGCAGCGCGGGCTACGGACCAACTTAGGCGTCATCCTCAGCGGAGCGCAGACGGCGGCGGCGCGCGGCGAACGGCTCAGCCAGTTGCAAGCCTTGCTGCCCTCTGTGGACGCCAACATCAAGGAAGCCGACATGCAGGTCGATCTGCCCGCCGAGGGGTTGCGCATTCCGGGCTTTCCGAAGATCATCGGGCCATTTGGATTCACCGATCTGCGCGCCAACCTGACCTGGTCGCTGATCGATGTGGCTTCGCTGCGCAACTACCTGGCCGCTCGCCACAACTTTGCCGCCGCCGCTTTGTCGGCTCAAGACGCCCGCGAGATGGTCGTGCTGGTCGTGGGAAACGCCTACCTGCTGGCTCTGGCCGATGAAACCCGCGTGGCCAGCGTCGAAGCGCAGGCGGCTACGGCAAAGATTTCGCTCGACCAGGCGGTGGCCAGCCACCAGGCCGGCACTGCGCCGCTGCTGGATGAGCTGAGGGCCCGCGTGGACTCGCAATCTCTTGACCAGCAATTGATCGTGGCTCAAAACGCTCTGGAGAAAGACAAGCTGGCCCTGGCGCGGACCATCGGCCTGCCGCTGGCGCAGAGCTTTACACTGGCCGACAAGGCGCCCTACGCGGCCTTCGACGAAATCGACGTGGACAAAGCCATTCGCGAGGCGCACGCCAACCGCAAGGATCTGGCAGCTATGGTGGAGCAGGCCAAGGCCGCCGAGGAGCAGCGCAAAGCGGCGACCGCCGACCGCCTGCCGACTCTCAAATTCGACGGCGACTACGGCGACATTGGCGTGAACGTAGCCAGTTCGCACGGCACCGGCGACGCCACCGGCACACTGAGCGCTCCGCTGTTCAAGGAGTATGCCCTGCGCGGCGAGGCCCAGCAGGCTCAGGCGCAACTCGATACCGCGCAAGCCAAGCTGAGCGACAAGAGCGCACAAGTAGACGCCGATGTGCGCGACGCGCTGCTCGACATTGCCTCGGCGCAGGAGCAGGTTGAGGTGGCGCGGTCATCGGTGGAGTTGGCCAATGAGGCATTGAGCGAGGCGCAGCAGCGTTACGCCAACGGTATCAGCGACAATCTGGCCGTCAGCCAGGCGCAGCAGTCCGTGGCTCAGGCCAACGATCAATACGTGACCAGCCTCTACCGGCACAATGTGGCCAAGCTCAGCCTGGCCCGTGCCCTGGGAGCGGGCGAAAACTACAAGAACTATCTGGGAGGAAAATAGACGTGGCGGATTCAATCCCAACAGCAAACGAAGACGAGCCCGAGAGCGGGCAGCCGAACCTTCGCCGCAGAGGCATCGCCGTAATCGTGGTTGTGGCGCTGGCGCTGATTGCCGTCGGAGTCTGGTGGCGCTCCACCTTTACCGAAGGCACCGACGACGCGCAGGTGAACGGCCATCTGATCCAGGTCAGCGCGCGCATCGCGGGGCAGGTGCTCAAGGTCGATGTCGAGGAAAACCAGGTGGTCAAGGCGGGTGACACGATCGCCGAACTGGACCCCAGCGATTACAAGGTAGCGGTTGAAAACGCCGAGGCAGCTCTTGCCAGCGCGCAGGCCAATGCCGCCGCGGCCGACGTGAATGTGCCCATCACCACCATCAACACAGGCAGCAATCTGCGCTCGGCCGACGCCGGAGTCAGCGGTACGCAGGCCAGCGTGGGGCAGGCGGAGAAGCAATTGGACGCCGCGCACGCCCGCGTGGCCCAGGCTCAGGCCAACCTCACCAAGGCGCAGGCCGATCTTGAGCGCTATAAACCGCTGGTCGAGAAAGACGTGATCAGCAAGCAGCAATTCGATGCCGCGGTGGCCGCGGCGGACGCAACCAAAGCCGCCGTAGCCGACGCAACCGCCAGCGAACAGGCTGCCGTCGACGGCGTGAAGGTGGCCATGGAGCGCGAGGCGCAGGCCCAGGCCGGCTTGAAGTACGCCGAAACCGGACCGCAGCAGGTAGCCGCGCAGAGCGCGCGCGCCAAGCAGGCTCTGGCGCAGGTGGCGCAGGCCCAGGCCCAGCTCGACCAGGCCAAGCTCAACCTCGGCTATACCAAAATCGTAGCTCCCACCGCCGGCATCATCACCCGCAAGAGCGTCGAGATCGACCAGAACGTCGCGCCGGGGCAGAACCTGCTCACGCTGGTCTCGCTCGAAGGCCTCTGGGTCACGGCCAACTTCAAGGAGACGCAGTTGCGCCACATGTCCGCCGGTCAGGCCGTCGAAATCGAAGTGGACGCCACCGGCAAGACCTATCACGGGACTGTAACTCAAATCGGCGGCGCGACAGGCTCGGTGCTCTCGCTCTTTCCGCCCGAGAACGCGACAGGCAATTACGTCAAGGTCGTCCAACGCGTTCCGGTGCGCATCGACTTCACCGACCTGCCCGGCGAAGACCCCGGCCATTTGCTCAGGCCGGGATTGTCGGTCGAGCCGAAGGTAAGGGTGAAGTGAACAGTCGTGAGGAAAAACAGCATGGTGATCAACAGAGCAGGCACGCAGGCATCCATGAAGGGACCGGCTGAGTGGTTCACTGGCGCGGTACGCATCGATCCGCTCTTTCAGGCGCCTGATCCGGCCATGGTGCAAGGCGCCAGTGTCACCTTCGAGCCGGGCGCGCGGACCGCATGGCATACGCATCCGCTCGGTCAGACGCTCATTGTCACGGCCGGCCTTGGCTGGGCGCAGCGCGAAGGCGGACCGGTCGAAGAGATCAGGCCGGGGGATGTGGTCTGGTTTTCGCCCGGCGAGAAGCACTGGCATGGAGCCACGCCCGCGACGGCGATGATGCATATCGCCATACAGGAAAAGCTCGACGGCAAGGTTGTGGATTGGATGGAACAGGTCACGGAGAAGCAATACCGGCGGTGATTGCGCACAAGGCCCGATCGAGAATCCTGTTCCCTATTCCCTGCTTTTCCCCGTCATTGCATAGAGAATCGCCCGCGCGGTCCACTCCTCGTCGACGCGCGAACTGATCATCACGTCGTAGAGGTGCGGATTGTTCCACTCCTTGCCGAAGTACTGATGCAGGTACTTGGCGCGCTCCTCATCGACGATGCGAATGCGCTGCTCGGGGTGGACGCCCCTGTCCAGCCGGCCGCGCAGGCGCTCGAGGCGGTCCAGATACGGCGCGTAGATAAAGGCGTGGTATACGTCGGGCTTGTGTTGCAAAATGCACTGCGAGCCGCGGCCCACGATCACGCAATTGCCCTGGGCGTACCCCTCTTCGATGATCTTGCGCGAAAGTTTCACTGTCTGCTCGGCATCGAAGACCGAGCCGTCGCCCAGTTCGATGCCCGCGGCCAGCGCGGCCGAGCGCATGGCCTGCTGGTTGATGCGGCTCAGCCACGACTCGACGTGCTCGTCGTAGGTTCGCACCACATGCGAGTCAACATGCGCCGCGTAGGCGATGGCGTCGATAATGTCGCGGTCCAGCAACTTCCAGCCGAGCCACTCGGCGATGGTTTGGGCGATGCGTCCGCCGCCGCTGCCAAACTCCCGGTTCACGGTCAATACCCGGTATTCCAAATTCCCCTCCAGCACAACCACCAAACTTCCAAGTTACTCCTCTCCCCGCGTTCTTTCCAGTGCCGGCGCGCACAGCCCGCGCACCCCTGCCGTACACTGTATGCGTGCGGTTTCGCGCCGGCGCCCGCAGCGCGCGCTGAGCGTGTCTCTGACTGTGGAGTGGCGCATGAAACGGATCGGCATTCTCTTCGGCGGCGAAAACAGCTTTCCCGGCTCTCTAGTCGAGCAGATCAACGCCCGCAACATCGATGGCATCCGCGCCGAGTTTGTTCTCACCGGCGCCGTACAGCTTGACCGGCCGCCGCGCTACGCCGTCATCATCGACCGCATCTCCCACGGCATTCCGTTTTACCGCGCCTTCTTGAAGCACGCCGCCCTCCACGGAACGGCGGTGATCAACAATCCCTTCTGGGCTTCGGCCGACGACAAGTTCTTCAACTACGCGCTGGCCGAAAAGCTAGGCGTGGCCGTGCCGCCCACCGTGATCCTGCCCCACAAGCTGCTCCCGCCGG
>JBEKPI010000203.1:0-5901 GCA_049520855.1 Occallatibacter sp.
TATCGATGGAAAACTTGAATACTCCCGCGATCAGCGGTATGCGGCCAAGGACTACTCGGGCCTGGAAGAGATCGTAAAGACATTTCTGGGCGCGCACCATGTCACCGCGGCTTGCTTCGGCGTGCCTGGCCCGGTGCGCAACGGCCGTCTGCGCCTCACCAACCTTCCCTGGACTCTCGATAGCCGCGAGCTGGCCGTCAGCCTCGGCATTACCCACGTCTTCCTCATCAACGACATCGAGGCCAACGGCTACGGCGTGGCTGAACTCTCCCCCGACCAGATCTACACGCTCAGCGAGGGCGACACCAGCCAGATCGGCAACCGCGCGCTGATTGCCGCCGGAACCGGCCTCGGCGAGGGCCTGCTGATCTGGGACGGGCGCAGCCACACTCCCTATCCCTCCGAAGGCGGCCACGCCGACTACGCGCCCCGCAACGAAGACGAAATCGACCTGCTGCGCTTTCTCAAGCAAAAATACCATGGCCGCGTCAGCTATGAGCGCGTGGTCAGCGGCATGGGCCTTACCGGCATCTACGAGTTTCTCCGCGAAGTCCGCGGCATGGACGAGCCGCCCGAGCTGGCCGAGCGCATCGCCGCCGCGGACGATCCCAACACGGTGATCACGGAGATGGCGCTCGCCGCCAAGAGCGAGATCTGCGAAAAGGCGCTCGACATGTTCGTCTCCGCTTATGGCGCCGAGGCCGGCAACATGGCCCTCAAGCTGCTCTCGGTGGGCGGCGTCTACGTTGGCGGCGGCATCGCGCCCCGCATCCTTGAAAAGCTCAAGGACGGCGCCTTCATGAAGGCCTTCACCGAAAAGGGACGGATGAGCCAGTTGCTCATCAACATGCCGGTGCGCGTCATCCTCGAGAGCCGCGCCGCGCTGCTCGGCGCGGCCGCTTACGCTGAAGCCCGCGCCGCCGAACTAAGCGGCACCTCGCCGCGCGCCGCTTCGGTCAAGTTCTGAAGTGGCGCCTTGAGGTCTCGCAGTTTTACAGTTTCTGTGTTTCTGTGAGGTTTCCTCTTGTAAATCTTTGATTTTGATAGCTAACAATGGCCCCACAGTTTCGCAGGAAAAACGAGAAAAAAGCGGAGTTGGCGGGGTTCGCGGAGTTAGTGGTGTTGGCGGCGATGGTAAGTTTATTTCACTTTTTGCCTCTCATTAATAGGGGGCAGAGATCAGGGATTAGGGGTAAGTAAAGGCCCGCTCTACTGAGGGCCGCTGGCACGACAACCGGCACACGCTCATCACCGACCTTGCGGAAAGCGGCGCTGGCGATCAGACCATCATGGACATCGCCGGACACGTCTCCAAGCAGAGGCTCAAGCACTACAGCCACATCCGTATGGAGGCGAAGCGCCGTGCCCTGGAGTCCATCGTTACCAAGCGACCAGCAACGGTGGAATCCGGCCAGGAAGGGCAGGCCGAGGAGTCCCCACAAAAGTCCCCACATGGGTTGCAGAACGGGAGCAAACGGGCAGGCAAGAAGAGGGCAGCGGCAAAGGACGAAATCACTCCCGCAGCCAACAATGCGAAGAGTCTTTACTCAGAAACACCCACAATTACGCAGCATTTTGATGTGGGGTACCCACAAAAGTCCCAACAGCCGGGCATTTCTGAGGTTGAGAAAGGAGTTGGGAAGAGGTGTAAGTCATTATCTAATTGGTGGACGCGGTAGGAATCGAACCTACAACCTGTCGGTTAAGAGCCGAATGCTCTGCCAGTTGAGCTACGCGTCCATGTACCTCAGAAAAGCGGTGCGACGGCAGGCGTCGCATGCGGAAAAGCAGACAGGAAACCCCTGCTGGCCCATCAAGAATATAGCACAGCCGGAGGGCCGATTCAAAACGACGCGAAAGAGGCAATGGGCGGGCCTGGAAATCTAAAAATTGAAGGCGAGACCGCCGCGGATGCCGCGGTGATCCTGGGCGAAGACAACCAGAGAGCCATCGCTGAGGAAATACGTGCGGTAGCCCTGGGCCAGCAGATTGCGCAGATCGAGGATCGCCTCAAAACCGCCGGAGCCGTCGCGGCCCAGATGAATGGGCTGGTGAAAGTGCAGGTTGAGGTAGGGCGCAGCGGCGTCGAGCGCGAAGGGGGCAACCTGGGTGACGGTCTCTTCGGGCTGCCAGCGGTAGCTGGCGCGCCAACGGGTTCCGGTGCCGTCGAGCGTCCCGGAAAGCGAGAGCGAGTAGGTCTGCACGCGGCGGGGATGGACGCCGGCAAGCAGTTGGGTCAGCGTGGGAGCCGTCGGCGAAGATCCCGAGACAGCAGATTGGTCAGACACAACAAGGGCGTCGCCGTTGGCGTAGTTGAGGCGGAGATGATTGCCGCCGGGAAGGCGGTGTTCAAAGGCGGCCGCCATGCCGGCGGTGGAGAACTGGGGTCCGGCCGCGTGGAGCAGGCCGCTGACTGGGTCGAGAAGCCCCGTGGCGGGTGCCGAATCGCCTTCCGCAAAGCGGCCCATGGCCTCGATGACCGGGTTGTCGAGCTTGTCGTCGAAGACCAGAACGGCGACATCGGAGCGGTCGGTGCGCCGCTCCCAGTCGATCTCCTGGTGGCTGCCATGTTCGATGGCTAGAGCGCCGTTGCGGGCAGAGAGCGCGGGCAGCCAATTGCGCGCCTCGGTCTCCTCCGAATCGGGGTCGCCGGGCCGGAATGTGGCCATCCGGTAGTGAACCGCGGAGTTGCCGTCGCGCCAGCCTAGGGAAGCAAAGGGCAGCAGGGCGACCACGGTGTGGGGCGAGGCGGAAGAGAGCCGGGCCAGCACCTGATCGGCGCCTGCCTCGGCCTCGAACTCGTCGCCAAGATGGATGGTCTGCCAACTTCGCAGGGCGGCCTCATCGAGTCCGCTCGAAGGTCCGGCGGCTCCGGCGATCCCGATCTCTGGTTGAAGGGCGACGGCAGCTACCGACTGGACGGAGCCGGCAAGGCCGAGATCCTGGCGGAAGCCGAGCATGGACTCCATGGCGGCATCGGTATCGGGCGCAAAATCGACACGGGCCAGCAATTCGCGACTATTGGAGGGTGTCTCTTCAACCGCGGCCACGATGCGCTCGCCGCTCTCGCCAAAGACGCCTTCCTGGCCAGTGGCCAACAGGCGGGCCTTCAGTCGGCGATGCGAGCCGGAACTGTCGGAGACAACCACCAGCGGTCCATCCTCGAGCCAGTGCAACAGAGGCCGGTTGGCAGCCGAGCGCAGGGTCCAGGCCCAGTCGTCCTTTTGCGCATCGGCGGCGCGCGGCGAAGCCGGCAGCCACTGCATTGCCTCGTAGAGGCTGTTCAGCGTCAGGTTAACGACGGTGTTGGCGCGAACGCGGACATTTTCGCGCACCGAGGGCAGAAACCAGGCGCCCATCGCCTTGACCGAATAGCGGCCGGGTAAAACCGACTGGATGGTAAAGTGACCGCTCGAATCTGTGTAGACGCTGGCAATGACGCTGAGGTCGGGACGCAGCAACTGGACCTCGGCGCCAATCTGCACAATGCCGGCCGAATCGCGCACAACGCCTGAAACCGACCCGGGAGCGGCTCCGTGGAGCGGAGCGGAGCCAACGGCAATCAGTGCGGCGAACAGCGCGAAATGGAGCCTGCGGATCATCCTTGTGCGTGGTGACCTTTCGGCGTCCCTGGCAATGTACAGCGAATCGAACTCACACGGCTCTCCGAATCTATCGTCCGGTCAGCTTGCCGCAAGAGATACATCCTATTCCACGACAAAAGGCGCCGATTGCGCAATCTCTTGTTTCGAGATTCCGTCGTTAATCTTGATCGTCACCTTGTATTTTCCCGGCGAAAGGCCGGCGAGCGGGAGAGTTTTCTCCACAGTTAACTGGTCGCTGTGGGCGCCCAGATCGTTGGATTCGAGTTGTTTTTCAAGATCCACCGTGTTGCTGGCGGTGTTGGTGATCTGGTAGGTCACCGTGGCCTGGTTGCTTTTGGTGGCCTCGTCGATGCCCAGGTTGTAGACCTGCATCCAGAAGCTGAGCTGGTCGGTGCGCTTGAATCTTGCCGGAGTGGCCGGGGTGGGGCTGCTGACGCGCGGCCGGATGAAGGTGTTGCCGATGACAAAACTGCCGGTGCCGATGGAGTGCGAACTGACCGGATTCATTTGGTCGGCCAGGATCAGCGAGGAGGTGCCCAGCTTTTCGTCGTGATAGGTGGGCACCTCGAGACTGCGGGCGTAGTAACCCTTATGGTCCGGGTTGTTCACGTCTCCGACGACGATATCGAGCCGGTAGCTGCCCGGCATCAGGGGCAGCGCCTTCCAGTAGACCGACTGGCGATCGAGGCTTTTTTCCAGCAACTCGGCCGGCTGCTCGACCTCGACGGTATCTTCAAAGCTCTGCACGATCTTGCCGGTGATGGTGGTGACCCTGCCGAGGATGTTTACGACGCCCTTGGCCACGCCGTCCTTGGTCACGAAAGTGACATCGCGGTTCTTCATCTGCAGCGTGATGGGAACCAGATCTGTGCCCTCGGTCACCTTGAGAAAGTCGGTGCGGACATCGAAGGGAAAGATTGGCCCTGAGAGCAGCTTGTGCTCGGACATGAAGGCGTCGAGATCTTTGAATTTGATGGGCGGCGGAGAGAAGACCTTGTTGGCAAGGTCCATGCGGTCAAACTCTTTGGACTGCATCTGGCGGGCGAATGGACCGATGCCCAGGGTTTCCAGGCCGCCGGCGTCACGCTCGGACTTCTTCGCCTTATTGTCCTGTTCGATGAGTGTAGAGCCGCCCTGGGTGTGCGCCAGCGCGTCTTTTTCGCCGCGGTTGATGGTGAAGTGGTAATCGCCGCATTGGCAAGTATCGACAAACTCCAGGTCAATGTTGTCACCGATGCCTTCAAGGTATCGATAATGCCAAATCTCGAAGGCATAGGTCACGGTGCTGCCGCCGCCTTCTTCAAAGGGCCGCTCGTAGTTGGCGCCGGCGGCGTGGGAATCGATGGAGTCGGGCGCGCCGAAGGAGATGTAGATATGGCCGCGATCGGTCTTCCAGCCGGGCCTGCCGTTGGCAAAGTGATCGTTGGCGTACTGGATGCGCCGGTAGTGCTCCTCGCGGAATTCGTTCTCGGGCGAATCCGGATTGGGGTTGCGCCGCAGCCAGAAATTCTCGATGAAGGCGTCGCGCTCCTCATCGTTCGAGAGGTTGTGGAAGGCCTTGCTCTCCTCGTCGGAGATGATGTACTTCACATCCTGTTCAAGCCAGCTCTTGTAGGCGTGGCTCAACTCATTGCGCGTGTTCTTGATCGCCTGCGCGCGTTCCTTGTCGGAGCGCTGGCGCTTGAGCGGGTCCGGCTCCTGGGCCGCCGGCTGATTCTGAAGATCGGGAGTCTGGCTGTTGGCCGGTTGCGCCTCTGCCGGCGGGTTGTCCGCCTGCTGGGCGCGGAGCCCGGCGATGGGGGTGAAAACCAGGCCGCAGCCCAGTGCGACGATGAAAAAACTAGAGCGGTTGAGCGTCATTTGCCTTGGAACTCCTGCAATCCTCTATTCTACGGGTCCGCAATGGGCTGAGCAAGATTCCGTAGGGAGCCGGCCACTCCATTTGGACGCCGAAACGGGGTCGAGGTTAGCCGAAAAACGGCTCAAACGACCGCAGCAAGGAGAATGAAGCCGCTGGGGCCGCACGATATTGGCAGAGGCTCATCCGGCAGCCCGTGGGAACCGTACCGGCGTCCATTGCGTACACTAGAAGCGGAGATACCGGAAGCAGGCGCCTCGCATGAAAAAAATACTTCTGATCATTCTCGCCGTCGTAGTCGTTACCGGACTTGTGGCCGTCTTCGTCTGGAGGCAGCAGTCCGGCTACACCAAGGTTCTCACCGCCAAGATCGCGCGGCAGGATTTGGCAACGGTGGTCAGCGGCACCGGCCAGATCAAGCCGAAGACGTATGTGAAT
>JBEKPI010000204.1:0-5899 GCA_049520855.1 Occallatibacter sp.
CGTGGGGGCGCTCGTCTGCTACAACCATCTGTGGATGGCCACGGCGCTGGGCGTCGCCAGCCTGCTGCTGCTCGATCTGAAGACGGCTCTTGAGAAGCTGGCCGTCCGCATCCCGCCCAACGAGATTCTCACCTTCGCCAAGTTTCTCTTCCTCAGCGGAGTGATTCTGCCCATTCTTCCCAACCAGGAATTCAGCCAGTTCCACATCAATCCCTTCAAGACGTGGCTGGTGGTAGTCGCCATCAGCACTGTCTCCTACGCCAGTTATGTCTTGCAGAAGATGACCAAAGGCCAGGGCGGAGTCACTCTGGCGGCGCTGCTGGGCGGGGCTTACTCCTCCACCGTCACCACGGTCGTCATGGCGCGGCGGGCAAAACTGGAACTGCGCCCGCATCTCTTCGCCGGGGGCATCCTCATCGCCTGCGGAGTGATGTACGTGCGCCTGGTCATCCTTCTCGCGCTTTTCAACCGGCAACTGATGGCTCTCGTCTACATCCCGTTTCTGGCAATGGCCGGCCTGGCCATCGGCGTTGGCTGGCTGTGGACGCGCATTGCAGACAAGAACAAGCAGGACGTTCAGCGAGAAGCCGAGCCGAAAAATCCTCTCGATCTGGTCACGGCGCTTGTCTTTGCCGGGCTTTTTCTGGTGATGCTGATAGCCACACAGTTAGCCGTTACCTATCTGGGAAGAACGGGCGTCAATACTCTGGCGGCGATCATGGGAGTCAGCGACGTGGACCCCTTCATCATGGGACTGACCCAAGCCGCCGGCGCGTTGACGCCGTTCAAGGAAGCCGCCGCCGCGGTAGCCATCGCCGCCTCCAGCAACAACATCGTGAAAGGCATCTACGCCTTCAGCCTCGCCGACCGCAAAACCGGCATCCAGGCCCTGGCGATGCTGTTGACGCTGGCCGCGATGGGGCTGATTCCGCTGTTTTGGCTGGGGTAAGGAACCTGTGGTTTCAAATCGCCATGCAATGCAGCTAACTGCGGACCCTTTTAGGGAATTGAATTCGAGGAAAGCGATGAACAAGCGTTTAGCATTTACACTGCTCATGTTTTTCATATTGAGTAATGCTCAGATCGCGTCGTCCCAAGAGACCAAGCGTTTCGATCCCAAGTCTTATCCCGCTGGATCTTTCAACGTCAGCCGCCGCGACTATCCGATTAGCAACTTCACAGTTCGAATTATTCATGCAAAGAGAGTCTACGAGCTGTCTGCGCCTCCGCCAACGTACTGCCGTGCATGGCTGGAGGTGAGGGCTGGCGGCAGAGTACTGCGGCAGGCCTACTTCGATGACATCGAACCTGTCGGCGGCTACTTCGGCATCGTCGTACCAGAGCATCAGCCGCTGAAGGACTACTTCGTGGTTTTGAAGCAGGGTGACTATGACGGGAGGCTTCTGCTTGTCGGCAAAGATGGAAGCCTTACGAATATTCCCGGGGGCGGCTTCTTCCTGACACCGGACAAACAGTATCTTATCGGGGCACATGATTCTGACTATGCATCTCTCTTTGTATTCGATATATCAAGTCGCCAGTTGGTGATAGACGGCGAGAAGGAAAAACTGACGGGCGTCGGTGATTGGTACCTGGACCGCATTGGCTACTTCTTTACGGAGGATGACGAGACGGGCCAGACACCGGATCCAAACCAGAAGACCGTAGGGATTTATCGCTTGGACTTGAAACATCTCAAAGTCACAAAAGACGTCAAGACCAACGCTCAACTGGAGTCGGACCGAAAAATCGACTACGCCCTTTGGCTGAGGTCTGACGACTGCACCTCAGAGCGGTAATCAGCGGCGATACAGTTTAGGATTAGAAGTACCATGCAAACGATACGAGTAGCGACACCTTCGGCGAAATACGACGTAATGGCGGGCAGCGGGCTGCTGGAATCGCTGGCGCCGCGCATCCAGAGAGTTGCGGGCAAGCTGCCGCGACGGGTCTTTGTGCTGACTTCGCCGCCGATCTGGGCGCTGTGGGGCGAGAGCTTCCTGAAGTCCTTTGCCGAGCCGCCCATCGCGCTCTTTCTCCCACCCGGCGAGCGCCACAAGTCCCTGGCCAGCGTGGAGAAGCTGCTGCGGCAGATGGCAGCGGCGGGCGGAGATCGCGGATCGCTGCTGATAGCCTTTGGCGGCGGCATTGTGGGCGACGTGGGCGGCTTTGTGGCCGCGATCTTCATGCGCGGCATTCCCTATATTCAAGTCCCGACGACTTTTCTTGCGCAGGTGGATTCGTCGGTCGGCGGCAAGACGGGCGTCAACCTGCCCGAGGGCAAGAATCTTGTCGGCAGCTTTCATCATCCGCTGGCGGTCTTTGCCGACATCGGCCTGCTCGGTACGCTCTCCGATCGCGAGCTGCGCGCCGGGCTGATGGAGAGCGTGAAGGCGGGAATCATCCGCGACCGTGCGCTGGTTCGCTTCATGGAGCAGCACGCCGGCGAGGTGCTGGGCCGCGACCCCAAAGCCCTGGAGAAGGTGATTGCCGCGTCGATTCGGATGAAGGCCGGGGTGGTCAACCTGGACGAGCGCGAGAGCGGCCTGCGCATGATTCTGAACTTTGGCCACACAGTCGGCCACGCCATCGAGCAGGCCACCCGCTATAAGGCCCTGCTGCACGGCGAGGCGGTAGGCTGGGGCATGGTGGCCGCGCTTTATCTTGCCCGTGAGCGGGGAACGATCTCGCAAGCGCAGTTTGCCCGGCTGGAGAAGCTGGTGCATCTCTATGGCCCTCTGCCGGCATTGAAGTTGCGCGCGGCCAAATTGATCGCGGCCACCGGCGGTGACAAGAAGAACGTCGGCGGGGTGAGGCGCTTCGTGCTTCCGGTCGGCATCGGCGACGCGGGTGTAGTCGAAGACGTGACGCCAGCCGAGTTGGAAGCCGCTGTAAGGTACATGCTTGCGCAGGCTGGGAAGACGCAGGCATAGGCGAGGTGATTTCAGGGATTTTGCAGGCCGTTACCCGCGCGGAGTAGGAGCAGAAAATGAAACTGTCAATCTCAAGGTCGCGGGAGAGTATTTGGGTGTGGTTGTTCTGGGGCCTTGGCACTTATTTTGTGTTGGAGATCGGGCCGTTCCTTGTACTTGGGTTTGCCCTCAAGAAGACTGCGGCCGAGCTTGCAGGTCCATATTTAGCTTGTGCTATGCCTGGAGCAATCATGATGCCACTTGTTTGGTGGCTGAGAAGATGGGAGGATCAGGGTGCGCCACCCAAGCGGGTAGCGCGTGGATGGGGCATGTGTATGGCGCTTTTTAGCCTTGCTATGGTGGTTGCAGTGACCTACTCCGGCGTTAAACTCGGCTTCATGGATCCGAAGGACGCTTTAGGTGGCCTCGTCGTGTCGGTCTTGTTGAGTGTTCCTATCGGCTATTTCACGTTGTACAACATGGCGATAACGCGCATACCTTCGAGGGCAGCCGCGAAGGGGGGCGGTACTCGCCCCAGATAACGGGAGCTATGTAAGTGTCTACAGCCCAAGGCTACCGATCAAACAAGAATCGTATCGACTCTGCGATGACAAATACCGGAGCCAAACCCGCGGGCGCAACCGACGAAGCCAGCGCGGCCCAGGCCGTGCGGCAGATGTTCGATGCGATTGCGCCGCGCTACGACCTGCTAAACCACGTGCTCTCGGCCAATGTGGACCGTCTCTGGTGGCGGCGCGCCGCGCGGCGCTTTCGTGCGACTCTGGCCAATCCCGACGCGGCCATCCTCGACATCTGCTGCGGCACCGGCGACATGACGATGGCCCTCTTGAAGCATCGTCCGCCGGGCGCGCGGCCGATTCTCGCGGCGGACTTTGCGCGGAACATGCTCAGCCGCGGAGCGCGCAAGTTTGCGGGACGCGATCCCGGCGCAGTCGCCCTCGAAGCCGACGCGCTGCATCTGCCGCTGCCCACCGCCTCGCTCGACCTGGTCGTCTCCGCCTTCGGCTTCCGCAATCTGGCCAACTACGAGGCCGGCCTGCGCGAGTTCCATCGCGTGCTGAAGCCCGGCGGGCAGTTGGGAATTCTGGAGTTCAGTGAGCCGGGCGGCCTCGTGGGCAAGGCCTACGCGGTTTATTTCCGGCGGGTGCTCCCAGCCGTTGGCCGCGCCATCTGCGGTAAAAATGGCCCCTACAACTATCTGCCCACCTCGGTCGGCAACTTTCCCCCGCCGCACGAGATGCTCGCGCTGATGCGGGCCGCCGGCTACGAGCAATGTGCCTGGCAGCCCTACACCTTTGGCATCGCCGGGTTGTACACGGCCCAGCGCTCCGCTGTAGCCTGAGAACGCCATGACTCTTGCCGCCGCCACCGTCGCCGCCTTTTCCGCCGAGAAGCGGCGCGTGGCGCTGCATTCGATGCTGGCCGCCGCGGCGATGACGCTGGTGAAGCTGGCGGCGGGGCTGCTCTCCGGCTCGCTCGGCGTGCTATCGGACGCCGCCCACTCCGGCCTCGACATGGTTGGCTCGGCACTCACCTTCTTTTCCGTGCAGGTGAGCGACCGCCCGGCCGACGAGGACCATACCTACGGCCACGGCAAGTTTGAGAACTTCTCCTCCTTTGGCGAGGTTCTGCTCATGGCCGCCTCCTGCGCCTGGATCGTCTGGGAGGCGGTTGAGCGGATGCTGCACAACAGCATGGAGCTGCGCCACTCGGTGTGGCCGGCGCTGGTGGTGACGGCCTCGATTGGCGTGGACTATTGGCGGTCGCGGCAACTGCGCGCGGTGGCCGAACGCACCGGCTCGTCGGCGCTGGCCACCGATGCTTTTCACTTTTCCTCGGACATCTGGTCGTCGTTCGCGGTGCTGTGCGGGCTGGGCGCGAGTTGGGCCGGTACGCGCTTTGGCATCGGCGCGCTGCGCTACGCTGACCCGTTGGCCGCGGTGGTGGTTTCGCTGCTGATTTTGCGGCTGACGGCGAGGCTGGGCCGCGAGGCGGTAAGCGTGCTGCTGGATCAGATTCCAGCTGAGACGCGGCGGCGGCTGGTCGAAGACGTGGCGCGCGTGCCGGGTGTACTGGCCGTCGAGCAGGCGCGGGTGCGGCGGGCCGGAGCCTCCCACTTCGCCGATCTGACCCTGGCCTTGCCGCGCCGCTTTACCTTCGAGCACACGGGCGAACTGGTGCGCGCGGCCACCGAGGCCGTGCATCGCACGCTGCCGGAGGCCGATGTGGTCATTCACACGGTGCCCCGGCAGGGGCGGGCCGAGAGCATCTTTGACCGTGTGAGGGCCGTGGCAGCGCGCAACAATGTGAGCGTGCATGAACTGAGCGTGCAGTCGCACCAGGGACGGCTGCGCGTCGAACAGCACCTGGAACTCGATGAGACCCTGCCGCTGCTGGCCGCCCACGCCTTTGTCACCGCCATGGAGTCGGAGATTCTGCGCGAAGTCCCCGAGATCGACGGGGTGCTGACCCACATCGAAAGCGAGCCGGCCACCATTGAGCAGCCGGAAGTGATGGTCGAGGAGGATCGCCGCATCGAGCAGGCGCTGCGCGCCGCCGCCGCGCTCTTTGCCGAGATTGTGGACGTGCATCAGATCATGGTGGGCCGCACCGGTGAGCACGTTCATCTCTCCTGCCATTGCACCTTGCCCGACCAACTGACCATGGGGCGCGTGCATGAAGTAATTACCGCGCTCGAAGACCGCTTCAAGCTGGAGTGCCCGGAGGTGTATCGCGTGACGATTCACCCCGAGCCGGTGACTGATAATCTACGATGAGGCGGAAAGAGGTGTAGAATTTGCGATGAGGCGGAAAGAGGTGTACTTCAATGGGCAAAGTGGATCATTTCTCTCCGGTCGTTTCAGAGAAGCTCCAATGCTATGTGTACAGACTGATCGACCCTCGTAGCGGGACTACTTTCTATGTCGGGCGTGGGCAAGGAAACCGCGTTTTTTCGCACGCTGCCG
>JBEKPI010000205.1:0-5895 GCA_049520855.1 Occallatibacter sp.
GAGATTGCCAGCATTTCCAGCATCGTCCAGCAGCCCAACAGTCACCTGGTCGAGGTGCGCTACAACCAGCTCGTGCCGCAGCGCATCCAGGGCTCGCTCGACGATCCGGCGATTCGCCAGTTGCTGATGCTTGCCAGCGAGAACTCGGCGTCGGCCGGACTCCGCGACGACTCGGTCGGTCTGCTGGCCGCCGAATGTCGCGCCGGGCACAGTTGCCAGGGCGCGGGCATTCGCGATGCGCTGATGGTGGCGCTGCGCTACGACAAGAACGCGGGCGTGCGTCAAAAGGCGCTCCAGGGGCTGGAGCCTTATGTGGCCGCGGATGTGCGTGTGCGGGATGCGGTGTTGGAGGCGCTCATGAACGACGCCGACCCGCGTATTCGCACCGACGCCATTAACATTCTGGAGCCGGTCGAGGGCGATACCAGCGTGCGGCAAGTGCTGCATTCAGTCGCCAATACCGACCAGAATCCGTATATCCGGACCGTTTCCAGGCAGGTTTTGAACAGCGTTCCGGAGATTCAGTAAGGGCAAGTCAATTTCCGGGAACCGCATCGTCCGATGAGAATGTGGACCGGAGCAAAGCAGTTGCGGGAGAGGATGAGATGAAGCACTTTTTGGGGCCGTACAAAACACTTGCATGGGTGATGCTGGCGGGCGTCGCGATGGCGCCGGCCGCGCTTCGGGCGCAGATGCGCGAGGTTGGGCAACTGATCGAGGAGCCTAGCCCGCTCTTGCTGCACTCCTCCAGTTCCCAGGGCTACCTGGGCGTCGATCTGGCCGACGTGGACCAGGAAAAGGCGCAGGCGCTGAAGCTCAAAGAGGTTCGCGGGGCCATCGTTACGCTGGTCGATCACGACGCGCCTGCCGGGCAGATCGGGCTCAAGGTCAACGACGTGGTGCTCCAGCTTAACGGCCAGGCCGTCGAAGGCGCCGAGCAGTTGCGCCGCATGTTGCGCGAGATTCCCGCGGGCCGCAAAGTGAGCCTCGAAATCAGCCGCGACGGCAACACGCAAACCCTGGCTGTCCAACTGGCCGACCGCCGCCTCATGGAGCAGGACGTCTGGAACCGGCTCGGAACGGGCAGCGACGTATTTGCCCAGGCGCCGGAGATGGGAATACTGGCCGGCGGCGACACGCCGATGCCGGGCGGCTTCCACATGCCGTCGTTCGGCAGCAGTCTCAACGTTGGCGCGCTGGTCGAGCCGCTGACCTCGCAGATGGCCGAGTATATGGGCGTGCCCAGCGGGCTGATGGTCAAGCAGGTGGCGCGCAAGAGCGAGGCCGCCACTGCTGGCTTCAAGGCCTTCGACGTGATTCTCAAGGTCGGCCCCGACGCCATCGCCACGCTGGCGGACTGGGACCGCTCCCTGCGCGTCAACCAGGGCAAGCCGGTGCAAGTCGTCGTGCTGCGCGACCGCAAGCAGCAGACGCTGACCTTGCTGGTTGACTCCAAGCGCCACAGCGAACTGGAGCTGGAAGATCTCTTCCCGGCGGGCGACGGAATGGCGCTGGCCCAGTGCGATCCAAAGTTGGAACAGGCGTTTTCATTCGGCGGCGAGGCTGAGGCGCAGGCGCTTCGCGATCAGGCCGAAAAGCTGCGTGACACCCTCAAGGGCGTTGACTTCAAGCTCGATCAGAAACAGATGGATCGGTTGAAGCAATAGATGGAGGAGTTCCGCAATAACTTCAAAGCCGAGGACTTCAAGCTCGACCAGAAGCAGATGGATCAACTGAAGCTGCAGATG
This sequence comes from Occallatibacter sp., assembly GCA_049520855.1. GTDB lineage: Bacteria > Acidobacteriota > Terriglobia > Terriglobales > Acidobacteriaceae > Telmatobacter. The sequence continues at coordinate 1,749 of JBEKPI010000205.1, forward strand.
GAAGAATTCCGCAAGAGCTTCAAGGCCGAGGACTTCAAGCTCGACCAGAAACAGATGGACCAACTGAAGCAGCAGATGCAGCAGTTCAAGCACCAGATGGAAGAGATGAAGCTGCCGGCCTTCGGCGACCGCGTCTGAAGATCAGATGCGCTGCAACACACAGGGCGCCGCCGGCAACTCCGGCCGGCGCCCTGGCTTTTTCACTCCGGGTTTTTCAGCAGCCAGTAATCGAAGCCATCCACAATCGCCATCAGCGCCGCCTGATTCAAATCGCTGCTGACCCCCGCCGTGATCCACGGATCGTGCCCGTCGGCGTTGAAGCTCACCGTAACGCGCACGTGGGCCGCCGAGTCCTGGGCCGAAACGTCGATGGCCGTCACGCTGAATCTGCCCAGATGCATCTTGGCGATCGCCGGGTACCATTTCTCCAATTCGCGGCGCATTGCCTTGGTCAGCGCATCCACCGGCCCAGCCCCCTCCGCGCGCGCGCCCACCACGGTCGAGTCGCCAATCGACAACAGCATCGAGGCCTGCACGTATCTGGTCCCAATCACGTCCGATTCGTCGATTACTCGCCAGCTCTTCACGCCAAAGCGATTCCGCAGCGTGCCGAGAACCTTCATGCAGGCCAGCTTGAACGACACTTCGCTCACCGTGAAGCCGCCGCCCTCCACCATCGCCTGGTTGTCGCTGATAAACGTCCCCGCCTGCCCGGAATCCAGAGCAACGCCCAGCGCCTCTGACAGCAGCATGATGTTGGCCTTCCCCGACTGCCCGTTGACCCCGATCGACGGATTCGCGCCCACCTTGCCCGGATCGCACCACAGGTACGCCCCCGGATTCTTCCGCTCGCTGCTGCCGTGCATCCCGGCCCAAGTGCCAAAAGCGCCCGGCCCGACAATGGGCGTGCCGTGCGGCGCCTCCAGCCCAAAAGCCGCGTACGCCGCATTCGCCAGCGTGGCTAGCCCGGTCAGAGCCTCGGGCGTCACAAATTCGGCTTCCCCCCTCAATTGTAGCGAACCGATCACCGTCGTCAGGTTCACGTTGCCGCAGCGCTCCCCGGTTCCCAAAATCGTGCCTTGAATCTGCGCCGCCCCGGCCATCACCGCGGCCCGCGCATTGGCAACGCCCAGGCCGCGATCCGTGTGGCCGTGAAAACCGAATCGCGCCCCCAGATAATCCCGCCTCAGCTCGCCAATCGCCTCGGTCACCTCTTCCGGGTTAGCGCCGCCGGTCGTATCGCAGACCACGATGCGGCTCACCTTCTGCCGCGCGCATTGCGCCGTCAACTGGTGAAAGTAGTCCAGGCTCTGCCGCCTGAAATCCTCGTCGCACAGATTGCCGTTTTCGCGCCGCCCGCAGCAGGCATCCATCGCGTGCTCCAGGTCCACAATCACTTCCAGGCCGTTCTGTTGCAGGCAGTCGATGGTCTCGTAGGCCATCAGCAGGTTCTCTTCCGGCGTGGTCTCCAGCGACTTCATCACATCCAGTAGCCGTGACTTGACCACAATCACAGCCACCGGAATCCGCTCTTTGTGCGCCGCCATGAATTGCACGTCGGGCCAATCCCGCACCTTCGTGCCGCGCCCGCGCGTCCTGCCAAACAGCGCCAGCTTCATCGCACCCGTGTCGGCCGTGTGCAGAGCGCAGGTCAAGTCGCCGACAAACTGATTCGCCCCGGCAAAGCCGATCTCGGCATAATGAACGCCAAACGCCGCCATGTGCTGCAACAGCCCGACCGCGTTCGGCACGGAGATGTCGATATTCGGCTGTTGCATCCCGTCCCGCAGGCTCGTGTCGAACAGCTCGACTTTTCTAATTTCCGTCATTTGCCCAAGCACCCGTCCGCCACCGTTTCCGTGACCTCCCAGAATACTATGGCGCCGCGGCAGCGTGGGCTATGGACGCCTATCTTCGCATCTTCGCCGGTTTTGCGTTGCGAGATCTGTTCGTCGCTGAACGCATCGGCGCCGTGTCTTCTTCGATTACCGCCGCCGCTCCTGTATCCCAATGCGCAAAGGCCTCCGGCCTGCAAAAGGCGCAAGCCATCGAAAAGCACGGAAAGCCTCCATAGAGAACTTCCGGTTACCTTTGCCTGAAGAATCTTCCTAGCTACCCTTGTTGAAGAGGCGACTCGAGGATTACCATCCTTGCGAGGGATCGGTTCATGCAGAGCTGTCCTCTATTGGTCTGATCTTCGGTCACGGTTCCTAGCTTCTTGCAGGCAGTTGCCGGATATACCGGCGGCGCCCGAAGCGTTCTTGCCAACTGGTTCTTTCCATTGAGTCAACCGATTTCGGTTCGGCCGGTTGTCTTGCATCAATGGTCTTCCGGGCCGCGTTGTTCTTTGCGGCTGGAAAGCAGAACTGAACTGTCCGGGCGGCGGTTGGCAGGGTTCTACGGGATTTCGTCGATCCCCTGGACTGCCTCCGGCCTTCCTCGGCGGGAGGCTCCCCATGATTCGAGGAATGGCATTCTTCTTCTTTGCGATCTTGAAGGCCGGTTGCTCGCGGCTTTCCTGTGACGCTTCCATGGCTCTTGCCGGATCGCCGCGGGTATTGGCGATTCTTGCATTGGCCAGCGTCGTTTTCTTCTCTCCGGCCACTGCCCAGAACCCCGCGACATCTGTCGCCGTGGACGCCAGTGCCAACCAGCACGCCATCAACCCCAATATCTACGGAGGCGCATGGTTCGCTACCTCCGACCTGATCGCAACCAACGCTCCGCTCAACCGCCTCGGGGGAAACAACACCAGCGACTACAACTGGCAGCAGGACGCGATGAACCTGGATGAGGACTGGTATTGGGAGAGCTATCTGGAGGACGGTCCTCCCGTCGTCGCTGGAGCCATGATCGACAACGAGATTCAACTCACCCACGCCGCCAACGTCGGTTCCCAGCCGATGGTCACGATTCCCATGCTTCCCTACATCGCCAAAGTCGGACCCGATGCCACCACCGGCGCTGCCTCTCTCTGGTCTTTCTCTGTCGCCAAGTACGGCGCGCAGGTCGGGTGCGGCAGCCTCGACGCTGCCGATCCCTATCAGTCCGACGCGGGCAGCGGATGCCTTTCCGGCGGCGCATTTGTTGACAACGATCCCAGCGATGCCTATGTGCCGAATAGCGTAGCGATCGAAAAGGCCTGGGTGCAGCATCTGGTCTCCAAATGGGGAGACTCGACCACTGCAACCGGCGTCAAGTACTACATCCTGGACAACGAGCCTTCCATCTGGAGCGGAACCCATCGCGACGTTCACCCCAGTGCTGAAACCTACGATGAGCTGTACAACGACATCGTCGCCTACGCGGGCGCCATTCGCGCCGTCGATCCCAACGCCGTCATCGTCGGACCGGAAGAGTGGAGCTGGTGGGCGATGTACGAGAGCGGCCTGGATCAGCGGAATGGAACCGGCGCCGGCTCAGATTACGCCACGCACAGCAATACTTACTACTACCCATACCTGCTCCAGAAGCTCTACGCCTACAAGCAGGCCAACGGCGTGGATTTGATTAACATCCTCAGCGTCCACTGCTACACCGACGCCTCGTCGAACTTCAATGTCGCGACGCGCGAGCTTTGGGATCCGAATTATGTCGATCCCAACTGGTATGGCCAGGTCGGTCTGAACGGCAGTGTAATCGAGTGGATTCCGCTGATGAAGCAATGGGTGAACCAGTATTACCCAGGGCTGGGAATCGCCTGCACGGAGTACAACTGGGACGACGAATCCACGCTGAGCGGCGCCACGACAGAGGCTGACCTGTTGGGCATCTTCGGATACTACGGATACGACATGGCCAGCATCTTTGGAGCGCCTGTCAAACCCACTTACCTGTCCATGCAGATGTACCGCAACTACGACGGCAGCCTCTCCACATTTGGTGACAACAGCGTCGCGGCCACGGTGGCCAATCCAGACAACCTGTCCTCGTATGCCGCGGTCCGCTCCTCGGATGGCGCGCTCACGGTGATGGTCATCAACAAGCAGACGGGCAGCACCCCGGTGACCGTCAGCCTGGCCAACTTCAGCACCACGGGCAGCGCGCAGGCCTATCAGATCTCGTCCGCGACCCAGACTTCGATTAACAGCCTGGGCAGCGTCGCGGTGGCCAACAACTCCGTCAGCGCGACGGTTCCCTCCCAGAG
>JBEKPI010000206.1:0-5873 GCA_049520855.1 Occallatibacter sp.
CGCACGGCCACCAGCGTCGGCCCCACGGAGGCCGCCACCTGGCCGTCGGTGAGGTCGGCCCGCGCAATCTGCCGGATGGTGCAGCCAAGATCGCGCGCATAACTGAAATCGACGGCGGTAATCGCGGTGATGGCTTGCGGCACAATCTCTTCCGGGTCCACGGCAACGCGCAGCGCGAGGCGCATCAGAATGGCCAGCTTGGCGCGCGAGTCAAAACCGCCCACGTCCTCGGTGGGGTCGGCCTCGGCATAGCCCAAGGCCTGCGCCTCGGCCAGCACCGGGGCGTACTCCGCGCCCTCTTCCATCTTGCTAAGGATGAAGTTGCAGGTGCCGTTGAGGATGCCCTCGATGCGCTCGATGCGATCGCCAGCCAGGCCCTGTTCGAGAGCTGGAATCACGGGGATCCCGCCGGCCACCGCGGCGCCGTACTTCAGGTGTCCGCCTCGGGCCGCGGCCAGCAGCTCCAGTTCGACGCCATGGTAGGAGATCAGCTTTTTGTTGGCCGTCACCACGCTCTTGCCGGCATCGAGGGCGCGCCGCACCCAACTGCCCGCCGGCTCAAGCCCCCCGGCCAGCTCCACCACCACATCCACATCGCCGCAGGCCAGCACAGCATCGGCGTCCTCGCTCCACGCCACACTTGAGGGAATCCAGTCCGCGCGCCGGCGCGCCACGCTGCGGACGTAGACGTGGGTCAATTCGAGGCCCTCGGGCTGGGACTGGACCAGAATCCGCGCCACCGAACTCGCCACCGTTCCAAAGCCGAAAAGAGCGATGCGCAGCGGGCGCCGCTTGCGAGATTCCTGCGAAAAAGGCGATTGCGGCAATGCGGATCCATTCAGTTCGGGCACGGGAATTTCCTTTCAGCGTTGGATAGGACTATGCAACTATCGATGATACCTGAGCGCGGGAGACATGGTTCGTTGCGGTGGTACGGCACGGATGGGCCGAACCTGGCACTGCAAAACGATGAATCAAGAAAGCTGAAGGCCATGGGCATAAATCGCTCATACGGTACTAAAGTAACTATCTTTAGTACCGTATGAGCGAATTATTTTCGTGTTAAACTCCTCGAGTTTGTGTGCTGATCTCCTATCATTTTTACGTATTACATATGTCGGGCCGTTCCCCTTTTACATAAGGCCGACAACATTCCATCAAAAACCGCATTCCCACCATGAGACACCAAGGATGATTCCGCTTGGAGTCACAGAGCGGTGTCCGGGGAAAGCCAACCACAAAAAAGGAGAAACCATGTTCCCCACATTGGTCTCGCTTCTTCGTGGCAGGGCGCCGATGGCCCTTGCTCTGTTCGCTCTGCTGCCGGTTTGCGCCGCTGCACAGACGACCTTCACCCCCCCAGCAGTGGCTCCTGTTGCCAACCCTTGCCCTCGATTCACCGCCGGCGGTACGGTTGCGAATCCCGTGGCGCTCTTCAGCTCGCACGGAATCCTCGCCGTCAATTTCTCCTATCAAACGAGAACTGACGACGAAGGCCGTACCTTGTATTGCTTCATGACGCCCAGCGGTCTTGAGAATCCAACCCTGCACGTGCTCCCCGGCGATCACCTGGTCATCACGATCACCAACAATACGCCGGCGGGAATGAATCCGATGGAGGTGAATCCACCGAACTGCGGCTCCGCGACGATGGACTCCTCGTCGGTGAATATTCACTACCACGGAACGAATACATCGCCCACCTGCGGTCAAGATGAAGTGATCAAGACGATCATCAACACCGGTCAAACCTTCCAATATAATGTGGCCTTCCCCTCGAACGAACCGCCGGGGCTTTACTGGTACCATCCTCACATCCACGGCATTGCGGAACCCGCTGTGCTTGGGGGCGCATCGGGCGCCATCGTGGTGGATGGGATTCAGAATGTGCAGCCCGCGGTGGCCAGACTTCCCCAACTGGTTCTGGTGCTTCGCGACCAGCCACAGGTTCAAGGCCTCGCCGAAGGACCGGGAGGCTGCACCAACGGCGTCCCTTTCCAGGACATCACGGTCAACAATGTACCGATAGATTCCAATCAGGCCAACCCGCCGAATGGTCCGGTCACCTTCACGCCCGCAGTCCTCAGCGTGAACCCTGGGCAAAAACAGTTCTGGCGCGTGACCAACTCCTCCGCGGACACCATCATGGACCTGCAAGTGCGATACAACGGAGTGGCGCAGACCCTGGAATTGGTGGGTATTGACGGGGTTCCGGTGAACTCTCAGGACGGCACAACAACGCCGAGCTTGATTCCGGTGACTCACTTCCGCCTGCCGCCGGCCGCGCGTGTCGAGTTTATCCTGACTACACCCACAGCCAGCGTCAAGACAGCGCAGTTCGTGACGACCGCAATCGCCACCGGAGCGAACGGCGATTGCGATCCCAACCGTCCTATCTTCAACATAGCCACGCATGGCAATACTCCGAGCAACGATGGCACAGCGGATGTTACTCCCTCGACGGTCAGCGCGGCGGCTGTGCAGCGTTTCGCCGGCTTGGCAGCAGCGCCCATAGCGCAAACACGCCTGTTGTACTTCTCCGAAAATACCGTCACGAATCAATTCTTCATGACTGTGTACCCGCAGACGCCGGCGGTGTTCAACCCCAACGCGCCCCCGGCGATCACCGCTACGCAGGGTACAGTAGAGCAGTGGACGGTGCAGAACCATGCACAGGAGAACCACGAATTCCACCTCCATCAGGTCCACTTCCTGGTACAGTCGCAAAACAACTTCGCCATCAACGGCGCGCCGCTGGCTCCAGCCGTCACCGGCCAATATCTGGATATGATCGAAGTGCCCGGATGGGATGGAAACCCCGCTCACCCGTTCCCCAGCGTCACGCTGCTGGTGGACTTCCGGGGACCAGACATTGGGAGTTTCGTCTTCCACTGCCACATCCTCGGCCACGAAGACCTTGGCATGATGAACATCATCCAGGTCGTACCTCAACCGGCCGCGTGGAACAAGAGTCAAAGCGAGCCGGCGCCGATTGCCAAGAACGCGGACGAGGTTCCTGCCAAATCGCCCGCTTCAAACATCATGCTCATGCCGATGCCGGTTGCAGCTTTAACAAAGCCAGCCGGAGGAGGACAGTAGCAAGCAAAGACAATCTCTTTGACCTTGACTGAGTTAGCTGACAATGAGGAAGCCTGGGCCGGAGCAGGTGTACCTGCCGGGAACGACCGGGCAGGCTTCCTTGTTACCTTGCTATGATGTTGTCGATAGCAGGTTAGAGCCGCGGGTGGCAAATGCAACCTTGAAGGATTTGCCGTCCGCATTGTCCCGGTTCCACCACTAGGATGAGATCCAGATGCGGCGCGGGCTTTCCATCTTCCTGATTCTGTTCTTTGGGCTTGGCCCGCTGGCGGCGGCGCTGCCAAGCGGCGAGGAGTCGCGCCTGCCGTCCTGCTGCCGCCGCCACGGCAATCACCACTGCGCGATGAAGCAAACGATGGCGCAGGGCGCATCGGGCAAACCCATCGTCACCGCGCCCTCAACCTGCCCGTTGTTCCCCGGCTATGACGTTCCGAACACGGCATCGGTCGATGCGCTGGCCGCAGCGCCGGCAAGCCTGCCCGTTCTGCTCGCACAGGCTCACGCGACCGCTGCCGGCCGCGCCGCTGCCCGGCTGAGTCCGATCTGTTCGCGCGCTGGCCGCTCGCCTCCCGCAAATACTCTCGGCTGAAAATCGAATCGATCTTTCCCGCCAGAAATCTTTCGCGCCGCGCGTTCGCGGCTTGAAAGGCAGTCCGCGCCCAGCCATGCTTTGCCCGGAGGTTTGTACGATGATGCGACTTCATTCTGCTTTCGCAGCAATTCTCTTCGCCGTTTCCATCCCCGCGCTGGCCAATGTCTTTGCCACGGTGCATGGGGTGGTCCACGATCCCCAGCACCGTCCCATCGCCGGGGCGCAGGTCGCGCTGCGGGCAGCCGATTCGGCCTTTGCTCTGCGCGCCATCACCGGCGCCGACGGCACATTTGAACTGCCTCCGGCGCCCATCGGCGTCTATCGCCTGGAGGTCACGGCTCCCGGCTTCGGCCCCGTCACCCTGCCGCTCACGCTGGCCTCGGGCACCAACCCGGTGGTACACGTTCCGTTGGCGGTCGCCACAGAGACGCAAACCGTCACTGTCGAGGGATTGGCAAGCTCGGTCTCCGATTTGGATTCCGTGACCCCCACAACGCTGATCACCCGCGCCGAGATCGACCAGACCCCCGGCGCCAGCCGCACCATCGGCATGGAGATGATTACCGACTACGTACCCGGCGCCTACATGACGCACGACATGCTGCACATGCGCGGCGGCCATCAGACTGGCTGGCTGATCGACGGCACTGCGATTCCCAACACCAAGATCGCCTCCAACGTCGGGCCGCAGATTGATCCCAAAGACATCGATGCGGTGGAAACCCAGCGCGGCAGTTATGCCGCCGATGTGGGAGACCGGACGTATGGGGTTTTCAATGTGCTGCCGCGCAATGGCTTCGAGCGCGACCGCCAAGGCGAGTTGCTGCTCACTGGCGGCAACCTCGGGACCGGCGAAGCGCAACTCTCGCTCGGCGACCACTCGGAAAAGAACGCCTGGTACACAAGCTTTGCAGGCTCCCGATCTAACTATGGTCTGGCCCCGCCGATCGCTGCGATTTATCACGATGCGACTAACTCCCAGAGCGGCTTTGTTTCGCTGATTCGCAATCAGACGCCAAAAGATCAACTGCGGCTCAACGCACAATACCGCCAGGATTACTTCGACGTTCCCTACGACCCGAATGCAAACGACTGGGAGCAGGAACCCCCTGACGGCTATCTCTCCGCCGGCTTCCGCGACGCGCAAACCGAGCGCGACAGTTTCGTAATCGCGAACTGGGTGCATACGCTTTCGCCCAAAGCGATTTTCTCCATCGCGCCGTTCTATCACTTCAATCAAGCCAATTACGATTCGCTCGCATCCGACACGCCGGTCTCCACCACCTGGCATCAGGGGTCAAACTACGGCGGCGCGCAGACGGACGCCCACCTGGAAGTCGGACCCAATAGCTTCTCCGCGGGTCTCTACTCGTTTTATCAGGCGGAAAACGATCTCTTTGGCGTCGTCGACAACACCACCACGCCCAGCACCATCTACGGCCCCGACTCCAAGACCGCCAACGCCGGGCTGGTCGAGTTTTATCTCGCCGACCACCTGCGGCTGGGCCGATACATCACTTTGCTCGGCGGCGAGCGCTTCTCCATCTATCGCGCCTGGCTCAACGAGAGCGCCATCTATCCCCGCATCGGCGCAACCGTAGAAATTCCCCGCCTTCACTGGGTTCTGCGCGGCTTCTATGGCCACTTCTTTCAGCCCGCTCCCATCCTTACCGTCTCCAGTTCCGTTCTCAACTACGCCAGCCAGCAGCCTGCCGGTGAAAACGACTTCACCCCAATCCCCTCCGAGCGCGATGAAGAGCATCAGTTCGGCATTCAGATTCCTTACAGGGGCTGGCTCCTCGACGTCGCCAATGTGAAGAATCGCGTGAATAACTTCCTCGATCACTCCAACCTCGGCGAATCGAGTATGTACTTTCCCATCGCCGTCGATGGAGCTCTCGTCCGTGCCTGGGAGCTGACCCTGCGCTCGCCCGAGTTGGCTAGGCTTGGCCAATTCCATCTGACTTATTCCAATCAAATCGCTGAGCAGCGCGGCAACATCATCGGCGGCTTCACTTGCAGTGTTCCCAATGACCCGGCCTGCGACCTCGGCCCCAACTACACGCCCGTCGACCACGATCAGCGGCAGACGCTCAACACCGGATTCACGGCAAATCTTCCGCTGAAGACCTGGTTTTCCACCAATGTTTACTACGGCTCGGGCTTCTCCAACGGACTACAA
>JBEKPI010000207.1:0-10035 GCA_049520855.1 Occallatibacter sp.
TAATCCGGTACACAACTGCACCTTTTTTGCAACAACGCGCGTTTTATCTAAAATTGAGTTCTGTGCAGGAATGACGGGGCGATTCTTCGCTTTTCCCGGAGATTCTGTTGCTCCGGCGATGAATTAATCTGCACGTTTTTGAAAATAAAAAAGGGGGGGGTGGGGGGTATTAATTAAATCGTTACGGGGGGCTTTTGTCTGGATTTTGCGCCCGAAATCGACCTGGAAGAGGCTTGGCATAGAAACATTCTCCGCTCCTGGAGCTTAATTATCTGCAAACGGCAATGCGGGGAGCCTTCGAGGTTTGTGGTTTCCAAGGTCCGAGGAATCAGGCATGGCGCACCCGGCACCCCGGCCAGAATTGCCTAACCTGGTAACCGCGTTTGTACAAATGAGCATTCTGCGCATTCTGGCAGTTAAGATAAGCAGTGATGCCCAATATCTCCTGGAATGAAATTCGTCATCGCGCACTCACCTTCTCGCGGAGTTGGAGCGAGGCTACGCGCGAACACGCGGATAAGCAGACATTTTGGAATGAATTTTTCGATGTTTTTGGCCTCGCCCGCCGCACTGTTGCAGCCTTTGAGGAACCGGTTCACCGTCTTACCGGATCGACGGGTTTCATTGATCTCCTTTGGCCGGGAAAACTGCTCGTGGAACACAAATCCGCTGGCCATAGTCTGGATGCTGCCGAGAGTCAGGCCTTTGCATATATCCGCGATCTGCTGGATGCGGGTCGGCAAAAGGACATTCCGCGTTACGTTCTCGTTTCGGATTTCCGTCGATTTGCGCTCTATGACCTTGAGCCGGAAGACATGGAGAATCTTCCGCTTTTTCATGGCCTGTATTTTCACCGCCTGGAATTTCCGCTCGGTGAATTGCACCGCAACATAGGGGCCTTTGCCTTCATCCCTGGATATAAGCTGCACCGCTTTACCGAACAAGACCCCGCCAACCTCGACGCCGTCGAACTCATGAAGAATCTTCATGATGCTCTCAAAGCTGGCGGATATAAAGGCCATGATCTTGAAAGATTCCTGGTTCGCATCTTGTTCTGCCTTTTTGCGGAAGACACGGGAATCTTCGAACCAAGCGCATTTCAGCTTTTCATAGAGAACCGCACTCAGCGGGATGGCTCTGACCTTGGCGCTCGACTGGCCGAACTCTTTGAGACTCTCAATACGCCCGAAACGGAGCGCCAGCGCAACCTCGACGAATATCTAACTACATTTCCTTACGTCAACGGAGAACTTTATTCAGAGCATTTGCGCTTTGCATCTTTCAATTCGGCAATGCGGAATGCCTTGCTCAGTTGCTGCAACTTCGACTGGTCGCGCATCTCGCCCGCCATCTTTGGCGCGCTTTTTCAGGAGGTCATGACGAGGGAGGAGCGACGGCACATTGGGGCGCATTACACCAGCGAGCGAGATATACTCAAAGTCATCAAGCCGCTCTTTCTCGATCGTCTTCGAGCGGAATTCGCGGCGGCAAAGGCTGACCGGTCAACCCGCCGCGATGCGCGGCTGGACGAGCTTCGCGGACGCCTCTCGCGCCTTCGTTTTCTCGATCCGGCCTGCGGTTGCGGCAACTTTCTGGTGATTGCCTACCGCGAACTCAGGCTATTGGAACTCGACATTCTTTGCGATCAAATGGGCGCGCAGCAGGCACTCACTTTGGATGAGGTAGCCCGTCTTTCCACCATCGATGTCGACCAATTCTACGGCATTGAGATTGAGGAATGGCCGACGCGCATCGCCGAGGTTGCGCTCTGGCTGATGGATCACCAGATGAACATGCGCATCCATGAAATATTCAGCCAGCCTTTTCTCCGGCTTCCCTTGCGCAACAGCCCGCACATTCATCATGGCAATGCTCTGAGAATGGACTGGAATGAACTCCTGCCCGTCAAGGAGTGCTCGTACGTGCTGGGCAACCCTCCGTTTGTGGGCAAGAAGGCCCGGAATGCTGACCAACAATCCGATATGCAGATAGTTTTTGGCGGAATCAAGGGCGCGGGGGTTCTTGATTATGTTTGTTGTTGGTATCTGTGGGCGGCGCAATATATTCGCGGAACAAATGTTACTGTAGGTTTTGTTTCAACGAACTCAATCACCCAGGGAGAACAGCCGGGAGTGTTATGGCCATCCCTTTTCAACGACCTTGGAATAAAGATCCATTTTGCTCATCGCACCTTCGCCTGGGAGAGCGAAGCGCGTGGCAAAGCACACGTTCATGTAGTGATTATCGGTTTCGGCAATTTCGATATAAGCGACAAAACACTGGTCGATTACGATAGCGATGGCGGAAATGTATTGATCAGTAATCCTTCAAATATCAGCCCTTATCTGGTTGAAGGAAATGACCGCGCATTGCAGACGAGAAGCAATCCCGTGAGCGGCGTTGCTGAAATGCGGTTCGGAAGTATGCCGAATGACGGAGGTCACCTTCTTCTGGACGATGAAGAAAAGAATCACCTGCTCAGCGAGTCCCCGGAAGCGCGTCCCTTGATTCGTCCGCTTTTGAGCGCTGAAGAATATCTGAATGGAAGAAATCGCTGGTGTCTCTGGCTGGAGAAAGTCCCGCCGCAAACGATTCGGGCGATCCCGGAAATTTATCGCCGCGTTAATAAAGTTCAAGCCTATCGCGCTGCCAGCAAAAGGGACGCAACCGTTAAATTAACAAGCCAACCTGCGCTTTTCGGAGAGAATCGACAACCTTCAACCAAATTTGTCTTGGTGCCACGTCACAGTTCCGAATCGCGCAAATATATTCCGATAAGTTATTTCACGCCTCGATTTATTGTGAGTGACAGTTGCATCTGCATGCCAGATGCAAAACTGTACCACTTCGGTGTTTTAACCTCTGCAATGCACATGGCTTGGCTAAAGATCGTGGCCGGGCGCCTCAAGTCAGATTTCAGATACTCAACAACACTGGTCTATAACAATTTCCCCTGGCCGGAGAGACCCACCAAGGCCCAACAAACGCGGGTTGAAGAGGCGGCCCAGGCCGTATTGGATGCCCGCGCTGAGTTTCCTGAGAGCAGCCTGGCTGTCCTCTATGATCCTATTCTTATGCCCCAATCGCTGGTGCGTGCCCATCAACAACTTGACCGGTCGGTTGAGCGTTGTTATCGCGCGGAATCTTTTGCGAACGACCGTGCACGGGTCGAATTTCTCTTCGCATTGTATGAGCGAATCACCGCTCCGCTGCTGCCGGCTGTTCCGTCTCGCCGGCGGCGCGCATGGTCCTCGTAGGCGGGCAGGGGATCGGGACGTTCCTGAGCACTGTCCGCTGAACCCCGCGAGTTGAAGACCTGGGTAAAATAAACGTTGCCATTCCCGCCGAGGCGGTTGTCCAGTCACCCCAGCGACGAAGACCTATCGCCGGAGCTCCGATTACGCGTCGAACTTCGCTCCTCATGAGCGGGGATGAAAGAAGGCTGTATTTTGCAGCGCCCCTACGGGGCGCTTGATCGATTTCGGCATCTTTCCCAGGACTGCGCTTCGCTTGCCCTGCCACCCCACGGACGAAGACCTGTCCGTGGGGACCCCGGCTCTGGGCTATTGTCGCGCACCCCTCCGGGGTGTATTTTGAGGCGGTTCGTTCATTCCGGACGTAATGCAAGCTAATGCCCCTTGTTCATGCCAGAGCCTGTTAAGCCCGTGGCGGCTTGGAAGCCGCCAGTACAGCCGGTCTGGAGACCGGCGCTACCCTTTTGCGGATAGGCTCCAAGAAGCTTCATGCGACTGCCTTGCGGCGGCTGAGAGATGGCGCGGCAAAAGGCGGCGGTGGCTGGTAACCTATCAGCAGGCATGAACGACAATCTACATCAGTTGCGCTGTTTTGGATGCGGGGCGCGGATCAGGGGCGCGGAGGCTCGGCCGGACTTCCGTTGCGCGGTCTGCGGTGAGCTGTTTGAAGTGGAGTACCCCGGCTGGAATCAGCGCAAGGGGCCTGACCGGCCCAATCCCGGCGCGCTCAAGTGGCTGTGGCGCGAGCGGCGCTGCTCGTCGGAGGAGCTGGACCACTCCGGCGTCTGGCGCTTCCGCGAACTGCTGCCGATTCTGGACAGCTTTGGCGACGCCGTGACGCTGCGCGAGGGCAATACGCCGCTCTATCGCCTGGCGCGCGCGGCCAAGCGGCTGGGGATCGACCAGCTTTACGCCAAGCACCAGGGCATGAATCCGACCGGATCGTTCAAAGACACGGGCATGACGGCGGCGATGAGCGTGGCCAAGGAGCGGGGCTTCGAGTGGGTGGCTTGCGCTTCGACGGGGAACACTTCGGCGGCGATGGCCGCTTATGCCGCGCGGGCGGGGCTGAAGAGCCTGGTGCTGATTCCCGACGGCAAGATCGCCTGGGGCAAGCTGTCGCAGGCGATGGACTACGGCGCGGTGACCTGCCAGCTCAAGGCCGACTTCGACGGCTGCCTGACGCTGTTGACGCGGATTGTGAACGAAGCGCCGATCTATCTGCTCAACTCGGTGAACCCGTACCGGCTGGAGGGGCAGAAGACGCCGGCGTTTGAGATTGCCGAGGCTTTCGATTGGAATGTGCCGGACCACCTGATCGTGCCGGGCGGGAATCTGGGCAACTCGTCGGCGCTGGGCAAGGGCTTCAGGGAGATGCTCGAACTTGGATTGGTGGCGCGGATGCCGAAGATCAGCGTGATTCAGGCGGCGGGGGCGAATCCGCTGGTGCGGAGCTTTGAAGAAAATCAGGCCACGTCGATGGAGCCGGTGGAGGCGCATACGCGCGCTACGGCCATTCGCATCGGCAATCCGGCTTCGTGGCGCAAGGCTGCGCGGGTCATTCAGGAGACGGGCGGCTGGTGCCTCGATGTGACCGAAGCGGAGATTGCGATCGCCAAGGCCGAGATCGGGGCAGAGGGGCTGGGCTGCGAGCCGGCCTCCGCCGTGACGCTGGCGGGGCTGAAGAAGCTGCGCGCCGAGGGCAGGGTTGCCGGCGGCGAGACGGTGGTTTTGGTGCTGACCGGCCATACGCTGAAGGACGCTGACTACACTATCGACTTTCATCGCGGAACGCTGCTGACGGAAGACGAGAGCGCGGGCAGGGAAGCGGAGATGGCCGGCTTGCAGCGGAACGCGCAGGTGGTTGAGGCCACGCCGGCCGCGGTGCTGGCCGCTTTGAAGGGCATAGTGGGATGAGCGAGGCTTGGAGCGGGAATCCAGGAAATGAAAGCCCCGGAAAGGTGCGGCTGCGTCTGCCGGCTACCTCGGCCAATCTCGGCGCGAGCTTCGACTCGGCGGCCGTGGCCTTCGACTTCTACCTGAAGATTGAAGCCGAGCCGGCCGGGGAATTCTCGATTGCCGCCACGGGCCGCGACCGGGAGCACATCGCACGGCTTGAGAACAACCTCATTTTGGAGATTTACAAGGGGCTGCTACAGAGCAATGGGCGGCCGGTGACGCCTCTGAAGATTGGGATGGCCAACGAGATTCCGCTGGGGATGGGCTGCGGATCGTCGGCGGCGGGACGGCTGGCGGCCATTGTGCTGGCGGTGCATTTTGGCCGGCTGGGCTGGAGTTCGGAGCGGATTCTCGAAGAAGCCTCGGCGCTGGAGGGCCATCCCGACAACGCTTCGGCCTGCTGGCTGGGGGGCTTTGTTTCCGCTTTCAGCGAAGGCGGGCGCGTGCATGTTGCTCGCGTTGTGCCGCCGGCGGAATGGCGGGCCATCGTCGTTCTTCCAGCCCATGCTGCCCGACAATTATTCCCGCGCTGACGTGGTAGCCAATATTCAGTCCGCCGGGCTGCTGGGACTTGCCTTTGCTCAGGGGCGAGGTGATCTGTTGCGATTGGCCATGCAGGATCGCGTTCACCAGCCCTATCGCGCGCCCTTCTGCCCGTTGCTGCCGAAGCTGCTTCCGTTGGCCGGTGGGCACCACATTCTGGGTGCGTCGCTGAGCGGCGCAGGGCCTTCGATGCTGCTCATCGTCGGCAACGAGCAGTACGCGCCGGAGGCGGCTGAGGCAATCCTGGCGGCTCTGGATGGGTCGATGAAGCCAGAGCTAAAACTGTGCTGTTTTGAGACTGCCGGTGCAAATGAGTCGTTTTTGGCCTTGCGCGGGCTCTGAGATGGAGTTTCCGCACAGCTTTATGTGCCCAGGCCGAAGATTGCGAAGAAATGGCGTAAGAGCCGGTACTGACGGGGATCGGATTTCCACACAGATTTTCGTCCAGGTGTTACTTTTTTGCAGTTTTGCCCCCATGTATACGGTTACTTTTTTCTATTACTCAAGATTTCTTGCTATTTGCTCAGGAAACTCCTACATTCTCTTCGTGGGCAGTTCTGGGGGAGGGCTGCTCTAGCGCCCGTGATCCTGTACAGGATCCGGGCGCTTTTATTGCTCTTCACTCCAGGAATCCCTGATATTTTTACAGGGTTTTAATGAAGGAATAGGCTATTGCTCGACTTCCGTGTCTCCGTTTCCCCCCGCGTCCATTGAGCCTTGTGCGACTTTCAAGCCTGCTGGCGCATCCTATGAAGGCCGCGTTAACGATACACTTGAAATGCGCGGTTGCCGCTAGGAGGATCATGGCAGGCTTGGGAGTTCTGGAAGTAAGCGATGCAACGTTCGACCAGGAGGTGCTCAAGAGCGAGCAGCCGGTTCTGGTAGATTTCTGGGCCGTGTGGTGCGGTCCCTGCAAGGCCATCGGACCGATCATCGATGGCGTGGCTGCAACCTATGCCGGCAGGCTTAAAGTGGCCAAGGTGAATGTGGACGAGAATGGCGGCACGCCGTCCCGGTTCGGCATTCGAGGCATTCCCGCACTTTTATTTTTCAAGGGCGGCAAAGTGACCGATCAGATTGTGGGCTACGTGCCGCAGGATGTGATCGAAGAGAAGGTTAATCGCTTGTTGGCGTAAGAAGAGCAGGGACTAAGGGACTAGGGACTAAGAGAACAAAAATTGCGACTGGCGCTGAAAGCATAAATTAAATCTACAGGTTGCGCCTCGCCGCCTCGTCCCCAGTCCCTTAGTCCCCTAGCCCCTCGTCTCATCGGTACTTGCGCAGCACGCCCAGGACACGCCCCTGGATGGCCACCTGCGCGGCGTTGACGTAAATGGGATCCATCTCCATGTTGGAGGGTTGCAGCCGCACACGGTTGCCCTCGGCGTAAAAGCGCTTGAGCGTGGTCTCGGCGCCATGCAAGAGAGCCACGACGATCTCGCCCTGGCGCGCCGTGTGAGTGCGCTCCACCAGCACGTAATCGCCGCTGATGATGTGCTCGTCGCGCATCGAGTCGCCGCGCACCTCGAGGGCAAAGACATCGCGGTTGCCCACCACGTCGTGCAGGGAGATGCTTTCCTCGGTCTCCATCGCCTCAACCGGCATCCCGGCGGCGATGCGGCCGGCCAAGGGAAGCCGGTCGCTGGTGCGGGACCGGGTGCCCGGAGGGAGCACGTCGATGGAGCGGCTGCGGTTATGGACGCGGTCCAGGTGCCCCTTCTTTTCGAGGTTGGTAATGTGCTTATGCACGGTTGCCAGGCTCTTCAGCCCCATGCCGCGCGCAATCTCCTCAAAGGAGGGGGAGTATCCGTTGCGCGCCACAAACGACTCGAGAAAATCGAGAATCTCTTTTTGCCTTCGTGTAACAGCCATGCGCGCATTATAGCGAATAAAAGGCGAACTGCAACAACTTTTTTCGGTTTTCTTTTCCTTCGACACACTCTATGAGTCGGGCCTTCGGTTCGGGGCATCCGGCCTCTGCCACAAGGTCGGGAGCATGGCAGGGAATGGAGCGCTGATCCTGATCGAAATCTCGCTCGGACAGACGAGACGATGAGCAGGCTCTATTAAAGAAAAACTGAGGGAACTCGATAATCAGGAGAGGTGTATCCGCGCTCCGGCTCTTCGGCTGGCGGCGCGCGCGGGAAGGCAGATGATCTCGATCAAGCAATATATCGAGCAGGGGCAAACGGGTTCCGACGGAGACTCTGGGCCGGAAGCGGAGGCTCTGCTGCCGGTCACTGTAGCCGCGTATCGCTCCGCGCTGGCGGAGATGGGAAACTGCGGCGTGGATGCCTGTCCCGCTCTGGGAGGCGGACTGAAGCAAGGGCTCGACAAGCTCGGGGAGAAGCTCTGCGCGGAACTTTCGCGCGAGACGGTCGAAGAGACCGAATCAGGCGTGCGCGATCAATTGCAGGGCTGGGCCCTCTGCGCGGCGATGCACTACCGGCAACAGACCGCGGAGGTCAAGGAGATCCTGCTGGCGATGGCCCGCGCAGCCGAGTCGGTGGGAGAACGGGACCAGCGTTGCGCTCAGCAGATCACCGAGGTCACGGCGCGGCTCAGAGGCATCGCCAACCTGGAGGATCTGACTCTGATTCGGGAATCGATCAAGAAGAGCGCCACCGACCTGAAGAGTTCGATCGACAGGATGACCGCCGAAGGCAAGGCCGCAATCGATAAGCTCCGGGCCGAAGTTTCAAGTTATCAGGCCCGGCTGGAAGAGGCCGAAGAGATTGCCTCGCGCGACTGGCTGACCGGTGTGGGCAGCCGCTCCTGGGTGGAGGCGCAGATCGAGCGATCCTTTCATGGCGGCGCGCCGTTTTGCGTTGCCATCGTGGACATCGACGAATTCAAGCGGGTCAATGACGAGCATGGCCATCTCGTCGGCGATGAGGTGCTGAAGCAGTTTTCCGCCAAGATGCGCTCGGTGTGCCGTTCAACGGACACCATCGGCCGTTGGGGCGGCGATGAGTTCATACTTGTGCTGCATTGCCGCCTCACGGAGGCCAAGGCGCAGATTGACCGGCTGCGGGAATGGGTGTGCGGGAATTACACGGTTCAAGGAAACGCCGCGCCGCGCAAGCTGCGCGTTCATGCTTCGATCGGCCTTGCCGAACGCCAGCCGGGCGAGAGCATGAAGGGGCTTGTTGACCGGGCCGACGCCGAGATGTACCGGGATAAGGCGGCATCGCGGGCCATGAGAGGCCACGCCGCGCCCTGAAAAAAAGAACTAGTGTCGTGACCACATGATTTGGTAATGAATCATGGACAAGCGCGGGCGAGGACGCCCGCACGACAGCCGGTCTGGAGACCGGCGCTACACTCCGATGATTGCGTAATCACACGGTCATGGTACCAGCGAGTCTCAAGATTCAGTCGCAAAATAAGCGTTGAATCCTGCGCTTTGCGGTGAAACAATAAGAGTATGGGAGCGATCCTTCGCAAGTACACGAGCTTCGACGAGATGAAGGCCGACGAGTATCGTTACTGGCAGAGCAGGCCCGTGCATGAACGGATGGACGCGGCCGAGGAGATGGTTCTCGCCGCCTATGCGCTGAAAGGTTGGGAGGTCGAGCCGGATGTACCAAGACTACAAAGACCTTTTGTCCGCCTTCAATGCCCGTGGCGTTAAGTACCTCATTGTTGGCGGTTATGCCGTCATCTTTCACGCCCAGCCCCGCTTTACGAAGAGCTTATCCGTATATAGGTAGCGCCGACCTCCAGGCCGGCTGTCGTGTGGGCCTCCTGGCCCGCACACGGATTCTGGCGGCGTGGACGCCGCCAGCACAGCCGCTCTGGAGAGCGGCGCTACTCAAATGCGCAGTTTATGGATAAGTTCGAAGGACTCTTCCTTCTAGCAAAACACCCTCTCCATTTCGGGAACTCTCCCTGCCCCGTGCCGTTCCTGGAATCGCCTCGACTTCTTTCTTCTTTCCAATCTTGAGTTCCATTCCCCCCTGCGGGAAGGTAAAGGGGTGCCGTCCCTTAGCGCCCGCTAAGCCGGCCGGATTAGAAGATGGAGCGGGCAAGCGCCGCAAGGTTCAGGCGCTGCCAAAGAGAAAGGCTGCCATGAGGTTATTGATTGCCGAAGACGACAAGGCGCTGGGATTGTTTTTGAGCCGCGGGCTGGAGGCCGATGGGCATCGCGTCCGGCTGGTGTGCGATGGAGGCGCCGCGGTGGAGGCATTTCGCCAGGAAATGCCCGATCTGACCATTCTCGATCTGATCATGCCGGTCAAGGACGGCGAGGAGGTGCTCGAGGAACTTCGCGCCCTCG
>JBEKPI010000208.1:0-5710 GCA_049520855.1 Occallatibacter sp.
CCGCCAATGAATCCACCTGCATGTACCTGTTGCAGGCCATCGACCGGTACCGGCGCGAGTTCCCCCAAGTCAGCGTCGCCGTGCATCGCATGTTGGCCTCGCGCATTCCCGAGGAGCTGAACCTGCGCACCTTTGAGCTGGGCATGATCTCCTTCCATCCCGATCCGGTCCAGTTCCGCACCATCGCCGTCTACGCCGATAGCCTGGCGCTCATCGTCAGCCCCAGCCATCCGCTGGCGGGCGCCCGGCGCGTCTCCATCACCGACCTGGGCGAAGAGGTCTTCATTGCCCACAACGTCGCTTCGCCCCTGCGGCGCAAGGTGATCGAGGCCTTTCAAAAGTTCAGAACGCCCCTGAACATGAATATCGAATTGCCCACCATTGAGGCGATCAAACGGTTTGTGGCCATGGGGAACGGCGTGGCGCTGGTGCCTAACCTGACCGTGGCCAGGGAACTTGAGACTGGAGACCTGGTGCGGGTTCCGGTGGATGAACTGGAGGTCAAGCGCGTACTGCGGCTGGTCCACCGGCGCCAGGCGACGCTCTCCTATGCCGCCAGGGCGTTCTTGCGAACCGTCAGGGAGCTGGCCAAGGAGAAGGGACCACCCTTCTACTACCAGGTGGAGCGGGCGGGCTGAAGAAGCCCGCAACAGCTCTCCTCCTTTGCGAATTCGGCGCTTTCTTTGCTGCAAACGCAGTCGGAAGCCTGACCTGAGCCTGCTGAAGCAACTGTGTTTCCGGCGTTTTGGCCCGGTCCATAGCGCCTGTTCGCCTCACTCGGCGTCTATAGTCTCAAATCGTTTTGGGGCCGTGGTTTCCGCCACGGCCCGGTCCGGCCAGTTACAATGCTGAGAGTGGGGCCCGGCTCGAACCGGAGCACCGGAATCGACAAGCTCGTTGCCAGCCGGACGGTTGAGCAGTCGTGAGGACTAGGATCGAATGAAGAAGATCGCCATCATTACATTCCTGCTTGCCTTTTGTGTGGCAGCAGGCCGCGCCCAGGAAAGCCGCCAGGACATCAGCATCAGCGGAACGGCCGTCGTTGAGCCGTTCGTCGGCTCGTCAACCGACGTTTATGTGAGCGCGAACCGCGCCTTTGGCGCATTGGCCAGTTACCGTTTCATGCTGACGCCATCGAGCGCCATCGAGGCCAACTACGGCATCACCTACGAGAACACCATTCATTACAAGGCCTTCCCCAACAACTACAAAGTGCTGGTCCGCACCCAGGAGGCCTCGGGCGCCTACGTCCAATCGTTCAACTTCAAGAAATTGAATCCCTTTCTCGAGGCGGGCGGCGGCGCATTGATCTTCCTGCCCATTCTCAACTCGGGCACCACGACGCTTGACACCAAGCAGCAGACTCAAATGGGTCTCCTGTATGGCGGCGGCATCGCCTACGAGATCAGCCCGAGCTTCGACATCCGCGCCGAGTTCCGCGGCCTCATCACCAAAGTGCCGACCTTCGGCGATGGCCAATTCACCACCAACAAGTGGTACAACATTTACGACCCGGTGATCGGCGTGGCCTATCACTTCTAGCGTCGTGCGGGTCTGTCAGAGGGGACGGGCTTAGGCCCGTCCCCTCTGCTTGCTTCAGGCCTCAGCAGGCCGCCTCTCTTCCGGCCCCATTGCTCGGGTTCCCGCAAGAAGTTTGCGATGACAGGTCCCGCTCTGGCGGCTTTGGGCGCAACCGATGTATCCTCAGCCCATGGACGACGTCTTCCCCACGCCCTCCCATTCTGAGGCCGGCCACGCCAATCTGCTCTCGCAGGCGGCCTCCTCATACCTGCGCTCGGCGCGCCATCAGCCAGTTCAATGGCATCCGTGGGGCGAGGCGGCCTTTGCTCGCGCCCAGGCTGAAGACAAGCCTATTCTGCTCGATATTGGCGCCGTCTGGTGCCACTGGTGCCATGTGATGGACCGGGAGTCCTACGAGGATGCGGAGATCGCCGCGCTCATCAACCGGCTCTTTGTGGCAGTGAAGGTGGACCGCGACGAGCGGCCCGACGTGGACGCGCGCTATCAGGCTGCGGTTTCGGCTATCAGCGGGCAAGGCGGCTGGCCGCTGACGGCCTTTCTGACTCCCGACGGGCTGCCGTACTTTGGCGGCACGTACATCCCGCGCGACGACCGCTATGGGCGGCCCGGCATCGCGCGGGTTCTGACGGCCATGGCCCAGGTGTGGCGCGAACGGCGCGACGAAGCGCTCGAAACAGCCGTCAGCGCAATGGCCGCCATTGAGCACAATGAGACTTTTTCGGGACGTGCCTCGCAGCCTCAGCAAGCCCTTACGCTGGCTCTGGTCGATAAGATTGCCGGATCGGCCCTCAGCCGGTTCGACCCTCGCAACGGCGGCTTCGGCTCGCAGCCCAAGTTTCCCCATCCGGCCGCACTCGACCTGCTGCTGGAGGTGGCCATGAACCGTGGCGGCGAAGAGGCCGGCGGGGCATTCGCCGTCACGCTCGAAAAGATGGCGCGGGGCGGCGTCAACGACCATCTGGCCGGTGGTTTTCACCGCTATAGCGTGGACGAGCATTGGGGCGTCCCGCACTTCGAGAAGATGCTCTACGACAATACCGAGCTGCTGCGCAACTACCTGCACGGCTTCCAGAGCCTGGCTCGCGAGGATTTTCAACTCACCGCACGGGAGATTGTCGGATGGCTCGACAGCACCATGAGCGATCGCGAGCGTGGCGGCTTTTATGCCTCGCAGGACGCCGACATCAATCTCGACGACGATGGCGACTACTTCACCTGGACGCTGGCCGAGGCGCGCGAGGCGCTCGGCGTGGCCGGCTTCGCCACGGCGGAACTCGAGTTGGCCCTGCGCTATTGGGATATTCGGGAACTGGGCGATATGCACCACAACCCGGCCAAGAATGTTCTTCATCTGAACCGGACTCTGGAGGAACTGGCGGCAGAAACCGGTCACGATCTAGTGGAACTCAGCTCGATTCTGGCCTCGGCCCGCCGTGTGCTGCTTGCGGCCCGCGCCCTGCGGCCCACCCCTTTCATCGACCGCACCCTCTACACCGGCTGGAACGCCATGGCGATCTCAGCCTACCTGGAGGCGGCGCGTACATTGAAAATCGAATCGGCGCGGGAGTTTGCCTTGCTCACGCTCGACCGGTTGCTCAACGAAGCCTGGGCCGGGGGGCAGACTCTAGGCCACGTCATCGCTTATGGCGACCGACCTGCCGGCGAAGCGCAACCGGAAGGGGTTCCTGGCACACTCGACGACTACGCCTTTACCATCCATGCCTGCATCGACGCCTGGTTTGCCACCGGCAGAATGAGCTATTACCGGGTGGCCGTCAAACTGGCCGATACGATGATCGGCCGATTCTACGACCGGGCTGCCGGCGCGTTCTATGATATTGCTCAGTCCGAGGGCGGCGCTCCGGTCCTGGGCGCAATGGCTGCTCGCCGCAAGCCGCTCCAGGACTCGCCCACCCCCGCTGGCAACCCCACCGCCGTCTCGGCCCTGTTGCGCCTCGAAGTCCTCAGCGGACGCAAAGAGTATCGCGAAATCGCCGAAGTCACGCTCGATTCCTTTGCCGGAATCGTGGAGCATTTCGGTCTCTACGCCGGCTCCTACGGGTTGGCCCTGGAGCGGCTGCTGCTCGATCCGGCGCAGGTGATCGTGGTCGGCTCCGGACCGGATGCCGAACATCTTGAGGCGCTGGCCTCGGCGCGTTTCGCCGTCAACAAGACCGTAATCCGTATCGCTCCGGAACGGCTGGTGCCGGGCGGCCTTCCCGAGGCGCTGGCCGAGACTCTGCTCCTGGTTCCGCCGCCGGCCGGAGCGCAAGCCTGGGCGCTGGTCTGCCGCAACCATACCTGCCTTCCGCCGATCATCGGCGCCGAGGCGCTCTTGCAAGCCCTCGAAAACCCCTCCTGAATGCCAGGGCTCAGCTGTTCTCTTCGCACGACGGATTTGACATGAGCCATTGTGCACAGAAGCGCGCTCTGAGATGCGCAATCCTATGGAGGATCGAAAGGAAGCGCTCCGCCACGGGGAATTCCGTGCGCAGCTTGTGCATCCTGTTTCACGGCAAAACTAAGGAGAATCGAATGAAACCCAACAAGATGTCAGCTGTAATCGTCGGGGCGCTCACCGTGCTTGCGTTTTCGCTACCGGTAGGCGCGCAGGAAACCCAATCCACAACCACGACGACACAGACTCCGTCCGATACGCCGCAAACCACAACCACCGAGACGAGCAAGACCAAAACCAAGTACAAGCACCATCACAAGAAGGAAACGACAGAAAAGGAAAAAACCACGACCACCACAAACCCGCCGCCCGACACGCAGACTCAGACGACAACCACCACCACAACGCCGCAGTAACCCCCGGCGAGCCGGCCAAAACCTTCAGCACCCCGGCGTCTCTCATTCGGTGCTGAAGGGGTTTCCTTCCTGCGGCTTGAGCGCGGTTGGGTCGTGCTCCGGCGCGGCCTCTGTGGTTGGCTTCCCGCGTCCACCGGCAACCTTATCCATGAACGTATTGAATATCCGGTTGGGGTCGCCGGGCAGCAGTCCCTGCTCCTCGAGCGCCAGGCGGACGCGACGGCGAAACTCCCGCACCGGCTCGTATTGCTTGGTCGCCAACGTCTTGAAAACCACCGGAAAGATCAACTCCGAGCCTTTGATCGCATCCACGCCCAGTATCTGCGGGTCGGCTATAAAAACCCCTCGGAACTGCTCGCTCGCGCGGATCTCCGTCGCGATGCCCTTTAGCAGTGCCAGCACTCGGTCGGGGTTAGCGGAAAAATCCACGCTCACGTTGACGGTGGCCACCGAGTAGCCAACGCTCAGGTTGGCTACGGTGGTGATCTGCGAGTTGGGAATCACGTACAGAGTGCCGTCCCCATCGCGGACCGAAGTCTTGCGCAGGGTCATTGTTTCCACGGTTCCGGTCAGCCCGGCAACGCGGACCGTATCTCCCACCTTGAACTGGTCTTCAATCAAAATGAGGACGCCGTTGAGCATGTCGCGCACGATATTCTGCGCCGCCAGCCCGAGAGCGATTCCAGCCACCCCCGCCGAGGCCAGCAGTGGGGCAAGATTGATTCCTATGGCGTCGAGAGCCTGCATGCCGACAATCGCGCCGATCACGGCGAGGCCGGTGGTGCGAATCACCCCGGCCAGCGTCCTGACCTGAGAGATGTGGGCCGGATCCGGAGCGTGTTCTTCGGCGATGTGAACCATCCGGGTGGTAACCATTCGCAGCAAGCGACTGAGAACAAAGCCGATGACCGCAACTATAAGCAGGTGCGGCAGCTTGTTGCGGGTGAACTCCTCGGCATCGATAGCCCATCCGTCCAGCACACGGCCCAGGAAACGCTCTTCCGCAAAGATGCCCGTTCTTGCCGCCATCAAAAACAGCAAAGAATTCATTCCAAATCTCCTCTTTCTAGATTAGACTGTGCGCAGACGCCTTCGCGAATGTCCCCATTCGTCCCGGTGATCGGACCGGGATTCCCCTTCAGCCCAGGCGCCACGCAGGAGGCATCCCATGATGTTTCAGCGAACGGATTCAACGCTAAGTCAAGGCCCGCCACGGACAAGAACGCTTTGGATTTGCGTTCTTGCCGGCTTGGCCGTCGCCGCCTTTGCGCCGGTTGCCGGCCAGGGAATGTTGCAGAGTAATCCTCCCTCACCGCCGGATGCAGCCCCCGCGCCCCAAGCCAATGCGCCGGTT
>JBEKPI010000209.1:0-5693 GCA_049520855.1 Occallatibacter sp.
GTGAAGGCCGGTCTGGGTGACGGCGGCGTTCTCGGTGGGACTCATCGTGGGTCTGCTCCGTTTTCTGGCCTGGTTATCGAGCTCAACTGCCGCCGGATATTCGGAAGCTCCGCTCTGAGGCGCCTGGAGATGCCGTAACTAGAGCGTCCAGGTCCGAGGCCGGCCTAATTACTTTGAAGGCGGCCCTGTTTCGTAAACTCAAAGAGGCCGCACCCGTATTCAAGGTCCGGAGTCTGGGCCGGGTCCGTATTTTCATGAAGGCTTCCGGCGTCGTCAACATACGAAAAAGAAACGAGGGAAAGCCGCGCAAACGCCGCCATGATAGTCGATGGAAAAAATACCCGATGAGCGTTGAAATCCACCCTTTCACGACCAATCGGCAAGGAAAAGTAAAGCCGTCCTCCTGGGCGCAACACCCTTTGAAGACTGCTCATAAACAAGAAACAAGCATTTGGATCAACAGGATCGGAATAGCGGCCCAGTCCAAAATGCTCGGCGGCGTGAAGGCAGGATAGCGAATCAATCTCATCTGCCTGAAAACTCCGCAACTCCGTGGCGTCGTCCTGAAAGAAAGTTAGACCTGCCAAAGGACTTTGCAGAGCGCGAATATCTATTACTGTTACGGACATAAAAACAAGCAGATGCGCTATAAAACCGTCCATGCGCGATCCGATGTCGATATGCCTCTCCGGGCGGCGTTGAAAGATCTTTCGCGCTGCCCACAAATCCTGATGGAAATAATCCCCGCCCGCCGAGCCTGCAGCTTTCTTGCGATCATTGAGAATGGGGAACAGATCCAGCAATCGAATACGGAATGCTCCGGAGGGACACATCCGGCGATAGGAAGACATATCGCGAACAAATCCAGGAAGCGCAATGAGATTTTCAATGAAGCCTCGCGGATAAAACCCCAGAAATTCGACAATTCTAGAAAGACAGCGCCGATACCGTCTCATCGTCGGATTCTTCAAGGCTTCACCTCGGTGTTCTCCATCCTTGTCGCCAATTATAAACACTCTCAATAGGGATGAATCTGAGCTGTAATCGTTGAACTAGTTGCGCACCTGGCGATTCGTTCGGTATCCGCGGACTCGCCAATTTATCGCGCCAAAAGCCAAGAAGCGTGGAATTATGGAACCGAAAACGGCGCAAGTCGTTGATTATAAGATCATATGAACACTAGGCCAGCTCTTGTAAGCACTCGCCCAAGTTCGCCTGCCGCCGGATACAATGAGACTGGCAGCACGTCTGAAACGGCGCACACTCCCAGTTTCGGCAATCGCCGCCAATTACGCAAATCCGCAGCGGCGACCTAAGGCCGCAATCGAGCAAAATGGACAAGATCGCCGGCCTCAAAGAGATATTGGAACTGGACCCGAAGAACAGCTTTGCCCGCTACGGATTGGCGATGGAACTGGCCGCCCGCGGCGAGACGGACGCGGCGCTGTCCGAATTCGATACACTGCTGGCCAGCGATCCCGGCTACACGGCCGGCTATTTCATGGCCGCGCAGACGCTGACCGCGGCGGGCCGGGCGCCGGAGGCTATCGCCCGCCTGAGGACCGGCATCGAGAGCGCCGAGCGCAGCGGCAACCGCCATGCTGCCGGCGAAATGCAGGACATGCTCGACGAACTGGACCGGTAGGCGCCCACGCGTTCGCGCAAATTCCGGAAGGTCTTCACCTCGTTTTTATCTCAATCGCGTCTATACTGTTGGTATGCCGAAGTTTTCCATTGTCGTTCCCTTTCACAACGAAGAGGAGAACGTGACCGTCTTGTACGCGCGCCTGAAGCAGGTGATGGAGCAGGTGGGCGACGCCTTTGAAATTGTCCTGGTGGACGATGGCTCGAACGACCGCACCTATAAGCTGATGGAAGAGATTGCCGCGGTCGATAGCCGTGTGCTGGTCATCAAGCTGCGCCGCAACTTCGGGCAGACCTCGGCGCTAGCCGCGGGCTTCGACCACGCTTCGGGCGAGTTTATCCTGGCCATGGACGGCGACCTGCAGCACGATCCCGCCGAGGTTCCGCACTTCCTCGAAAAGCTCGAGGAGGGCTACGACGTGGTCAGCGGCTGGCGCAAGGAGCGCATTGATAACTTTGTCATGCGCCGCATTCCCTCGCGCTGCGCCAATTGGCTCATGGCCAAGCTCTCCGGCGTCGATATTCACGATTTCGGCACCACCTTCAAGGCCTATCGCCGCGAGGTCATCCAGAATATTCCGCTCTACGGCGAGATGCACCGCTTCATTCCCGCGCTGGCCGCATGGTATGGCGCGTCGATCTGCGAGATTCCCATCAAGAACGTGCACCGCGAACGGGGCAAGAGCCACTACGGCATCGGCCGCACCTTCCGCGTCTTCTTCGACCTGCTGACCATTCGCTTCCTGCTCAAGTACATGAGCCGGCCGCTGCATTTCTTCGGCGCGTTTGGCGCGTTGGGCATTCTGGCGGGCAGCTTCGTCTCGGCGGTGCTGCTGGGCATGAAGCTCCTGAACCCGCATCAAAACGTGATGGATGCGCACGGGCCGCTGTTTGTGATCGCCGGCGTGCTGATCCTGGCCGGCATTCAGTTGCTGGCCGTCGGCCTGCTGGGTGAGTTGCAGGTGCGCCACTACTTCACCAGCCAGCATCCCACGCCGTATACCATCGACCGCATGGTGCGCCTGCACGCCCCCGAAGAGCCGAGCATGTTGCCGGGCAGGGAGTAGGGGGTAGGGAATAGGGAATAGAAAAAGCCCCGCTTGGCATTGCTTGGGCGGGGCTGGTGTTTTATCGGCATAGAAGTTTCCGAAGTGTGCATCGTTTGTCTGGGCTCACCGACTGTTCCCTATTCCCTTGCGTTCGCACGCCCTCAGGGTGCATCCTTGCCGTGAGATGAAAGCAATCCAGATTCACGCAACAGGCGGCCCCGAAGTCCTCCAAATGGACGAATTGCCCATTCCTCATCCGGGGCAGGGGCAGGTGTTGATCCGCGTCGAAGCCGTGGGGGTCAACTTCATCGAGATTTACTTTCGCAAGGGCGTCTACAAGGCGGCCCTGCCGCTCATACCCGGAAGCGAGGCCGCAGGCACGGTCGAGGAACTTGGTCCGGGCGTGACGGGATTTGCCACCGGCGATCTGGTGGCCTCGGTGGGCGTGCTGGGCAGCTATGCCGAGTACGCGCTGGTCCCCGCCGCGCAACTGGTCAAGGCGCCCGAGGGGCTTACACCCGAGCAAGCAGCGGCCGCCATGCTGCAAGGCATGACGGCGCACTACCTGGCTTATTCCACATGGCCGTTGAAGGCCGGCGAGACGGCATTGGTTCACGCCGGAGCGGGTGGCGTGGGCCTCTTGCTCACGCAGATGGCCGCGCGGCTGGGAGCGCGCGTGATCACCACCGTTTCCACTCCGGCCAAGGCGGAGTTATCTCGCGAGGCCGGCGCATCCGAGGTGATTCTTTACACCGAGCAGGACTTCGAGACGGAGGTTAAGCGGCTCACCGGCGGCAAAGGCGTTGACGTGGTCTACGACTCGGTAGGCCAGACCACCTTTGAGGGCAGCCTCAACTGCCTCCGTCCGCGCGGGCTGCTGGCCTTGTTCGGCGCATCCAGCGGGCCAGTGCCGCCCTTCGATCTGATTCGGCTCAGCGGCAAGGGTTCGCTCTTCGTGACTCGCCCGACCTTGTGGCACTACGTGGCCACGCGCGCCGAGCTGGAGGGTCGCGCCGGCGATGTGCTCGGCTGGGCGGCAAAAGGCGAACTCAAACTGCGGACCGAGTTCATGTATCCTCTGACCGAGGCCGCGCAAGCGCAGACCGATCTGGAGTCGCGCCGGACGACGGGGAAGATTTTGCTGGAACCGTAAAGAACGGGGAATAGGGACTAGGGAACAGGGAACAGAGATCCGCTAACTCGCTGATTTGCTTTCGTCATCAATTGCCGGTGTTCCACAAATGCTCCGTGCCCGATCCATGCGATTTTTTCCTGTCGCATGGGTGGGAAACTACGAACCTCGAACAGTCAATCCATCGGAACGAAGATCATGAGCAAGATTTCCATAGCCGCCAACGACCATGTCTTCGTCCTCACTGGCGCGGGCATCAGCGCGGAGAGCGGCCTGCCGACCTTTCGCGCGTCGGACGGCTTGTGGGCCGGGCATCGCGTCGAGGACGTGTGTACGCCGGAAGCGTGGGAGAGCAATCCGTGGCTGGTCTGGGAGTTCTATTCGGCGCGGCGCGATGCGGGCGCAAAGGCCCAGTCCAATCCGGCGCACGTAGCGCTGGCAGCGTTGGAGGCGCAACTTGGCGACCGCTTCTTTCTCTGCACACAAAATGTCGACGACCTGCATGAGCGTGCCGGCTCGCGGCGGCTTGTGCACATGCACGGCGAGCTCGCCAAGGCCCACTGCGAGCGCGATTGCGGGCGGCCACCGGTCGAGGATCGTGCGATCTACCGCAGTCTCGCCGAGGTTGGCCGCTGCCCGTGCGGCGGTCGGCTGCGTCCGCACATCGTCTTCTTCGGCGAGATCCCGCTGGAGATGGATCGCCTTCAGCAAGAGATCCAGAAAGCGACGCTGATGGTCGTGGTGGGCACGTCGGGATCGGTCTATCCAGCGGCCAATTTTGTCCATTGGGCGAGGCAGACCGGCGCGCGCACCGTTTACGTCGGCCCGGAGCCGCCACTGAACGCCTCGGCCTTCACGCACGTTGTCGAGGGCAAGGCCGGCGAAGTGCTGCCGGGTTTGTTTGTGGCGGAGTGACTCAAGACCAACCTATTCTTCGGCGCGCGATGGGAGCGGCGGTTGCTGTTTTCTCCCCTCGGCTTCCCGGTCGAGCATGGCGCGCTTGGGAACTTCGATCAAATCCTGATCGTGTGCGGTGTGACGCACTTCGTCCTGTGCGGGGCGCAAGGTTCTGGGCGTCGTATGCATGTGTTTTCCTCCATTGCTTTCTGTGTGGCCGCGATTGGCCGGTTCTACGTCTTCAGCCAATTTTCTGAGACTCGGGCTAGCGCGACTTGATGTACTCCACGCGCCGGAAGCGCAGCCCGGTCCAGTCCTCGTCGATCGCCACGGCGCGCACGGTGTCAAATCCCGCGGCTTTCAGCGCATCCCATCCGGTGTCGCGATTGAAGTCGCACTTGTACTTCTTCGACGCGCCTTTGGGATAGGCGAACCACACCGTCGCATCGCCCACGGCGCGCGCCGCCACGGGCCCCGCAAGCGCGTCTGCCTCGCTCTTCTTGGTGACGAACGCCAGCAGGAAGCCGATCCCGGCAACCGACTCGATGTGGCGATGAATCGTGAGCACCGGCAGGCGCGCCAGCTCCGCCTCAAAGCTCTGCGGTGCATGAAGAACGAGGATCTCTTTCCGATCCTTGAGATTGAGTTTTTCAAAAATTCCAGCCATGGATTCACATCCTATTCCCCTTCGCGAAATAATCTGCAAAATGTTTTGAGATTCGCTCAGAAGTGGAACCGGTAGCGCAACTCAGCCGAAAACATGCGCGGATCGTTGTAGTGGAAGCCGCCGATGGTGAGCGAGGTATCTTCCAGGAGACGGTGGTTGGTGACGTTGAGGATGCTGCCGGAGAGCTTCCATCGCTCGCCCAGCGCGTGTCCGGCCGATACATCGAAGGTCGTGTGTACCGGCAGATAGGGGCCCTGGTAGGGGCTCTGCGCTGCGCTTTGTAGTCCGTTGGAGAAGCCCGAGC
>JBEKPI010000210.1:0-5591 GCA_049520855.1 Occallatibacter sp.
AGCAGCCGGTGAGCCTCGCGCGTCGAATTCTCCGCGATCACCGCAAAAACCACCTCGCCCGGGCTCAGATATTTGAGGCCCTCCTTGCGAGTCACCACCTTGCATTGCGGCGGAAAGATGGAAGAGACGCGCACCAGATTCTGCGACGCGATCCCCGCATCCCGAAGCGCCAGCTCAAAGCTAGTCAAACGCTCCTTGTGTTTGCCCACGCCCTTGGTAAAAAACATCTTCTTCGGGACCATGCTTTTTCCCAATTTCTATGTCTCCTCCGTGTCTCTGAAATTCGGCAACTTTTTTAACGCACCCGCATGAGTTTATCGCATCCGGCCGGTCCAAGACAGCATTTGCCGCAATTTCATCGCACGTTGACGCGAATCCGCCCCGCCAGCCTCCGCAGCCAGCCCCGCCCAGCGGCCGTCTCAGTCTCTCAATTCAAGGCAGATTCTCAGGCTTCCAGCAGCGGATTCACCCAGCGCAGCCCCGGAAACCGGGCGAAGTCGCGGTCGGTTGTGTGCAGCACCCCGCCATACTCTATCGTCAATGCAGCCAGTTCGGCGTCCGTAGTAAGTGGACCGCGTACCTTACCCTCCAGCAGCATCCGCCGGAACATACCCCAATGATGCTCTCCTGGAACCAGCAATCGAACCTGCGGCAGGTCCATCCACTCATCGATCACACGTACCGCTTCCTCCGTGGTGAAGCGGTCGCCTGGCAGCCTTGAATTCGTGTGGACGCGTACGAATACTGAGATCGTCTGCCACGGGAGACCGATGGGCTCGTGACCCGAGAAGACAGTCTCCAACCAGGAGTGTGCCTTCTCGTGCTCCGCGCACTCACTGTCATAGGCGTACAAGAGCAGGTTCGCGTCTAGGATAATCACCTGTGGTATGGCCCTTCAATTGCCTCAAGAAGGTCGGGGATACTGTCATAGCTCAGCCCAGGCGGAAGGCCCATCTTGCGAGGCTTTATTACAAACCGCTTTCTGGGCTGAGGATTGCGTTCGGCAGTCAGGCCCCGGCGCAGCAGGCCGTTCACCGTGCTCTTGAACGAGTCACCCGAGCGCCGCCGCTCCTGCTCGATCAACACGGCAATATCGTCGTCGATGGTAAGAGTGGTCCGCACATCATGATGC
The DNA here is from genome assembly GCA_049520855.1 of Occallatibacter sp. Classification (GTDB taxonomy): domain Bacteria; phylum Acidobacteriota; class Terriglobia; order Terriglobales; family Acidobacteriaceae; genus Telmatobacter. The sequence continues at coordinate 1,133 of JBEKPI010000210.1, forward strand.
TACCTAGAAAAGCATCATGATGTCAAGCTGCATAACGACGGATTCCAAGCAATGATAGGAATCAAATTGTCCTTTACTTTCTTAGCTTTGAAAGCTATGCTTCCTGTCAATGCGATTTAAGAGGAAATTCGGCATTCAAGGCTGGTTCTGGGTAGCGGTGCCATGCTTTTCAGTTTTTTCTGTGGTCTACGCCTCCGTCTGCGCCCGACACATTGACGACTATGCTGTCATGATGTTCATTTCATTTGCTGCTCTCGGCTTGCTCAGCATCCTCAGCCTGTGCTTCGTCTACTGGGAACTGGACGCAAGCTGCATACGAATTCATCGCTTTTGGAGTGTAAGAGAAATTGCTTGGGGCAACGTGACTCAGATTGTCAATTTGCACCCTGATTACGCGCCTTCCAACTATTTGGAAATCCACTACATTCGTTCTGCTCTGAAATCCAACCAAGGCAGTATTATCGCCAATCCCAAGGACCGGCCCCAGTTCCTGGCCGCCCTGCGCCAGTTCGCCCCTCAAGCCAAGTTCGATGTGTAAGGACAGCAATCCCCTCCCAAATGGCGCCACTTCTGTTCCCGCTCCGGATCCTTTCTGCATCGGCCAGCCCCTTCAAACCCCCTGCCATTGCCACCCCCAATTTGCAGGTGGTAGCCTCTAAACTGATAATATGTGAGGAGGATCACCAAAAAGCTAATGCAAGCCACCTACAACGGCCTGGAATTGCCGCAAGACGGCCAGCCCATCGAGTACGCCAACGGGCAAATTGCCGTGCCCGACCATCCCATCATTCCCTACATCGAGGGTGACGGCACGGGCCGCGACATCTGGAAGGCCTCGCAGCGCGTCTTCGACGCCGCGGTCGAAAAAGCCTACGGCGGCAAGCGCGCCATCCGCTGGTTTGAGATCTTCGCCGGCGAAAAGGCCTTTCGCCAGTTCGGCGCATGGCTGCCCGACGACTCGGTGGCCGCCGCCCGCGACTTGAGAGTCTCCATTAAAGGACCGCTGACCACCCCCGTCGGCGGTGGCATCCGTTCGCTCAACGTGGCCCTGCGCCAGATCCTCGACCTCTACGCCTGCGTGCGCCCGGTGAAGTATTACCAGGGCGTTCCCAGTCCCGTGAAGCATCCCGAAAAGCTCGACATCGTCATCTACCGCGAAAACACCGAAGATGTCTACGCGGGCATCGAGTTCAAGCAGGGCTCGGCAGACGCCGCCCGGTTGATCGATTTTTTGAATAACGATCTGCTCTCCAAGACCAAGAAGAGCGTGCGTGCCGACTCCGGCGTTGGCATCAAGCCCATCTCCATCTTCGGCACCAAGCGCCTGGTCCGCTACGCCATCCGCGCCGCGCTCGAACAGGGCCGCAAGACCGTCACCCTGGTTCACAAGGGCAACATCCAGAAGTTCACCGAGGGCGCATTTCGCGAGTGGGGCTACGAGGTCGCGGTGCAGGAGTTCCGCGCCGAAACCGTCACCGAGCGCGAGAGCTGGATTCTCGGCAACAACGATGCCCACCCCGGCCTGACCGTCGAGCAGAATGCCGCGCTGATTGAGCCGGGCCTGGAACTGGCCTCTCCGAGCTACCGCGACTCGGTTTATCTTGAGATCGAGGGCGTGCTCCGCACCATCGGCCCATCCCACGGCAACGGCGCGTGGAAATCAAAGGTGCTCATCAACGACCGCATCGCCGACTCCATCTTCCAGCAGATCATTCTCCGCCCGGAGGACTACAGCATCCTGGCGACAACCAATTTGAATGGCGACTACATCTCCGACGCCGCGGCGGCGCAGGTCGGCGGCCTGGGCATCGCTCCCGGTGCAAACATCGGCGACGGCTACGCGGTCTTCGAGGCCACCCACGGCACCGCACCCAAATACGCCGACAAGGACATGATCAATCCCGGCTCGGTCATCCTCAGCGGCGTCATGCTGCTCGAATACATCGGCTGGAAGGAAGCCGCCAAGCTCATCGAGGAGTCGCTCGAAAAAACGATTCTGCAAAAATTCGTCACCTACGATTTCGAGCGCCAGACCGCCGGAGCCACCAAAGTCGGCACCAGCGAGTTTGCCACCCGCATCATCGGAAACATGTAGCGGCAGTTGTCAGTGGTCAGTAAGAGCCGGTCATCGGCTGCTGCCTGCTGACAACCGGCAACTGAAAACTGACAACTGGCCGCTGACAACTGTTCAAGGAGAAAATGCAATGCGCAAGAAAGTAAGCATTATCGGCGCCGGCAACGTTGGCTCAACAGCCGCGCATTGGCTGATGGCCAAGGAATTGGCCGACGTCGTCATGATCGATGTGGTCGAAGGCGTGCCGCAAGGCAAGGCCCTCGACCTTCGTCAGGCTCTTCCCATCGAAAGATCCGACGTCCGCGTCACCGGCTCCAACGACTATGCCGACACCGCCAACAGCGACATCGTGATCATCACCGCCGGCCTGCCCCGCAAGCCCGGCATGAGCCGCGACGACCTGCTGCACACCAACTTCAAGATCATGACCGATGTGGTCAAGAACGTCGTAGCCTACTCGCCCGAGTCGATTCTCATCGTCGTCTCCAACCCGCTCGACGCCATGGTGCAAGCCGCCTACAAGCTCTCCGGCTTCAACCGCGAACGGGTCATCGGCATGGCCGGCATCCTCGATTCAGGCCGCTTCAAGAGCTTCATCGCCGAAGAGCTGCAGGTCAGCGTTGAAAACATGAGCTGCCTCGTGCTCGGCGGCCACGGCGACCTGATGGTCCCGCTCGTCCGCTACACCACCGTCGCCTCCATTCCCATCACCGAGCTGCTCTCGCAGGAGCGCATCGACGCCATCGTCCAGCGCACACGCGACGGCGGCGCGGAGATCGTCAAGCACCTCAAAACCGGCAGCGCCTACTACGCGCCCTCGGCAGCGGCCGTCGAGATGGCCGAGGCCATCCTCAAAGACAAGAAGAAGATTCTCCCCTGCGCGGCTTTCCTCCAGGGCGAGTACGGCATCAACGGCTACTACATGGGCGTGCTTTGCAAGCTGGGCGCGGCCGGCCTGGAGCAGATCGTCGAGATTAGGCTCAACCCGGATGAAGCCGCCGCCCTCCAAAAAAGCGCCGCCGCCGTCAAGGAACTCTGCGACGTCATCGGCGTGTAAGGCCGGGCTTTACAGGCTGCGGAAAGACTGATTTCGAGAAGCGAGAAGCGTCAGGGCACGACTTCAGTCGTGCCGCAAGTACCGCAGAATAAGCCGGGCTTTAGCCCCTGAGGAAATGTCGGTTGCGCCAGAAACAGCTTACTCGGAGGTTCCCGAGATTCGCCCGTCTCGTTCCATAGAACTCTCATTTTGCCCTTGACAGCCGTCGTTTCGAACCAAGAACCTGATACCCGAACAACAAAGATGAGACAGGTCCAATCAATTTCGTTCCCAATCGCCCCAAACGAGGAAAGAGAATGAAATCCATCCGCTTGATGCTTCTTTGCCTTGCGCTCGCCTGCGCGCCAGCCATCTGCGCCGCGCAGACGCAGGACGCCAACGGCTGCAAGGACTCGCCGCTGATCGCCCGCTTTCCCGGCTCGTATATCACCGAGTGCGACGACAAGCCGGACTTTTCCTACACCTTTTCGGGTCTCGGCGCCAAGCAGGAAGACAAAGCCGTCGAAGGCGAGTATCACTACATCTATTACAACGAGCCCGAAACCGCAAGCTGGGCGCAGGTCAACCGCAATCTTGTCACCGCCTTCAAAACGGCCGGATACACCTTTCTCAAGAACAATGGGCAGGGTCAATTCACCGTGCAGATGGGCAGAACCTGGATTGAAGCGGACGTAAACCACGGCACCAACTACCAATTCCACATCGTTGTCGAAACGCCGCTGACGCAGGACGTGGTGGCCAATGCAGCCGAGCTCGGCAGCGGCCTCACCGGAACGGGCCACGTTGTGGTCCCCGGCATCCTCTTCGACACCGGCAAGGCTGACGTCAAGCCCGAGTCCGCCCCAGCTCTCCAGGAAGTCGCCAAGCTGCTCAAGCAGAATCTCGCGCTCAAAGTCTACGTCGTCGGCCATACCGACAACGTCGGCGTCCCGGCCGCCAACATCGACCTCTCCAAGCGCCGCGCGGCCTCCGTCGTGCAGGCGCTCACCACGCAGTATGGCATCTCCGCACTCCGGCTGGCGCCCTACGGCGACGGTCCCTATGCGCCCGTCGCCTCCAACGACTCCGAAGACGGACGCACCCTCAATCGGCGCGTGGAACTGGTCAAGCAATAGGCTGCTCCGTCGGGCGAAGACGCGCGTGCCAACAGAGAATCAGGGGCGGAAGCGTCTCTTTACCGCTTTATGAACTCCACCACCCTCGGCCCGATCCGGTCGGCGCACTGGATTTGGGCAAGGTGGCCGCAGCCGGCAAAGACCTCCAGTTCCGATTGCGGCGCGAGCCGGTGCATCGTCTCGCCCTGACTGACCGGCGCAATGCGGTCCACT
>JBEKPI010000211.1:0-5463 GCA_049520855.1 Occallatibacter sp.
GCAAGGTGATCGCATCCATGCCGGTGATTTCGAGCAGGCAGCGCTGCAACAGGTCGATGACTTCGATAATCCCCTGCGCCAGCGCGTCGGGGCGGTAAGGATGCGCCTCGGCCAGACCCTCGATGCGGGCGACCAGCTCGTTCACACGCGGGTTGTACTTCATGGTGCATGAGCCGAGCGGATACATCCCCAGGTCGATGGCGTAGTTCCACGTCGAGAGGCGGGTGAAGTGGCGGATGATTTCGATCTCACTCAGCTCGGGCAGATCGCCGGGAGTCGTGCGATGGGCCGCGCCGAGCAGGGCCGCCGCGTCAACGGCGGGCACATCCAGCGGCGGCAGCTTGTAAGCGCGCTTGCCTGGCGACGACTTCTCGAAGAGCAGCGCTTCATTCTGCGTCTGATGGGGGCGAACTTTGCCGGTAGTGCGTGAAATCGAAACTTCAGAGGATGCCATTTTTGCCTCGCCATCTCTTCCTGCATTGCAACTTTGTGCCTTGTAACAAGGGCACGGCTTCAGCCGGGCCGGTAAGTGCGAAAAAAGTGCGGGCTTCAGCCCCTGCCAATCAATGTTGAACCACAGGGTTCATCTTCTTCCTCGCCAGGCTGCAAAAACAGAAAGGGTACTCCTCCGCGGTCGACGCAAGCCCCGCCTTGACAGGGTTTGCGGCGATGTACGCCCGATGAGCTTCAAAGTTCTGCTTATTCAAGACCTGCACTTCAGTGAATCCTCTCTGCCATACCTCACCCTTATAACCGAACTCATGGGACAGCCGATAAGAGAATCGTCCCTTGATCAGTTGCATGGCTTTTTCAACAGTCATATCGCTTCCAACCTCGATCAGGAGATGGACATGATTGGGCATGACCACGAAGTCGTGCAGCTTGAAGCGATGTTCGGCGACAAGCGAACCCAGTACATCGATGAGCAACCCCGCATTGCGCTCCGATTGCAGAAGTCGCATGCCCATGCTCGTATTTGTCGTCGCGAAGATGATGCGCGACGGATTCAGAATATTGGCCGGAGCAGCATTGCGGGCTGGATGCGCCATGGCAGGGGCTAAAGCCCACTCTCCTCTCCACTGCTGTTGCGGCCCGGCTGAAGCCGTGCCCTTGTTACAAAACAAATCCGGCCTTTCCACTGCTGTTGCGGCCCGGCTAAAGCCGTGCCCTGTTACAAAACAAGGCCCGGTTTACCTTTGACGTAACTTCATCGCCGCGCCATATACCCGTAACGCCTTTCGTTCAGATTCCAGATGCACAACGCCCAGACGTATCCGACCAGAAAGCAACCTATCAGCAAGCTCACCCCAAGAGACCAATCCATTTTCTCGTGGCGAATATAGACATCCGAGCACGCGGTCAAGCCAAACATGAATCCGCCCCACCGCAGCACTCCCCTGTAGAGCATGTACGATCGCTTGCCCTTCTTGCGCTTCTTCTCCCATGCCTTGCGCTGCCTGTTGAACCACGCCGATCGCATCCGGTCGAACATCGGCACATTTCCTCACTTCCGCAAAATCAGGCCACTCCAGCCATGATCGCTGGCTCGGCTTCCTCATCTTCCGCCTGTCAGTACTTTGGCAGCGGTGTCAATGTTGGTGCGTGTCACCATCTCCGTCGCGCACCACAAAGTCGCATTGCCCAGTTCCGGATACCAGCGGCTCAATTCAATGCCGCCGACAATCTTCGCGTCGAGAAGCCGCCGGCTCCATTCCGCCGGAGCTTCTTCTGTCTGCAAGACGAACTCATGGAAGCGCGGCGCACCGCTGAACAGCAACTTTGCGCCGGGCTGCGCGCCAAGCGTCGAAGCAGCATATGCAGCCTTCGCCAGGTTATGCTCGGCCAATTCGCGAATCCCTTCCTTGCCGTAAACCGAGAGGAAGATGGTGGCCATCAGCGCGACCAATGCTTGATTGGTGCAGATGTTCGACGTGGCCTTTTCGCGCCGTATATGCTGCTCGCGCGTCGAGAGCGTCAGAACGAATCCGCGGTAGCCCGTGCTATCGACTGTCTGTCCCACCAGCCGCCCCGGCATCTGGCGCAGGAACCTCTCTTTGGCCGCGATCACTCCGCAGAACGGCCCGCCATAGCTCAGTGCCACGCCAAACGATTGAGCTTCCATACTGACGATGTCGGCCTCGACCGGCGGGCGAACCACGCCCAGCGAGACGGCCTCGGCGATCGCCACGATCAGCAGCGCGCCTTTGGCGTGGGCAATCTCGGCGATGGCCGGAATGTCCTCGATGACGCCAAAAAAGTTGGGGCTTTGCACGAGAACCGCCGCGGTTTCCTCTGTCACCGCCGCTTCCAGCGCAGCCAGATCGGCGCGGCCGGTCTCCGGGTCATAACCCACCAAAGTCTCCGGCAGGCCTTGATGCTTGGTATACGTGGCCAGCACCTCGCGGTACTCGGGATGAACGGTTGCGGCCACCACCGCCTTGTGCCGCCCCGTGACGCGCACGGCCATCGTCACCGCCTCCGCCGCTCCGGTCGAGCCGTCGTACATGCTGGCGTTAGCTACGTCCATGCCGGTCAGCTCGGCGATCATGGTCTGAAACTCGAAGATGGCTTGCAGCGTGCCCTGCGAGATCTCCGCCTGATAGGGCGTGTAGCTGGTCAGAAACTCGCCGCGCTGAACGAGCGAGTCGATGATGACCGGCCGGTAGTGGCGATAGGCGCCCGCGCCGAGGAAGCTCGCGTAATCGGTGGCGTTCTTCGCGCCCGCCGCGCGGAAGAAGTCGATGATCTCGCTCTCCGCATGTTGGCGCGGCACGGCCAGATCGCGGTCCATGCGGTATCCGGCGGGAATGACGGCGAAGAGATCGTCGATGGAAGCCGCGCCGATTTCGGCTAGCATCTTTTCGCGTTCGGCGGGCGATTTGGGCAAGTAGCGCATCTTTAGCTGCTAGCTCCTGGCTTCTAGCTTCCAGCTAAAAGCGCGTGGGTGCAGACTGGGTTGCAGTCTGTTCGGAAAGTCAAAAAAGTAAGCTAACGTGGCTCCGAGCCTTCAGGAACAAGCTAAAGGCTAGAAGCTAAGAGCTAAAAGCCGCACCTCTAGCTCTCTTCCGCAATAAACGCCTCATAGGCCGCGGCATCGAGCAGGGCGCTGTACTCGGCAAGGTCGGCCACTTCGACCTTGATAATCCACGTCCCGTGCGGGTCCTCATTGATCTTGTCGGGGGCGGAGGTCAACGCCTCATTGACTGCGGTGACCGTGCCGCTCACCGGCGCGAAGAGGTCGCTGACCGCCTTCACGCTCTCCACCGACCCGAAGGTCGTATTGGCGGTGACCGCGTCGCCCACCTTGGGCATATCCACGTAGACGATGTCGCCCAGGGAGTTCTGGGCGTAGTCGGTGATGCCGATGGCGCCGATCGAGCCCGTGAGCTCGATCCATTCATGCTCGCGGGTGTAACGGTAGTTTGCAGGGTAGGCCATGAGAGTCCGCTCCTTCAATCAATGAAACCCCAGTGTACGGCTTGGGGCGGCTGTGGGAAAAACATAGCTGGAAGTGGGAGTGGGACGGCCGGCCCGAAACGGCGTTGCCTACTGCGCCGGCCCGAATCCGGGGTAGGGTTCTAGCGGGACGACGGCCACGATCTCCAACATGCTAGCCTCGAAGATGGGCAGGCTGCCGATGGCCATGAGGACGTCGGCTTCGCTAGGGGCTTCCCAGAGGATGGCCGCGCCAGGCGTGTCGCCGCGCTTCCAAACCTGGCGAAGAAGGCCCGAAGCGTAGAGTTCCTTGACGCGCCGGGTCTCGCGAGCGGCAAGTTCCGGTGTAAAGGCTTCAGGCGGAAACGCGTCCGTCCTGCGGCGGGAGAGCGAAAGATATTGCATGGAAACATTTTAGTCCCGCACAGGCTTGCCTGAGAATCCAATGTGTCAGTCGCTAACCTTGCCCGGAAGACGGCGGCGGTTGAATCATATTGCCTGGGGACGGTTTCAGGTGATTTTGATCACGCTATGCAGCGGCTCATGCGCGGTATAACGTAGTTGCTATGTGCTTAGCGATTCCGGGAAAAGTCGAAGAGATTACCACCGAGGGCGATCTTCGCATTGGGCGGGTGAACTTTGGTGGCATCGTGAAGCGGGTCTGCCTGGACTACGTGCCAGAGGTCGTGGTGGGCGACTATACCATTGTCCACGTTGGCTTTGCACTCTCGAAGATCGACGAGGAGACGGCCCTGAAGACGCTCGATGACTTCCGCGCCATGGGCGTGCTGGACGCGGAGTTGGAGAGCGAGGAAGAGGCTTTTGCGCGGGCTGCCGCGGCGCCACAGTCTTCTTGCCCCGACGGGAGCTGTTCTGGCCAATGAAGTACCTGACCGAGTTCCGGAATGGCGAGATTGCGCAGCGGATGGCGCGGGAGATAGCTGCTGTCGCGACGCGGCCGTGGAAGATCATGGAGGTATGCGGCGGGCAGACGCACTCGATCATCAAGAATGGCATCGACCAGATGCTGCCCGTGGGCATCGAGATGATTCACGGGCCGGGCTGCCCGGTCTGCGTGACGCCGCTGGAATTGATCGACAAGGCACTGGCGATTGCGGCGCAGCCGGGGGTGATCTTCTGCTCTTTTGGCGATATGCTGCGTGTACCGGGCACCGAGGGCGATCTCTTTCAGGTCAAGGGCGCGGGCGGGGATGTGCGGGTGGTGTATTCGCCTCTCGACGCCGTTGAAATCGCTCAAAAAAATCCACGCAACGAAGTTGTGTTCTTTGGCGTGGGGTTTGAGACGACGGCTCCAGCGAATGCGATGAGCGTGCATTTGGCCAAACGGCGCGAGCTGAAAAACTTTTCACTGCTGGTGTCGCATGTGCTGGTGCCGCCGGCGATTTCGGCGATTCTGGAGTCGCCGGGAAACAAGGTGCAGGGATTTCTGCTGGCGGGGCATGTCTGCAGCGTGATGGGGTACTGGGAGTATCCGCCGCTGGCGGAGAAGTATAAGGTGCCGCTGGTGGTGACGGGCTTTGAGCCGCTGGATTTGCTGGATGGGATTCGGCGCTGCATATTGCAACTGGAGGCCGGCCGCCATGAGGTCGAGAACGCCTACGAGCGCATCGTCAAGTTTGAGGGCAACCGGGCCGCGCAGAAGCTGCTGGCGGAGGTCTTCGAGGTGACGGACCGGGCGTGGCGAGGGATTGGCGTGATTCCCAGGAGCGGCTGGCGGCTGAGCGAGGCTTACCGCGCCTTCGACGCCGAGGAGCGGTTTCAGATCTCCGGGATTCATACCGAGGAGTCGCCGCTGTGCCGGGCCGGGGATGTGCTGCGGGGGGCGATCAAGCCAGCTGAGTGCGCGGCCTTTGGCAAGGAATGTACGCCGCGGCATCCGCTGGGAGCGACGATGGTTTCGAGCGAAGGGGCTTGCGCGGCTTATTACAACTATGGGCGGTTTCTGTCGGCGGACGAGTTGGCGGGCGCGGGGTCAGGGCTGACGGGAGTGGCGCATGGGTGAGAACG
>JBEKPI010000212.1:0-5450 GCA_049520855.1 Occallatibacter sp.
TGCCTTTACTAGTTTATAAACACCGATGTACTGCGTTTGTTGTTCATTGCGTCAATGGACACAGCGTGAGCCCCAAATTGGGAAATCTCAAGCCACAGCTTCTTCCGCAGCGCAGAGTCAAGGCCGCCGCTCACTCCGGCAGCTTCGCCTCCAGCACTTCCTGCGCCCGCGCGGCTCGCCAGTGGGCCAGCCGGTCGTAGAGCTTCTCGTCATTCAAAGCCAGAATCTCGGCGGCAAAGAGCGCGGCGTTGGCCGCTCCCGGCTTGCCGATGGCCAGCGTGGCCACGGGAATGCCCTTGGGCATCTGCACCATGGAGAGCAGCGAATCCAGGCCGTTGAGCGGCGTAGAGGCAATCGGCACCGCCAGCACGGGAAGCAGCGTCTTGGCGGCCATCACGCCGGCCAGGTGAGCCGCGCCGCCGGCCCCGGCGATCAGCACCTTGATCCCCCGCCCCCGCGCCGTTTCAACGTACTCGAAAAGCTGGTCCGGTGTGCGATGCGCGCTCAATACACGCGCCTCGCATGGAATCTCCAGCGCTCGCAGAATCTCAATACCCGCCAGCAACACGTCGTAATCGCTCTTGCTGCCCATCACCACGCCGACCAAAGGTTGTTCGCTCATGGGGTTCATTATACGAAAGCCTGGCGCTGAGACAGAAGAACCGCGCGGCTCAGTGCCGCAGCAGCGTCCGCGCAGCCACCTCGATCACCGCAAACAGCACACTGACCGCCGCCAGAAACCCCTTGGCGCGCTGCCAGTTCTGCTCGTGCCGCTCCATGCGCCGCTCCAGATCGGCTATCCGGCCGCCGTTGCCGTCGCCCGTCAGGTTGGTCATCTGCGTCTTCAGCACGCTCAGATCGCTCAGCACCTGCGCCTCGAATTCATTCATCATCCGCATCCACTGAACTCCATTCGTCCATCCGCTGCTTGAAATACTCAGCCTACGATCCCAGCGGCAGGTTGATGAACAATGCCGTTGAGAACTCCGAGTAATTCGGCGGCGTTGAGCCGTCATACATCCGTATATAGAACCGGTCGTTGGCGCTGATGCGCGAAAAAGTCATGGTAGGCTCCGTCGCCCTCATCACCAGATCCGGGTCTTCGCCCGCCATGAAGGCAAAGTCCCGCAGCCGAATCTCAAATCCTCCGCCCGTGGGCGGCGTCACGCCGGCATTGATCGTGACCGTCGTTCCATTCAGCGCCGTCACCACGAGTCCAGTCAGATTGGCGAGTACGGTAGGAGCGATAGGCGCCGGAAGCCACGCATCGGCAGGCACTGTGGCGCTGGTCTTGATTGCCAGGTCGCCGGCCCAATCGTTGGCGAAGGCGATAGCATACTCCACCAGATCGGGATAGCTAGCTCGATAACTCACCAAGACGGTCCGCACCACCACCTGTGCATTCAGATTGGTTGACGGCGCATTGAGCAGCAGCGCATCGCCCGGCCAAACATCGGCGGCAAAGCTCATCCTGGCGCCCTTGTAACTGCCGCTCCACAGCGCGCTCACGCCCGCTGCCGCTTGTTCAATCGCCAGGGCCGCATTACGGCAGTCCGCGGAGCTGCGCGCCGGCGGGTTGGTCACCGAGCCGATCCACGCGGACTCCGTGGGCATCCCGGCCAGTGCAAGCGCCTGCTGGCTCGCGGTGTTGACCGCCCGCCCCACAGCCCTTCCCATCGTCCGGTAGCTCACCGCAATCTGCTCACCGGCCACCGGAGCAGACCCAGTGTAAAACACCACTTTGCCCGTGCGCAGCACATGGCACTCGGCCCCCTCGCCCGTCGTGCCCACGCGCCGCGTATACGGCCCGCCGCCCGGAGGGGTGCTCACCACCCAGCCCGATCCCAAATTGGTCAAATTGAGCGCGCGCATGGTTCCGATAAGGTTGATGCTGCTGGCAGCCACCACATTGCACGCTGCGGGAAGGCTGGCAACCGCGCCGTCATACAGCGTAACCGGCGTCCCGCCCACTCCATTGACAAACGGCTGGATATCCATCTGCACGCTGCCCGGAGCCGCATTCAACTGCCCGCCGCAAGTGATTTCCCCGCTATCTCCAAAGGAACGATAGTATGCCAGCGCCCGTTCGTTTTCCGGGCAATGCACTCTCACACGCAGCGTGTATTGGTATGCTGGATCGATCGCATACGCCGTTCCCACCGGACTTCCTTGAATGAGTGGCTGCAATGTCACCGCGCCGGTGCCATCCTGCGCTGTTGCCTTAAAGCCCGCAATGCACGCGGCTTGCGTGTCCAGTCCAACGAAGAATCCGGCCAGCGCGCCTGTGCTGCCTGGGGAAAGAGTCACTCCCACAGCCTCCAGCAGTTGGGTTCCTCCCATCTCCACCGGATCGAGCCAGGTCAGTTGCGTCTCCCCGTCGATTCCATTCCCGCCGTCCATTACCAGTCCGCCCGCGCCCAGCGATAGAAAGCCTGGCGCCCCGGTCTTGCCCCAAACGCGCTGGTCGATCTGCGCCTCGTTGAAGAGTTCGCTGATGATGGTGGCTTTGGAGGAAGCGGGAAAGTATGGGTCGGCTGTCAGATAGAACTGTGTCGTTCCTCCATCGCCCAGAAAGTATTCGGTCACATAAGCTACCGGCTCATGCTCGCCGCATACCGTCACGTCGTTGGCCAGAGCGCGCTTGACGCTGGCCGTGAAAGCCAGGCTTGCGAGATTCAAGCTGCCGTCTGTCTCGTTCAGCGGATGCACCGTATTCTGCACTGAAGAGACCGTCAATGCCCCATTGATTGCGCGATACGCGGCCCGCGCCATGCTTGCCACTTGTCCGGCGCTCTTGCTCCACGTCGCGCCCGGATCGGGGACAAAATGACTCACCGTCGCGCCCAGCGAAAGCCCTTCCGTCGAGAGCCCGGTGGCTCCAGTGCGCGTCACTAGCGAGGTCATCAGCGCCCCGGCGCTTTCGCCTGTCAGTCCTTTGCTCGGAGGCATCGATAATTGGTCCAGAAGCAGTTCGTCGCTCAAAGCCTGGAGTGCAATCCGGTAGCGCGGACCTTCGATTGCAAGACCTGCATATTCCGGCAGAGGACTTACCGCAATGTAACCCGTGAAGTAGCAGGTTCCGTCGTCGCCCGTTACCGCCAGAGACTGGTTGCGCAAGGGCGTCGCCAGGCTGCCGCCGGTTGGCAGGCTCAGCCACAATTGACATGCGGAGGGCTCGTTCAGCTTGCGCTCGATCGTCAACGGCCGCGCTGCATCGAGCGCGGCCGTGTAGTCTTGCCCGTTGATCGTAATCTTCATCGTGGCTCTCTGACCTGCTGACTTGCCGGCCTGCTAACTCGCCTAAACTAATGCATTCGACGCGGGCAAGAAACTCCGATAACAGACCACCCGTTCCCCATCCAGCGGATCGGTTACGGGCAGCGCCAGAAACTGGCCTTTGAGCAATACCCGCGCCAGCCCGTCCTTATTCTTGCCGTCCAGCGGCAATGCGGCCTCTTGTGCGCCGGCCATGGTCTGCAAGCGCGGATAGTGAAAGAAAATCCGCTCCCCCTGGCTGCCTTCCATGACAAACAGCGCCGACCATTCCTGGTAGTAGCTGCCGCCCTCGCGATCCACAAATCCGGTGACCGCCTGTAACTTGGAACCGGCAGCCGGAGCGCCGGCCGGCAACGGCCCTGCCAGCGTAAGCCCGGTCGAAGTTACTTGCGACACCAATGCCACGTTGAAGGTCACGCGCCGGATGTAGTTAATATCCGTAAGCGCCTGCCGCACATACGCTCCCGATACCGGCGCGCCGACAAAACCGGTCTGCCCCGTGTAATCCGCGTCCAGCGCGATGATCGAACCGGGCGAGAATTTTGCGGCGTCGGTTGCGGCCAGGGCTACAAACGTAGCTGTCGATCCGCTCTGCGTGGTCACTGCGGAGGCTGCCTGAGCGCCATCCGCGGCCAAGGCGGCCCCGCTTGCCGGAGCCAGCAAATTCATGTGCTGCGATCCCGCAGCCAGCGCCATGGTCAGCTTGGTCCAGCTCAGGAATTCAAAGCTGACCTGCGCTTCAAGCGTCTCGCGCACCTGTTCCAGCGCGCCGGCCGGAATGCCCGTCAACACCGCGGCCGTCTTGCTCCCCGGCTTGCGCGTGAATTCTTGAATCCAGCCCAGGCTGATCCACGGAGCCGGCGGAGCGTCCAGGTTGAGCGCGCCCTGCTCGGCCGGATCGAAGAGCACTGGCGTCTGCGCCGTCCGGTTTACCGGAGCAAAATACCCTCGCACTCGCCGCGCCACCGGTGCGGGAGCCGTAAACCAATTCGCCGCCATCTACTCCCCCTGCTCCTGATAGCTGTAAACCATCACTGTTGCGGAACGGCTCAGCCGGTCCCGCTGCGTCATGATCGGCCCAAACCCCGGCTCATCCCAAAACACCTTGGTCAGCATTGCCGCCGGCGGCGTTGCAGTGTAGTTGAGCTTGGGAGTCCAGAAGGGCTGTGCCATCGCCGCCGCTTCCTTGTCCATCTCGCTCAGCAAACGGCCCCGGTCCAGCCCGCCGAAGCTCTGCGTTCCGCAGGTCTGATAGAGAATCTCGCACTGCTCGGCAGCCATTGTGGAGCCCAGATCCATGTCAACGCCGAGTCCCAGCCAGCGCAGTACAAACACATCGTTGGGAAGCTGGCTGAAAGGGGCCTCAGCCTCCTCCACCAGAATCCCCGGCCGCACTGCTCCACGCAGCAGGATCGTCCGCTCCGGATTGATCGCCGCCAGCCGCGTGCGCAGTGCCATATAGAACGAGTCTTTCGCATTTTGCATGGGGTTCAGCTCCTTGTGCCTGCGCCTGTGCGCCGCTGAAAGCTAATAGCTAGAAGCTAAAAGCTAGAAGCTTTTTACACTGCCTGCTGCCGTGCTTCCCGCAACAGCAGCCGGTAAAGATACACTTGGCCGAAGGCTTCGTTCGCGGCGATCGATTCAATCAGGTAATCCTGTCCCGCCACCGTAACCGTCAGAGTCATCGCAAACAAAGACTGGGCCGACCCAAGGTCCAGCGCGTTCACCTGCTGCTCCACTCCGGTCGCCGAAACCAGCAGCTCCCACTTCGACTCGCCGCCCTCTTTCCACGAAGGCCGCAGTGTGCGCATCACCACCGGGCTAACCACCACATCGGCAAAGGTTGTTGCCACCAGCCCCACTTCGGACTGGCTCGTATCCGCATTCGTGCCCGTCACCCGCAGCAGGGCCGTCGTTCCTGCCACGCTTCGCAGCAGGGCATCGGCCAGCATCTGCGGCCCGCTCACCGGGTTGCGCGGCGCTGTATCGCTCATCGCTCACCCCAGCCTGTTCGCTACGTAAGGACGCAGCCAGGCTTGCACCGTTTCGTCCACCAGCGAACTCGAGAAATACTGCATCTGCATCGTGTCGATCTTGGTCTTGCTGGCGTTCAAGGCCGGCGTAGACTGCGCATTCCGAACGATCTGCGCGCACGCCGTCTTTACGTCATCGCC
>JBEKPI010000213.1:0-5424 GCA_049520855.1 Occallatibacter sp.
ACTACGTGCTGCATCTGGGGCTGACCGAGGCGGGAATGGGCTCGAAGGGGCTGATCGCCTCGACTGCGGGGCTTGCGCCCCTGCTGCTGGCCGGGATTGGCGATACGATTCGCGTGAGCCTGACGCCCAAGCCGGGCGGCGACCGGACGGAAGAGGTGCTGGCCGCGCAGCAGATTTTGCAATCGCTGGGGATTCGCAGCTTCATGCCGCAGGTCACGAGCTGTCCGGGGTGCGGGCGCACGACCAGCACTTACTTCCAGGAGCTGGCCGAGCAGATACAGAGTTACTTGCGCACCTCGATGCCGGAGTGGCGGAAGCAGTATCCCGGCGTGGAAGAGCTGAAGCTGGCGGTGATGGGCTGCGTCGTCAACGGGCCGGGCGAGTCGAAGCACGCGAATCTGGGAATCAGCTTGCCGGGAACCTTCGAGGAGCCTAAAGCGCCGGTGTATGTGGATGGGAAGCTCTTGAAGACGCTGCACGGCGATACGATTGTGGCGGAGTTCAAGCAGATACTGGATAACTATGTGGTGAGCCATTACGGGCAGGGGACTAAGAGCGCGGAGTTGGTGGGGGCGCGATAACCAGCGCTACTTCGCAATGAATGGATTCACGATGGTTAGATTGCCTATCGATTGCCCGTGCTGCATATCCTCACTGTAGACGGTTGTGCAACCTGTCTGCATGGCTGCGGCGAGGATGAGTGAATCGTAGATGCGGTATCCGAATCGGACAGAGATGTCTACAGCCGAACGGTGTGTTTCTTCGGTTAGAGGAAGAGGATTGGGGCAGAAGAACAGAGTCTTGTCTCGCGCGACGCGAACTTCGTCCCAGTTCATCTTGAGTTTCCTGCGGGCAGCCGACACCAGCTCGTTGAGTACCTGGACACTGACAACGCCGCCTTGCACCAGCAAGTGCTCCGCCACCTCCGTGCGATAACCCTCTTCGCTGAAGAAATACAAGAGAACATTGGTATCGAAGAAGACTCTGGCGGTCATGACACCTTCTGGAGAGCTTCTGCGTACGTTCCCCGCTCATGCAACTCTTCGCGATCGAATTTAAAGCCGGGAGGCAGCGGACGCCGCAGCTTGCGAACTTCTTCCAGCGCTTCCTGCTTTGCCTGGTCGCGAGAGATCTCCAAGACACGGCCACTGCGGAAGTGGACTTCTACGGTGTCGCCCTCCTTCAGGTTTTCGCTCTGCACCATGGCCGCTGGAAGCCGGATACCCAGGCTGTTTCCCCATTTTGACAGTTTCATACCCCACCTCTGGATATACTTTGAATTATTGTATATCCATTTCGACAGAATGGGCAACATTTTCACGCCGTCCGGCGCCAGTGGCGTAGAATCGGATGCCATGAAGACGTTCGCTTGTCTAGTTCTTTTTTCGGCGATTCTTGCTCCCGGTGTGGTTGCACAGACGAAGGCGGCCTCCGCCGCAGCCCCGCAGCCATACCAAATCCAGATTTCGGCGGGAGTTGCGGAAAAGCTGCTTATTCAAAAAGTCAACGTAGCCTGTCCACACGTGGAAATGGCCGCACGTGTCATCGGCACGGTGGTTGTGGCGCTTGAAATCGACAAGGATGGGGATGTTCTGCATCCAAGCGTTGTGTCTGGCGCACCGATGTTGCGCAAAGCTGTTCTTGACGCTGTTCGGAAGTACAAGTACAAGCCCTATCTCCTCAATGGCAAGGCGGTTGAGGTGGAGACGACCGTTTCTGTTACAGTCAACACACTCGTCGATTGCCCCGCCGATTAACAGATTTGGCTGTCCTATCTTATTGTTTCTTCCGTCCCCCGCTTCCCTTCCCGGCTGATTCGCGGTACGATTGCGGCAATCTTCTTTGGAGGTTTACTGTGCTGCTGCGCCGATTGGGGTGGGCTGTGCTTTGTGTTGTGGTTATGCCTACGCTGGCTTTCGCTGGCAAGCCGAAGCCGTGCGTGACAGCTGAGGAGGCAACCAAGCTGGTGAACAAGGATGTCTGCGTCACGGCGCATATTTACGACGTGGTCGAGTTGCCGGATGGGACGCGGTTTCTGGATGTATGCACTCCGCAGACGCCGGATGAGCAGTGCCGGTTTACCATCGTGAGCCTGTGGGAGGATCGCGAGGATGTGGGCGAGCTGCGCAAGTACCGCGACATGGACGTGCAGGTGAGAGGGATTGTGCGGCCGATGCATGGGCGGGCGGGGATGGTGGTGAGCCATGCGCGGCAGTTCTATGGCGGGCCGCCCAAGTTCAAGCCCAATCCGAGGCTGGCGCGGGGGTTTACAGCGGAGGAGAGTCAGCCGCCGATTCACGACCCCAACCTGCGCTCGCAGGGCGGAGAACGGGCGTTTATGAATTCGCGGGATAAAGAGACGGTGACGGGGAAGTGACTCGAGCTGTTAGCTCCTAGCTTTTAGCTTCTAGCTGTTCCTCGCGGGGCCGGCTTTGTCTGCAATCCGAAGATTCGCACGATGCACCAACAGCTAAAGGCTAGAAGCTAGGAGCTAGAAGCTGTATCTTCCAGCGGCGGTGCAAAGCGGGCGCCGGCGCGGAGGATTACCGCGGAGACGACCAGGGAGATAAGGGTGGCTCCCAGGCCGAGGCGGAGGCTCCTGGAGCGATCGGAGAGGAAGCCGATAATCTGCGGCGAGAAGGTGTCGCCAAAGCAGTGAATGATGAAGAGATTGCAGGCGATGGCGGTGGCGCGGATAGGCCCTGAGACCGAGTTGACGATGGCGGCGTTGAGCGGGCCGGTGTTGAGGAAGAGGAAGAACTCGGCGGCAAAGAGCGCGGGAACAGACCAAGCGGCGGGTCCGAAGAAGACCAGAACGCCGCAGGGCAAGGTGAGGGCGACGCTCCAGAAGGAGAGCAAATAGAGGGCGCGGTGGTTGGTGCGCAGCCAGCGCTGGGCGATCCAGCCGCCGATGAGAGTTCCGGCGACGCCGTCGATGACCGTGATGGCGCCGACGACCATCGTAGCGCGGCCAAGGGAGTAGCCGGCGAAGCGTTCAAGGAATGTGGGCACCCAGTTGGAGATGCCGCCCATGGCGAAAGTGAGAGCGGCTAGGCCGAAGGTAGCGGTCAGGTAGGCTGGATTGCAGAACAATCCTGTAAAGGTGCTTCGGTTGAGCGTGGGGCGGATGTGGTCGCTTGAGCCGCGCACGGGTTCGGCGCCCCAAAGGCCGTAGAGCGCGGCAATCAGCAGGCCGGGAATAGCGCAGACGAAGAAGGGCGCTCGCCAGCCCCAGAGCGGGCCTAATTGGCCTCCAGCCAGGTAGCCGAGCGCCGCCCCAACAGGGATTGCCAGATAAAAGATCGAAAGAATCCTGTTGCGGTCGCGCTCGGGATAGAAGTCGGCCAGCACGGCGGGGGCGAAGATGCCGAAGGTGGCTTCGCCGACGCCAACCAGCGCATGGCGAATGTAGAGGGTCGTGTAGTCGTGGACCCAGGCGGTGGCCAGGGTGGCCACGCTCCAGAGAACAGCTCCGGCAACGATGAGTGGCTTGCGCGGGAACCAGTCGCCAAGCCAGCCGGTGAGGGGCGCAGCAAACATGTAGAAGATGAACAGAGCGGTGGTGAGCGCGCCCATCTGCTGATCGGTAGAGTGAAACTCGCGCTGGATCAGCGATAACTCGCCGGGCAAGATATAGCGGTCGATGTAGTTGAGCAGGTTGAGGGCGATGAGCAGCAGGAGCGTCCCCTGGGCGGGAGTAAGGCGGAGGCGCGAAGATTGGGTGGAGGGAAGCAAGGGGCGTTGGTCCGGCGAAAATTGCGGGACTTCACACCAATATCACAACCGGCGGGAAAAGCCCATTCCCAGGCGTGAGGCGGATGCGCGGCCGGGCTTGGGGGGTGCGACGGCAGCCGGGGCGTACCGGCGGGCGCATCAACGACTGGATGCGTCTACAAGCAAGCCCCGGCTGACCGAGCAGCGCGTAAGACGCAACTATTTCTTCTCTTCTCTAGTGTGTCCGCGTCCATCCCGCGACTCATTTGCTCTGAACTGCTCGGGGGGTCTGCGCTGCGCGGCGGCTTTGTCGCCAACCCTGGGCCTTGGGCCGGTATATCCATGCTGCGGGTCGAAGGTGTTGTCTACGTGGCCCTGAAAATCGCTGCGGCCATGAAACCACGGGCCGACGCCGACAAAGACGCCGCCATCGAACCATTCCGCGCCGTAATAGCCGTCGGGAACGCAGTTATAGGGGGCGTAGTCGTAGTAGCCGTAGGGACAATCAGGAGCGACGCCGATTTCGACGTTGACCTGAGCCTGTGCTTTGGGAGCCGCTGGCGCCAGGAAGATTCCCGCCACAGCCGCTAACGCAAGAAATTTGAATCCGCTCATGATTTCTCCTCATTACCGCAGGGACCGTTGAAGGCCAGCCCCTATGTTCTTCACAGTAGCGAGGGCGACGATGCCCGTCTGAGCAATAGGACGCATCGGACGTTTGCGGTCTTTCACCCTAACAGCAAAGGACAAAAGCGCGGCGAGGGCGGGCACCCAAACACTTACGGAGCGGTTGGCTCTTTGGGTCGTGGCCAGCGGGCCTCGACGGTGGTGCCGATGCCGCCTCGGGGACGGAATTCGCAGCGGACGACGGCCCAGACTGGGTCGCAGGCCTTGACCACGTCTTCGAGCACCTGGTTGACGATGTTTTCCTGGAAGATGCCCAAATTGCGGTAACTGAAGAGGTACTCCTTGAGGGATTTCAGTTCGAGGCAGCGCTGGCGGGGCATGTAGCGAATGGCGAGCGAGCCGAAGTCGGGCAGGCCGGTCTTGGGGCATACGGAGGTAAGCTCCGGGTCGTCGATCAGGATTTCGTAACCGGGAAACTGGTTTTGCCAAGTTTCAATGGCGGGAAAGGGGAAATCGAGGCCGGCTTTGGCGTGATCGTCAGTGTAGCGCGGGGCGTTGTGCGGTTCAGGAGCCATGGATCGATTGTACGAGGCGGAGGAATGTGTTGCCAGATTTCCGCCGAATGAATTTCGTTGGTCCGTAGGAGCCGGTTTGCGAGTCCTATATACTGACTCTGGTTGCCTGAATGACACAAGAAAGCAAGCAGTTTGACCGACGCTGGTATTGGCTTGGCGCTGCGCTCCTGACGATCGGAGTATTCTTTTCCGTGCGGTCGCTGACCAGGGAGCGGCTGCAAGTACGCGTGGCCGCGGCGTCTCATGCGCCGTTGGTGATGACCACCAGCACCAATGGCCGGGTCGAGCCGGAGGTGAATTACGAGATCTACAGCCCGCTTGCGACCACCGTGAAAGATGTGTATGTGCAACCGGGCGATCAGGTGGCGGCCGGTAAACTGCTGCTGGTGCTGGACGACGTGGAGGCTCTCGCCCGCGAGGCCACGGCCGAGAGCGGCGTAAGGACCGCGCAGGCTTCGCTGGAGGCCGCGACCCACAACGGAACCCAGCAGGAGCAGCAGGTAGCGGC
>JBEKPI010000214.1:0-5418 GCA_049520855.1 Occallatibacter sp.
CGGCCACGGGATGAAACTCGGCATAGCCGGCGGCTGAGATGCGCTCGGCAGGGATGGCCTTAAGGTCGATGAAGAGGCGGGCGATGCGGGTGGCGCGGGCTGCGGAGAGCTCCCAGTTGGAGTCGAATTCGGCGGTGTGGATGGGGATGTTGTCGGTGTGGCCCTCGATGCGAACGTCGTAAGGGGTACGGCCAAGCGAAGCGGCGATCCGGCGCAAGGTGGGCAGAGTTTCGGGCTTGGGGAGGGCCGAGCCGGAGTCGAAGAAGCCGGCTTCGCGCAGGCTGACGATCAGCCCGTCGCGGCCCATCTGGATGGAGACGCTGCGGGAGGCGACCTGGCTGGCCAGCGTCTGTTCCAGCTCGCGGCGAATGTTGTTCAGATCGTTTTTGATCTGGGCGGGCGAGGCAAGATTTTCGCCCATGACGATGTTCATGGGTAGGCCCGGCTCGTTGATGCCGGCGGCGGTGCTGGTTCCGCCGGAGGGGCGGCGGGTGAGGTCGGAGAAGATGCCGAGGGAATGGAAGGCGGTGTCGATGGCCGCGGAGACCTGCCTCTGCTTTTTCTGATCGGCTTTGGCGAAGGCGTAGAGGACGACGAAGAAGGCGAAGAGCAGGGTGATGAAGTCGGCATAGGAGACCAGCCATCGATCGCGGCTGATGTTGCTCTTGCGGCGCTCGCGCATCATGCCGCGCGCTCCTTTTTGTCTTGTTGGGGGACGTTGAGGAAGCCGGCCAGCTTGACTTCCAACATGCGGGGGTTCATGCCTTCGAGGATGGAGATGACGCCCTCGAGCATCATCTCGCGGCGCAGGTGGTCGTCGTGGAGGCGGATGCGCATTTTGCCGGCAAAGGGCAGGAAGAAGAGATTGGCCGCGCCGACTCCGTAGATGGTTGCGACGAAGGCGACGGCGATGCCGCGGCCCACCTCGTTGATGTTGTCGAGGTGCTGCATGACCTGAATCAATCCCAGCACTGCGCCGAGAATGCCGATGGTGGGCGAGAAGCCGCCGGCGGATTCGAAGACCGCGGGGAGGCGCTCTTCGTTTTCCGCCGCGCAGTCCATGCTGACGCGCATGATCTTGCGCAACTCGGTTGGCTCGGTGCCATCGACGGCCAGCATGAGGGCCTGCTTGAGAAAGGGATCCTGGATGGTTTTCAGGTCGCTGTCGAGCGAGACGACGCCGTTGCGGCGGGCTTTGTTGGCGAAGGAGACGAGCATTTGGAGGAACTGGTCGCTGTGCTTGCGCGGAGAGGAAAAGACGCGCGCCAGGCTGGCGAATGCGGCCAGCACGGTGGGCAGCGGAAACTGGAGCAGCAGCGCGCCCATGGTGCCGCCGAAGACGATCAGAGCCGCGGTCGGCTGCACGATCTGGCCCAGGTTGCCGCCTTCGATGAGCAAACCGGCGACGATGCCGGCAATGGCCAGGAAGACTCCGCCGATGCTGCCCTTATCCATGAAAAGCTCCTCGAAAGATCACGTGCGGAGAGCGAGGCAAGCTCTCAGTAGCCGCCCATAGGGTTGCCGCGGGACGGAGCGGATGCGGGCTTGGGCTGACCGGAAACGTCCAGGCTGGTGAGCGAGACGACGCGCTGCTGTTCGCCATAGGATGGCAGCCGCTTGGCGACCGAGGCCAACAGGCGAGCGCGGTAGGCGATGACCCGCTCGACCACCTCGCCGCAATCCTCGCGCACGATCAGCTTCTCGCCATTGATCAAGGTCAGCATGGTGTCTGGAGAGGCCTCGGCGGTCTTGATCAGGTCGCTGTTGAGAACTATAGGAGTGCCGTTGAGCCGGGTAAGTTCGATCATCGCCAAACTCCTTCGCGGTAGTTATCGGCGGGCGGCAATAAAAAATCAAAGATTAAACCAAAGAGGGGATAAGTGTCCGCTGTGGGACACAAAAGCGGGGTGCGTAAAGAACCTAACTCCCGCGCCGAAGAAGGGGCCAGATGCGGCGGTAACCTCGAACCGAAGACAGCAACCCAGGGTTAGACAAAAAATGGGGGCGCCTTCGGAGTTGGTCCGCAAATCCACGCATCGACAAGGAGAACCCCATGTCCCTGGGTGTCTTGAATAACCTCTCGGCGGTGTATGCGGAAAACAACCTGAACAACACCAACAACAGCCTGTCGACCGTACTGCAGCAGTTGTCTTCGGGATCGAAGATCAACTCCGGCGCGGACGACGCGGCGGGCCTCTCGCTGGTCAACGGCCTGCAGGCCAACCAGCAGGCTCTCAACCAATCGCAAACCAACGCAACGGAAGGCGTAGGCCTGTTGCAAGTGGCCGATGGCGCTCTCTCGCAAGTGACAAGCCTGCTCAACCGGGCCGTGACGCTGGCTACCGAAGCCTCGAACGGCACCCTCAACGCGACTCAGGACGTGGCGGCTAACCAGGAGTATCAGTCGATTCTCTCGGAAGTGAATAACATCGGCACCACGACGACCTTCAACCAGGAGCAGGTCTTCAACTCCAACACCAACATCTACACGGGCGACTCGTCGAATGCCGGCGCGTCAATCTCCGCGCTGAACATCCGCTCGCTCTCCTCGTCGAACCTGGGCGACACCAGCGGCACGATGGCTTACGGGAGCGGCAACGCCAACAGCAACGTGTTCATCAACCTGTCGCTGGATGCGGCCAACGGAACTCAAACCACTGCCGCGCAGATCGGCGATGTCCTGAATGCCGCGGGCAACGGCACGGCGATTACCGTCAACACGCTGTCCAGCTCGGGCACCGTTGTGGCCAACGTCATTTCAGTTGGGGGCACCAGCGGCTACGCGAACACGGCCCAGGGCATGATCAACGCGATCAACAACTCGGGCCTGGGCGTGACGGCCAGCTTTACCACGGCCGCCGTAGCCGGCGCCACCGTGGCCGGCACCGTTCCAGCCGACGACCTCGCGTCCCAGCTGACCAACACCGGCATCATGATTTCCGGCGCCGTAGGCGTGGGCAACGCGCCGACCTCGGCCAGTTACGCTGGCACCGCGACGACAGCGGGAGCGGCCAACGCCGATATCCTGAGCGGCTCGATCACGCTCCAGGTGGGCAATGGCTCGGCTACCACGATCACCATGGCCCAGGTGGCTACGGCCGATCAGATTGCGCAGGGCGCGGTTACCCTGGACGATTTGAAGTCGTACATCAACAGCAACGCGGGTCTGGGCGTGACGGCGGGCGACGCCACCGGCGGCAAACTGACGCTGGCGAGCACCGCGGCGAGCCATCCATCCCTGAATGTGACGTCAGACCTGGTTGACAACTCGATCGCGGCAGGCCCCGCGGCGCTGAGCTACACGGCCACAGCCGCTTATGCCGACGGGATCACCACGGGTACCTTTGGCACCACCGGCATTACAGACTCGACGGCCGTTCAAGTTGCCGACGCGGCGATCGGGCAAGGCGCAACAAGCGGCGCCGGGGTTGCCACGATGAGCTACACGGACAAGGCCGGCCAGTCGCTGAGCGGCACTGATCTAACCACCGAGGCCGACGCGGAAGGCGCGCTGACCTCGCTGAACACGGCCATTGCCGACGTGTCGGCGCAGGACGGCTACATCGGCGCGATGATCAACACGCTGAATTCAGTGAGCCAGGTGCTCAGCACACAGAAGGAAAACGTGCAGTCGGCGCAGAACGCGGTGCAGGCCACCGACTATGCCTCGGCAACCTCCAACATGTCGAAGTACGAGATTCTGAGCCAGACCGGCATCTCGGCGCTGGCGCAGGCCAACAGCGTGCAGCAGGAAGTGACCAAGCTGCTGCAGTAAACAGGGCGCAAGACGGCTAACCAGAGAAGGGCGTCCGCGAGGGCGCCCTTCTTTGCGTGGAGCGGGAAGCGGAAGAGGGCTATGCGGATTTCGTGAGAGAACGGCTCATGCCGCTGGCATCCGAAGCCGATGAAGCAATTGGCCGGAGGGGCTGTCCAGAAGGGATTTGGGCGGCCGAGGGCGCGGTGGGGCTGGAGCGGGAAGGCTTTAGTTTCTCCTAATTTAGCCCGGCAATGGGTGGTTCGGCGGCTGCTCGGAGTCTACACGGAGGAAGCGATGGGAACAGTCGGACTGAGTTTCGGTTCGCCGACCAGCGGCGCGGGGTTCAACGTAAGCTCGACGGTGGCCGAGATCGTGGGCAATCTGCAGAATGTGGAGACGCCGTGGAAGACCCAGTTGAGCAGCCTGGAGAGCCAGGACACGGCAATCTCCAGCCTGGGGACGCTGTTTTCGAATCTCTCGAACGATTTGAGTTCGCTGACCGAGTTCAATGGCATTATCGCGCAGAAGACCGGGTCGAGTTCGGACACCAATGTGCTGACACTGACGGCCGCCAACGCCTCGGCAGCGGCGGGAACGCATGTGGTGACGGTGACGAGCCTGGCGCAGACATCGAGCGGCTATCTGGCTCCTATCGCCAACGCGAACGCCACGCTATCAGGTTCGATCACGCTGGCGGTCGGCAATGGCGCGGCGCAGACCATCACACTGAACTCGACCGACAACACGCTGGCGGGGCTGGCCGGGGCGATCAACGCCTCGGGCGCGGGGATCACGGCGAGTGTTCTAACCGATTCCTCGGGGTCGCGGCTGAGCCTGGTTTCAGGAACCTCGGGCGCCCAAGGAAACCTGACGATCAACGCGAATTCGATTGCAGCGACCAACGCGCCGCTGAATTACTCCGGATCGGCGGGAACGAGCACGCAAAACTCGACCGGGACTCTGACTTCGATCAGCAACGCAGGCGATACATTGTCTGGCTCGATTTCGATCCAGGTGGGCAACGGGACGGCTCAGACCATCAGCCTGCCGAGCGGGGGCGGAACGCTGGCCGATCTGGTCAACGCCATCAACGGCACTGCCGGTCTTGCGAACACCGCTTCCATTGTGACCAACAGCGATGGGTCGTCGAGCCTGCAACTGGTGTCCCCAACCTCGGGGTCCGCGGGAACGCTGACGGTGGCCTCAAGTATCGTCGACACGAGCGATTCGCTGGGCTATACGAGCACCGTGACCGGCGCGGACGCGCAACTGACGGTGGACGGCGTGAACCTGACCAGCTCCTCGAATACAGTGGCCAATCTGATCCCCGGCATCACCTTTCAACTGCTGGCGCCGAGTGCGACTGAGAATGGCGGTGGCCTGGAGCAGATTCAGGTGGTGATCGGCAACGATAACAGCGGGGTGGAGAGCACGGTGAACCAGATGGTCAGCGACTACAACTCGCTGATCAGCGCGATGAACACGCAGGAGGGGGATCAGGCCACTGGCACGCCGGAGCCGCTGTTCGGCTCTCCGACGCTGTCGCTGTTGCAGCAGCAACTGATGAGCGGCCTGACCGCGACCAACCCCAACGGTTCTCTTGACTCGATTTCGACGCAAACCAACACCACGCTGGCGGGGTCAATGAGCATCTCGGTGGG
>JBEKPI010000215.1:0-5305 GCA_049520855.1 Occallatibacter sp.
AGGAAGTGGAACTCCCCCGTCTGCTGATAACGGATGCGCTCGCCTTTCATACACTGCGAGAATACTCCAACCGGAGGCGGTTTGGGCAGCGTGGCGTCCATCCCCGGTCCCCAAGTGCGAGGACCGGGGCCACCCGCCGTCTCGCTATAACTGTTGCCGGTGCTGTCCGTGAAGGAGATCGTCAGCGCGCCGGTATCCCACACGCCGCCAACCATCGTCTCCGCCCCGGTGACGGTGAGCGCCGTATCCGCGGCCAGCGCGCGCCCGCCCACCCCCAGCACAACCGCCAGCAGCAGACCCAACAGCGCCATCGCTTTCCGAGACGCGCCCTTCATTCCGTTCTCCCTCAAAACCGCGGTGCTGTTGCCCTATGCCGGATGCTGCTTTTCCTCTGTTCCCTGTGATCAAGACGCTGTTGAGGTTCGTGGTACCCCAGGCCCGACAATCTGGATGCTTCGACTTCGCTCAGTGCAGGCTCCGGGACACTCATCCTTGAGTTATTCACCGTTATGGGACGTGGGCCACCCGCCGGCGGGTTGGGGTTCATCGCCTCCCTGGTCTCAGGTGCGAGGCCTGGGCCACCCGTCAAATCAGAAATTAGATGTAACCAATTTGAGTTGAGTACGCCTCAAACATTCTTTTTGAAAGACATGTGGGTCACGATGAAAACCGGAATGCGTAATCTTTTTCCCACCGCAACCATACAACACAGTAGACTGAGGGCCTTTATGATACTCGATCTTCTGAATTTCACGCCAATCGATATAAATGGTTCTTCCCCACCATTGATGTTCGCTGATTCCATTCCTTGTAATCGATATCGTAGACGGGAACCCGGCACTCCCCGCGACTGCGAGGCTAGAAAATATAACCATCCCCATTATATCATCCTTTGCCTTCACGAATACATAAATGGTTCCGAGTGTAAATCCAGCCGTACTTACTATAAGCATTGCTTTAGTAATAAATGTGCCATCAAAGATTATCGAGCCCGCTAATCTTTTAGCCTTGCTCGATTTAGATATGTTCAAAATCGTAAAGATGCACAGGTAGACCAGAAGCGCACTTGGTATATAAGTTGTTTGTCCAGTCATTCCTCACCCTCATTTCCCTTGCTCTGAATGATTGTCTTGAACACGATGCACTGCCTCCCCGCTATTATGCGATATCACATCTGCCGGCTTTTCGAATTGCTTCTCAAAATGCTCCGCCGCCTTTGCTTGTTTCTCCAAGCTACCTCTGTGTCTAGCACCAAGTTTTGTTGCTGTTGATGCCTCTGCGATTGCTTCTGAATCCTTTCCGTTAATAGCCTTGGCAAGTCGGGTTCCCAATTTCCCTCCTGCCTTCCCCAGTACCGCTCCGCCAGCACCCAACGCTGCGTCCACTCCGCCTTGTACCAAAGTACCCACATTACCAGTTGTAATTTTACGCTCGAGCATTCCACCAGCAACGTTAGCCGGCGGGTGGCCCTGGTCTCGTGCAGCATTTTATCAAGTTGAGGGTGCCCCCGGTCCCTCGCCTTCGGGGACCGGGGAGGGTGGTGCGCAGGTGGCCCACATCTCCCCCCAAAAAATCGGGTTCCCAGCCTGAAATTCTCCGATTCTCGATGGGTTACCGCGCTAATTCTCCTGGCCATCGCCTTCCCCTTTCGCCTCCGGCGCAATCGGCGGCATCATCCGGCCATCACAGGTGAAAAACCCGGAGATCTCCTCACCCCCGTCCGCCAGTTCCGCGATCTCATCGGCGGTCAGCGGTTTGGCGGACTCAGCTACATTCGGCCCATCGTCGCTCTTCTTCACGTGTACTCCCAAAGCATATATCCTAAAGGTATTGGCTGCCGCCCCTTTTCCTCAGGCCGCCATCGGGAAACCATGACAACAGTCCACCAGCACCCGCTTCAAAAGATCCTCGAAGCCCGCATCGCCATCATCGACGGAGCGATGGGCACCACCATCCGCACCTACGGCATGACGGAGGCGGACATCCGCGGGGAGCGCTTCCGCGACGCGACCAAAGACCTCAAGAACAACGGCGACCTCTTCAGCCTGACGCAGCCGGCGATGATCCGCGACATCCATCGCCGCTTCCTCGACGCCGGAGCCGACATCATCGAGACCAACACCTTCGGCGCCACCAGCATCACCCAGAGCGAGTTCTTCGTCGACGATCCGCGCGAACACGGCGGCCGCAAAGACCCCGCCTTCTACCAGAAGATTGTCGAAGACCCATTCCTCAACAATCTCGCCTGGGAGATCAACGAGCAGTCCGCGCGCCAGTGCCGCGAAGGCGCCGACCGCGCCGCCAACGCCACCGGCCGGCCGCGCTTCGTCGCGGGAGCCATCGGCCCCCTCACCGTCTCGCTCTCCAACTCGCCCGATGCCGACGATGCGGGCTTTCGCGTGGTCACCTTCGATCAGGTCAAGGCCGCCTACGCTCACCAGGCGCGCGCCCTCATCGCCGGCGGCGTTGACCTGCTCCTGGTCGAAACCATCTTCGACTCGCTCAACGCCAAGGCGGCGCTGGTCGCCATCCGCGAAGTCTTCGACGAGGACGGCCTTGCCGCCACGGGCCCCGGAGCCGATAACAAGGAACTGCCCGTCATGATCTCCGCCGCCGTTGGCCGTGGCGGCGAGACCATGATCTCCGCCCAGACCATAGAGGCCTTCTGGAACGCGGTCGAACACGCCAAGCCGCTCTCCGTCGGCCTCAACTGCTCGCTCGGTCCCGACCTGATGTATCCGTTCCTCTCCGAGCTTTCCGGCAAGGCGAACGTGGCGATTAGCTGCTACCCCAATGCCGGTTTGCCCAATCCGCTCTCGGAGACCGGCTTCGATCTCGGCCCGCCCGACATGGCGCGTTATCTCGGCGATTTTGCGCGCGCGGGGCTGATCAATATCGCAGGCGGCTGCTGCGGCAACACCCCCGAACACATCGCCGCCATAGCCAAAGCCCTCGACGGCCTGCCTCCGCGAAAGTATCAGGCGCTCGCGGAATCCTGCGCTCTTGCAAGCGAGGCCGCTGCATGAGCGCGCCCAAGCCCCTTCGCCTCTCCGGCTCGCAGCCCTTCACCCAGCAGCCCGGCGTCTACATCCTAATCGGCGAACGCACCAACGTCGCCGGTTCGCCCAAATTCGCCAAGCTGGTCAAGGAAGGCAAGTTCGAAGAAGCCGTCAGCGTCGCCCGCCAGCAGGTCGATAATGGCGCCAACATCCTCGACATCTGCATGGACGAGGGCATGATCGACGGCGTCGCGGCCATGACGCGCTACCTGCAGTTGCTGGCCAGCGAACCCGAGGTCGCCAAAGTCCCCTTCATGGTCGACTCCTCCAAGTGGGAGGTCATCGAGGCCGGCCTCAAGTGCCTTCAAGGCAAGGGCATCGTCAACTCGATCTCGCTCAAAGAGGGCGAGGCAAAGTTCCGCCAGAACGCCGCCGCCGTGCTCAAATACGGCGCAGCCGCGGTCGTCATGGCCTTTGACGAACAAGGCCAGGCCGCGACCTACGATGACAGAATCCGCATCTGCGAGCGCGCCTATCGCATCCTCGTTGAGCTCGGTTTCCCGCCCGAAGACATCATCTTCGACCCCAACATTCTCACCGTCGCCACCGGCATGGAAGAGCACAACAACTACGCCGTTGACTTTATCAACGCCACGCGCTGGATCAAGGCCAACCTGCCCGACGCCAAAGTCAGCGGCGGCGTCTCCAATATCTCGTTCAGCTTTCGCGGCAACAACAAGGTCCGCGAGGCCATGCACTCCGCGTTTCTCTATCACGCCATCGCCGCCGGCATGGATATGGGCATCGTCAACGCCGGCATGTTGGAGGTCTACGAGGAGATCGAGCCGGAACTCAAACTCCTGGTCGAGGATGTCCTGCTCAACCGCCGTCCCGACGCAACAGAGCGCCTTGTCGATTTCGGAGAAAAGCTCAAGAGTGCCGGCGGCGCGGTCGTCAGTGAAAAGAAGGCCGAGGAATGGCGCAACGGCGCCGTCGAAGAGCGCCTGACTCATGCCTTGGTGAAGGGCATCGACGCCTACATCGAGATCGACGCCGAAGAGGCCCGCGTCAAGCTGGGCCGCCCGCTCGCGGTGATCGAAGGCCCGCTGATGGACGGCATGGGCGTCGTCGGCGATCTCTTCGGAGCCGGTAAGATGTTCCTGCCCCAGGTGGTCAAATCCGCCCGCGTGATGAAGAAAGCGGTCGCGCATCTGACGCCCTTCATGGAGGTCGAGAAAGCCGCGATGGTTGCGGCAGGAGAGGTCGTCAAGGCGCAGGGAAAGATCCTGCTTGCCACCGTCAAGGGCGACGTTCACGACATCGGCAAGAATATCGTCGGCGTCGTTCTCGCCTGCAATAACTACGATGTAATCGATCTTGGCGTCATGGTCTCATGCGAGCGAATTCTCGAGCGCGCCAAGGCCGAGAAGGCTGACTTGATCGGCCTCAGCGGCCTCATCACTCCCTCGCTCGACGAGATGGTCCACGTAGCCCGCGAGATGGAGCGCCAGGGCTTCAAGCTGCCGCTGCTCATCGGCGGAGCCACCACCAGCCGCGCCCACACCGCCGTCAAAATCGCGCCCCACTATAGCGAGCCGGTCGTGCACGTGCTCGACGCCAGCCGCGCCGTGCCCGTCACCACCAGCCTGCTCAGCGAAGACGGCAAGCCGGCATTCGTGGCCGAGCATCGCGCCGAGTACGAGGCCCTGCGCAAGGCCCACACCGCGCCGCGCCCCAAGCTCGTCGCCCTTGAAACCGCGCGCCAGCGCCGCACTCCCATCGAGTGGCGTGCCGAAGACCTGCCCGTCCCTGAGTTCACCGGCGTCCGCGTCCTCGACAATTTCCCCCTTGCCACGCTGCGCACATTCATTGACTGGACGCCGTTCTTCCACGCCTGGGAGCTGAAAGGCGTTTACCCCCGCATCTTCGACCATCCCGAGCAGGGTGCGCAGGCCCGCCAGATCTTCACCGAGGCCAATGCGCTGCTCGACCGCATCATCCAGGAGAACCTGCTCACCGCGCGCGCCGTCTACGGCTTGTTCCCCTCGAACGCCGTGGGCGACGATGTCCATCTCTACGTGGACAACACGCGCGAAAAGGTCCAGGAGAAGTTCCACTTCCTCCGCCAGCAGGCCAACCGGGAAGGGAACGAGCCCTGTCGATCGCTCTCGGACTTCATCGCGCCGAAAGAGACCGGCCTCAAGGATCACATCGGCGCATTCGCCGTAACCAGCGGCATCGGCCTCAAGGCCCTCTGCGACAGCTTCCGCGCCGCGCACGACGACTACAACGCCATCATGGCAGAG
>JBEKPI010000216.1:0-5220 GCA_049520855.1 Occallatibacter sp.
ACGTCGTCGAAGCCAAACTGAGCCGCCACTCGGGATGCGTCTTGCCCAGCGCCGCAAGCGCAGCCACGGCCAGCGAGCGCGCCTGGTTGAATCCCCGCTCCGCGTGCTTTGACCGGTGCAGCGGCACCGGAACCACCAGCATCTCGCCCGGCGCTTCGGCCGCCAGCCTTCCCATCGCCTCGGCCAGCATCCCGCCCAGCCCGCGAGCCGCCGCATGGAGCCGGCCGTACTTGAGTGCGTGGATCGCGTCCTTCATCCGCTCCTCGTAGGGCCCATAGGCCACCGCCCGCGCAAACGGCGGCGGGGCCATCCGGCAGGCCCGGCACAGCCCGGAACCCGATGGGTTCTGAAAAGGCGCATCGAGCGAGTCGCCGCAGCGCGCGCACAGTTTTCCGCCCTCGACGGGAAACTCCGTCCAGCAGACTTGGCAGATAGGCGCGTAAGAAAGCTGCGGCAAGGGGTAGCCGCATAGGGCACAAGAGGAAGGAAGCAGGGCGCAACCCAAGGCATCCACGGGACTTCGGAGCACGCGCGCTACAGCGCGCCAACGCGAAGTCTCCGCGGGTGGAACGTCGAACGTCAGTGAACCGGAGTCCCTGCGGAAGACGCACCTCGCTTGAGGGAGCGCAACTGATCGTGCGCCGCCTTCCCGCCAGTATACTCGGACCGGGCCGCCGTTTCCATCGCGATTCTTGCCCTCCAACTGTGCAGTATCATTTCTCTAGTGAATTAGTCGCCTCGGTGAGCGGCATTCAGAAAGAAGGCCGATTGAGCTTGCCTCTTGGCACAGTGCCGCCGATTCCACAAAATAAACTCGCAAAAGGCGGTCATCTGCCGTCCCTCGATGGCCTGCGCGCCATTTCAATTGCCCTTGTCCTGCTCGGCCATCTCAGCGGAACGCACGGTTTTGCAAGACTGAATCTGGGCATCGGGGACTACGCCCATCTCGGGGTTGTGGTCTTTTTTGTCATCTCAGGCTTCTTGATTACCCGCCTGATGCTGGCGGAACACCAGCAGACCGGGCGTATATCGCTCTGGCATTTCCATGCACGCAGGGCGCTGCGCCTCTTTCCTGCAGCCTATGCATTCATCGCTTGCGTCTGCCTGCTGGGGTGGGCCGGAGTTTTCCATTTGCAGCCTCGGGATATCTGGTGCGCCGTCACTTACACGGTCAATTTTCTGCCTGGAAGGCCGTGGCAGATTGGACATTTGTGGGCGCTCTCCGTCGAAGAGCAGTTCTATCTGCTGTGGCCTTTTGCCTTTGTCGTCTTCGGACCGCGGCGGGTCGGTTGGGTCCTGCCGTGGGAATCCTCTTGGGGCCAGTTGCGCGCTTTGCCGCCTGGCTGCTCCTCAGGGGTACGCCCTATTACGGCCTCGAATTGTTCCCCATGGTCGCCGACAGTCTGGCGATGGGTTGTCTGCTGGCCAAGGCCGGCGGTTGGCTCGAACAGAGGAACTGGTATCTCCAGTTGTTCCGGCCCATCTATTCTTTCGGACTGGTGGCGCTGATCCTCTTGATAAGGCGATTCGATGACTACACGGTGGTCTCAGTCTTCGGCGCGACCGTCGTCAATGCCAGTATTGCCGTACTCGTTCACCGCGGCATGATTTGTTCCCGCGACTGGTTTGGAAAAGTACTCAACTGGAAGCCGATGGTCTTCGTAGGCGGTCTCAGCTATTCGCTCTATCTCTGGCAGCAGTTGTTTCTCAACCGGTCTTCCGCCGCCTGGGTCAACACATTCCCGCAGAACCTGCTCTTCGCGGTTGCCGCCGCGCTCGCGTCCTATTACTTGCTTGAGAAACCGTTGCTCAAGTTTCGCCACCGCATGCGCGCTTCATCCGCTATCGCAAGTCCGCAATAGCCGGTCCCAGGACCGCTGATTCGATGGCTTCCGCGCCCCGCATCGGCTCACAGCGCGCTCTACCTGCGCTGCCTCCGCCCGAAGTAGACCAGCCCGCCCCCCGTCGCAATCCCCGCGATGCCGAAAATCGGCGGAATGCGCACTGGATCGTTTGCAGACTCGTCGACCTGAATCAGACCCATATCGGGAGCCTGATTGTGATTCTTGTAGGAGAATCCGCCACAAAAAATGGCAGACAATCCGGCAATGATCAACAGTATTCCGGAGATCTTCATCATGGCTCCTTCCATCCGCGCGGGTCCGCAATCGGCTCATCTCCCGCCCGGTCGCGCCCGCGCCAGGCGCGCCCCGCATATTTGGGGATGTATCTTCCCGCCGGTTCGATTCCTGTCCTGCTAAAGCGAGGTGCGATCCCCCGTAATGACAATCACGCCCGGCTCGCGCCCGGCTTCCTCGCGCGCGGCTTCCTGGTTGGCATCGCGGACCGCATCCTTCGCCTTGCCCCAGGCGTTTTCAACCTTGCCTTTGATCTGCTGGACGGCGCCTTCTGCCTGCGTCCTGGTATTGCCGGTCAGGTTGCCCATATGCCGCTTGGCGCTTCCCACCACTTCGTCAATCGTCCCTTTGACTCTGTTCTTATCCATTTTTTTCGCCTCTTGGCATATCGTCGCTCCCATTCCCGGCCGGCCGCAGTACAAAAAGGAACACAAGCAATGCCCAATTCGCGCTTTGCCCGCCAAGCGATCTTTTCGCTCACATCTCTTCCTCACTTTTCCTGAGCGCCGCGAGGCGCGCGCTTCTGGCGCTCGGTCCAGCTGGTCTTGATCTTTTCGTAGGTCGCCTGCATCGCATCCAGCTCCAGGTCGCTCAGCCTCTCGATGTCGATCAGTTGATTGCGCGCCGTGTCCATGGCCCGGATCAACTCGTTCAGCTTCAGATTGATCGCGCGCGCATCGCGATTCTGCGTGTTCTGGATCAAAAAGACCATCAGAAAGGTCGCGATCGACGTTCCCGTGCCGATCACCTGCGCCCATGTCGGCGAGAAATGAAAGACGGGTCCAGTGGCAGCCCACGCGGCCACCACCATGCCCGCGCCCGCAAACGCCCACGTTGACCCCAGCCATCCCGAGGCCACCGCGGCAAAACGGCCGAAATGGCCATGGACGCTCCGGTCCTGCGCCTCGACGGGTTGCTTATTCATTGATCGTGCCTCCATGATCGCGCGACTCCCTCACCATAGCCCCGAAACAGTGAAAGAGAATGTCGCAAAGAAGACACACCGCGGCGCAACCGGCAAGGCCGCGCCAGCCTGAGCCGGTCCCTGAATTAAGGCATTTTCATGGATCGCGTAAAGTGCTGGGTGCCCCATCCTTGCGACTTCTTTCTGTCGCAAGGGTGGGATGCCACGAACCCCCGCACTACAAGGACAGTGAAGCCGCCCTAAAAGACCCCGGCCAGAAACACCTCGGCCGCAGGGGCGCCTTCTGGCATCGCCCCGTAGGCCCCCAGCACCACCGGCGACAGCGTCATCACCGGGCAGTGCGCGTGGGCCAGCACCTTGTACACCACGCCGTGCCGCGCCACGGCGGCAAAGGCCGATGCCCCCTGCGCTCCCAGCACCAGCAGGTCGGCCTGCTGCGCCCGGCCCTGGTAGAGCAACTCTTCGGTCGGGTCGCCCGGCACCACAATTGGCTGCACGGAAACTTTGCCCTGAAGCGCTTCCGGAACCATCGCAATCAGTTCGGCTTCCAGTTGTTCGATCGTCCGGCCTGCCATCTCTTCGCGGCGATCCTGCGGCCGGATCACATGCTGCAGGATCAGCCGCGCGCCCTGCTCCGCAGCCAACTCCGCCGCAAAACCGGCCACCACATGGCTGGCTGCATGTAGGCTCACGGCGCACAGGATCGTGCGCGTGCCAAAGTTGCGATACTTGCCGCTCACCACTTCTGGGCCGACGATGTAAACCGGCGCCGTGGCGCTGCGCAGCACGGCCTCGGCCACCGACCCCACCAGCAGCTTGCCGATGGGGCCGGGAGAATGTGTGCCCATCACGATACGGTCAATCTCGCGCTCGCGCACGAAGCTGAGTATCTGGTCCGCGGCAAAGCCTGACCGCACAACCGTTTCGCAGGCAACCCCCGCGGCCCGCACGCGCTCGGCCAGCGGTTCCAGATGCTCCAATTCGATGCGGCTGGCCGCCGCATAGTCGTAGTAGCGGATGCCCGAGGTCTCCGAGGCGGACACAACCAGCGTGTCGTAGGCGTGAAAGAGAATCAGCGTCGCGCCAAACTCCACGGCTTGCGCAAGCGCAAAGCAAAAGGCCTTGTCGTTGGCGGGAATCTCGGATGCGAACAGAATGGTTGAGGGCTTGCTCCAACCCGGTTTGAGGACATCTGCCATGGGAACCTCCCGACAGTGCGAAGTTATGTTACAAGACTCGCCGCCGGAACGCTGTATCCGGCGGCACAGGGCGGCGTGAGCTAAATCACTCCGGCAGCGCAACTGAGAGACTCTTCAAACTCTAGCTCCCGGCGCGAAGAAATCCGTCTCTTCGCTCATAGAGGCGCAGTTTCCAGGCGAATCAAGCAGCGAGAAGGGAATTGTGCGCCCCTCTTCGGGAATTTGTCTACCACCGAACCCCTGGAAGCCAATTCAATCAGACTGAAGTGATCCAAATCACAGCCCGCCTGCCGCCGCTCCTGCTCTTCTAAAGCAGAATCGTGGCGCTCCAGAGCGGTTTTATCATTCATGGGGCTCTGCCGCAAGCTCTCAAGGTAGCTTCCTTTCGAGGAAGTTCATTTTATCGGCAGCGTCTTAGTTTTCTTGAATGACTAAAGTCAGCCCTCCCCCAGGCACGGCCCCGCCCCGATTCCGCAGGAGGCCTCATGCAACCGATGCACAACATCCCCGCCCGCGGCGCGTTGAACTTTGACGAAACACCCTTCCTCGCCATCTGGGAGATCACGCAATCCTGCGACCTGGCCTGCAAGCACTGCCGCGCCGCCGCCCAGCCCATCGCCCACCCCGACGAACTCACCAACGCCGAGGCCAAGGGCCTCATCGACCAGATCGCCGACATGGGCGTGCCCATCTTCGTCTTCACCGGCGGCGACCCCCTCAAGCGCAAAGACGTCTTCGAGCTGATCCGCTACGCCGCCGACAAAGGCGTGCAGGTCGCGCTCACTCCCAGCGCCACGCCGCTGCTGACCCGCGAGGCGATCTTCAAACTCAAGGAAGCGGGCCTGGTGCGCCTGGGGATCTCGCTGGACGGCTCAACCCCGGAGATTCACGACACTTTCCGCGGCCTTCCCGGCGCTTATGCGCGCACCATTCAGGCCATCGAGTGGGCCAACGAAGC
>JBEKPI010000217.1:0-6721 GCA_049520855.1 Occallatibacter sp.
AGATTCGCGAGAAGAGCGTCGCGGCCTTTCGCGGCGAGATTGAGCGGGCGCTGGCGCTGGGGGCCGAGTACCTGGTGCTGCACCCCGGCTCGTGGAAGGGACTGACGCGCGACGAGGGCCTGAGGCTGGCCGCCGATTCGATTACCCGCGCCATCGACGGCCTGGCTTGGCAGGGAACGCCGTTCCATATTTTGATCGAGAACACGGCCGGGGCGGAGTTTTCGCTGGGTGGCAGCTTTGAGCAGGTGGCCGAACTGGTGGAGCGGCTCAGGGCGACGGCGCCCGTGGGCGTCTGCCTGGATACCTGCCATACCCATGTGGCCGGCTACGATCTGGTGACCGCCGAGGGCTACGAGGAGACGATGCGGCAGGCCGCGGCGACAGTGGGGTTTGAGGCGGTGCGCGTCTGGCACTGCAACGACGCCAAGGCGGCGCGCGGATCCAAGCTGGATCGCCATGAGCACATCGGCCAGGGAACCATGGGGCTGGAGCCTTTTCGGCGGCTGTTGAATGACGGGCGATTTGCGCATTGTGCTTTCATCGCCGAAACCCCGGTGGACGACCCCGGCGACGAGGAGCGGAATGTGCGGGTGCTGAAGAGCCTGGTGGAATAGCATCAAGAATCCTCCGTTGAATTCCGGGTAGCATTATGCTACCGTGATCCTATGAGTCAACCGGTCAAATTATCGGATGCGCTGGTGCTGGATGCGCGGATTGCCGGAGCGGCGCAGGAGCGGTCGATTGCCGGTCAGGTAGAGTTCTGGGCCAAGCTGGGGCAATCGATGGAGTTGCTGTTGGATGGGCGGCAGGTGCTGGCCTTGCAGCGGAATGCTAGCGCGCAGCCACTCGCCGAAGCGCTGGCTTCCGTCGATACGCCGGAAGGCCGCAAACGGGTCGCGGATGTCCTGGCGCGTCAGCCTTATCCTCACTACAAACAGTATTCTCCTCAGCCCGGATTGCTGCTTCGCATTGATGAGAATGGCGCGCAGACGGTAGGCCGCTTTGTGAACCGGGTCTTTACGGCGGTTGAGGCCAGTTCTGGCCTGCCAAGCCAGCAGGCCGCGCCAGCTGAACTCCGCTCGACGAGGAAGAATCCCCGGACGAAGTCTGCCTCCATCCGGAGCGAAGGGAAGTTAGAGCCCCAGCGCAAGGAACGGGCGGCGTGGGCCTGAAATCACAGCTTGACCGGCGTCCGATGGTCGTTGCCTTGGCTGGACCGAATGGCGCGGGAAAAAGCACCTTCTATGAAGCCAGCCTGACGAATACCGGTTTGTATTTTGTCAATGCGGATGTATTGGCGCTCTCCCTGAGAATGGATCCCTATGCCGCGGCGAGCTTGGCGGATGCGGTTCGCCGCCAGCTTGTTGCGCGGCGCGAAAGCTTTATCTTCGAGACGGTCTTCTCCGATCCCGTAGGAGAAAAACTCGAATTCCTGAAAGAGTGGGAGAGAGCGGGATACACGGTTCAGGTGATATTCATTGGCCTCTCCGCACCGGAGATTTCCGATGAACGCGTGGCGATGCGCGCCTCCAGGGGCGGCCACGATGTTCCGAGGAAGAAGTTGATCGAGCGCTTTCCCCGCACCATGAAAAACCTGAAACGGGCATTGGTTGAGCTTGCCAAGGTGGAAGACGGACAAGGGATCGAACTGTGGGAACCCACGCCGGAGTGGCTGCGGGTGTTGCTGTCGTGAGGGGCGAAGAACCGGATTGGCCAATTGGCCGGTTCCGGGTATAATGAAGATTCGGAAAGCCCGCGGTGGTCTGCGTCTTGACGTGGCCCGTTGGGCAGGCCCGGATCGCCCGCACTTTCGCAACCGTGCGAAGACGGCTTGTTCCGGCAGCGCGAAATAAGAAAGTTTGGAGCAAAGTCATGGCACAGGTATGCGACATCTGCGGGAAAGGTCCGCAGTTCGGCAACAACATCTCCCACGCCCACAACGTTACCCGGAGGCGTTGGAGCGTAAATCTACAGGCGGTGAAGGCGCTGGTAAACGGCCACGCGAAGCGGATCAGAGTTTGCACCGGATGCATCAAGGACGGCAAGATCGCCAAGGCCTAAGGCGGTAAAGTCGCAACGCCGGCGGTGTCCGATTCAGTCGTCGCGGGGCTGAGTTCCAGACCGAAATCCAGGGGAGATTCAGGATTGACACAAACCCCGTCCAGCCTGGACGGGGTTTTGTTGTGTTTGCTTAGCCCCTCGCAAGCCAGCGCCCTCGGTGCGGTTCAGCAATTGGGGGGCGCTCCGCCCGCAGTGTGATCCGAGTCACGGAGTCCGCGGGCCGGCATCGGATAGCCTTGGCGAGATGGCGCGGGCAACAAAGGCGCCCAAGCGACCAAGGAGCCTTATTGTGGCCTACGTAATCACCGATGCATGCACCAAGGACTATCTCTGCGCGGCGGAGTGCGCCACCGCCGCCATCGCGCCGTCTTCGGCCGGCGATCCAGCCGCGGCCGGCGTCTCCCAGTTGTTCATCAACCCGGATGAGTGCATCGACTGCGGCAATTGCGCATCCATCTGCCCGCAGGGCGCGATCTTTTCGCTCGATGATCTGTCGGACGAGAAGGCGCATTTTGCCGAACGGAACAAGGCATATTTCAACTGATCCGCTTTCGCCTCCCCTATTGGCGGAAACGCGGGACAACCGGCAACTCCATCGTCCCCGGCGGGCTTCCTAGCCCGCCGGAAGGCAGCAGGTCCGCCCGGAAATACCCGGTGCGAGCGTGGGTTTCGCCCCCCGCTGCCCGGCTGGCGGATGGGACGCGGCGTCCACTGTTTTTTGGGGACGCTGTCCACGGGGCCGATTTTTCGGGTACACTGGGGATGAATAGCTTCAAACAGAGGGATTAGCTAGAGTATTTCTCGATTTCAACCGTGGCGGAAACGGCAAAGGGAAGATGGCTTGAATCCGGGAATCGCCCTTTGAGCGCCTGAATCCTTAACTTCGTCGGGAAATGCTGGGGCGGCAACGGGTTGCCAGATTGAGGCAAGCGCCCTGAGAATCGATCTGGAAGAAGCTGGAGGCATCGCCGGGCTGGGCCAAAAGCAGATCGCAATCCACGGTGAAGGCTAAAGAAAACCCAGGCCGGCGCGCCTAAGTCACGGCGGGAACGTGTTGATTTCCTCGATGAATCGACACTCGCGAAGAGGCCATTGCGGGCATGGGAATGGTAGTTTGCCCCAAGCCAACCCTCGGCCGCGATGAGTGAAGTTTAGAACTAAGGCTGCTTTCTTTTGTCCGCATGCGGCCTAACTTCGGCATCGGGCCATGAAGCTTGCCGGAGACGGGTTGGCGCAAGCGGGCGCAAGAGGCGGCATACGGAGAAGAAAGAATGAAATCGACGAGAGCAGTTCAAAGTAGCGTAGAAGTTGCCAACCTGAGTATTCCCGACGCGGAAGAGATCATTGAAGAAGCCCTCAACGAACTGGCGTCCTCCCTGGACCCCGGCTTGGCGCGCGCCTTGCCTTTTCTGGCGCCCGCGGGCTACCAGGCGATTGTCGAGTTGTGCGGCGAAAACGGCCGCAGCAAGCGCCGCAATGCCCTGGCGGATTCCTGGTCGCCGGAAGAAGACGAAGTGCGCATCTACTTCGAACGCATCGACGGGGTCGAGGAGGCGCCGCGGCCTATCCGCGCGCCGCGCGCCATTGCCGGGCCGGCCTTTGCCGAGTACGCTTCCGACGAGGACGACGACAGCCAGCAGGCGGTGATTCCCGCCGATCTTGACGCGCGCGTCAAAGAGCTGTGCGCCGCGCTGGCCGAGGCCGAGCGGGGCGGCCACGCCTTCATCGCTCTGAAGTGGTTCCGCGACTCCTTCCTGCCGCGCAAGGCCTTCCGCTGGAATCAGCACCCGGAGTCGCGCCAATCCGTCCTGGCCGAGGCCATCCAGCGCGGCGTGGTGGTGACCAGCAAGATCGCCAACCCCAAGACCCCGGCCTATCCCACCACCACCATTCGCCTCAACCGCGCCGAAGCCGGCATTCCCGAGGAGGCACAGCGCTTCCATCCCGTCGTGGTCCATGGCGATTCGATTGCCGAGGCCCTTGAAGAAGAACGGGGGAACCTGTGAGCTGCTACTTCCTTGAAGCCACGGCCTTCGCCAAGCTGTTTGTGCAGGAGCAGGGTACCGATGCCCTGATCCGCCTGATGGAGGCCGTCGAGGATAACCGCAAGCTGATCTCGGCCGCGACGCCGCTCGAGGTCTATGCGGCCATCCGCCGCCGCGAGCGCTCAGGCGGCATCGCGCCGGAAGACGCAACCGCCGCGCTCGACAGCCTGCGCCTGGAGGCCGCGCGCATGGTCCAGGAGCCGCTCAATCCGGCGCTGCTCGAAGCGGCGCGCCAACTGCTCGACCGCACCACCCTGCGCTGGCCCGACACCCTGCAACTGGGCGCAGCCGTCGTGGCCCGCGAGATGTTCCAAGGCACCGAGATCATCTTCGTCTCGGCCTCGCCGCAGTTGCTCGAAGCCGCCAAGTCCGAAGGCTTCCACACCCTCGACGCCGCAAGAGATGCAGCCCCATCGGTCAAAGTCGCGGAATAGCCGGAGCGGAATCCCAATCTCGCTTGCCTTCCAGCGTCGAGCGGCGGAATCGGGATGGCAGACGGAAGCGATCAGGTGCAATCCGGAGCTTCTCAGGAGTTTTCCGCGCATAAACCGCGATGCGAACAGAGCCTGACGAGCGGCCGTTCGATTGCGAGTATTCTTTGTCCGTGACCATCTCCGCCCATACCGGAATCACCCCATACGCCGCGTCTAACAAGAAACAAAAATGTAAATCGAACAAAACAAAGACAAAACGAAATCCTCGTTTCATCCGCGACGGGTCGGCAACGACGGTGGGGGACTAGTCCTTGTTCCCCGCTTTTCAGATACCCTCCTAATATATTTCAGCACCTTGCAGATAATTTAACTCGTTTGGAATCAACGATTATAAAGGCGATCTACCACTACAAATACCTCTATATGAGATTGAGAGGCTCTTCTTCTACGAAAAAGACCTCCTTTCGCGCCAAAAACCCTCCTTTTTCACCTGCATTTCTGCCCCTTTTCGTCAACAACCGATGTGCCGCACCTGAGCCCATGCACTAGGGTCCGCCGGCCCGCGTCGATTTATGCACCAACACTGGTGAAATCCACAGGTATTGTCTCGTTTTGCACTTGCTTCCACAGATTGAATCGTCCTACTCTCCATTCAGTTGGTGACCTTGCAGGGAATTGGAGTCGCAGTTCCAGCCTGACAGGACGATGCGGATTAGCTTGAACCGACTTTTCATAGCCGGCTTGCCGGCGGTGGAAGGCTGGATTGAGATTGAGAATGCATTCAGGGTCAGGCGCGAATGTGCGCGACCCGATTGGACGAGAAGATTCATCCGCGGCTTGTCCGAGGATGCAAAGTTCGAGGCCAGCCGGGGAGTCATCATCGACCCAGCCGCGGTTGCAGGATTCGGGGTAACCCGAAGACGCAACGGCGGCAACGCCAGAGGGTACGATATCCGGGGAAACTCGGAGGTCGAGCCGCTGGCGCAGCCGAGGGCGAGGATTCGGGGCAACCTGGAGATTAGCCGGAAGCAATGCCGGAAGATGCGGGATTTGGGGCGACCCAAAGACTCATCGGAGGCGGGGCAGGAGGAGCGAGGACGCGGGGCAACCCGGGGATTCGCTAGGCCAGCGCCGCTGAAGGATGCGAGATTCGGGGTAACTCGAAGATCCATCGCCGGCAGGGCCGGAAGATGCGGGGCGCGAGGAGACTCGCGGCCTCATCGCAAGGCGGCGCGGGAGAAGCGGAGATGCGGGGCGACCCGGAGATTCGCTTGCCATGCCGCTGAAGGATGCGAGATTCGAGGAAACTCGAATATCCATCGCCGGCACAGCGAGAAGATGCGGGGTGCGAGGAAACTTGCGGCCCAATCGGAACGCTGATGGGACGATGCATGGTTCAAGGTTCTTGTGAGTTTGCCGCGATTGAGACGCCAGGGGCTTAGGTCTCTGGCGTCTTTGTTTTTGGGCGGCCTTCGACGGGTTGGCGCCGGTTTCAGGATGCGCTGGGCAGCGGGCTATAATACTGCATGAATCCATTGCTTGCCGGGGCGCCCAAAGGCCGTTGTTCGCCGGTCTTCGAGTGATTCGCGCGCTGAGGCCGGTTTCCCGCATGAAAAACGAAGAACTCATCTTTATCACCGGCGCGACGGGCTTTCTGGGCGCGCGGCTGGTGCGCGAGTTGCTGGAGCGTCAACCGCTGGCCACGCTGGCTTTGCTGATCCGCGATCAGGCCCGCCAGACAGGCCGGCAGCGCGCCGACGCGCTTGTGCCCGAGGCCGCGAGGCAGCGGGTCGAGGTCTATTCGGGCGATGTCGGCCAGCCCAACTGCGGCCTTGCATCCGCCGCATTCGAGCGGCTTTCGGCGGAGACGACGCGCGTGGTTCACTGCGCCGCTACGGTCCGATTCGATCACACGCTGGACGAAGCGCGCAGGATCAATGTCGAGGGCACGCGCCGCGTGCTGGATTTTGCCGCCGCCGCGCGCAATCTGCGCAGCCTCGCTTACGTGGGCACGGCCTATGTGGCCGGCGAGCGCGAGGGCCTGGTGCGCGAAGACGAACTGGCCGTGGGCCAGAGCTATCGCAACACCTACGAGCAGACCAAGGCTGAAGCGGAGGCGCTGGTGCGCTCGCGGCTGGGCGAGCTGCCAGGCGTCATTCTGCGGCCCAGTATCATCGTGGG
>JBEKPI010000218.1:0-5109 GCA_049520855.1 Occallatibacter sp.
AGTACTTGCTGGGTTTCGAGCCGGTCTCGGTGGTGGAGGTGGAGTACTGATGCGCAAGCGGCTCTCAGCTCTCGGCTTTCAGCTTTCGGCCCTCCGCGCTTTGCGGCGCGGCGCGCTCGTTGCGGGAGCGGCTGCGGTGGTGCTCATCGCCGGTTGCCGTCAAGACATGCAAGACCAGCCGAAGATTATCGCGCAGCGCGGATCGGATTTCTTTGCGGATCATCGCGGCGCGCGCCCGCAGGTGGCGAACACCGTGGCGCGCGGGCAATTGCGCGAAGACAGCTACTTCTATACCGGCGTGGTGCAGGGCGCGGACGGCTATCGCGAAGAGAAGAACGAGAT
The DNA here is from genome assembly GCA_049520855.1 of Occallatibacter sp. Lineage (GTDB taxonomy): Bacteria > Acidobacteriota > Terriglobia > Terriglobales > Acidobacteriaceae > Telmatobacter. Next base: position 343 of record JBEKPI010000218.1, read on the forward strand.
GCCGTTTGCGGTGACGCTTGAGGTGCTCAAGCGCGGGCAAGAGCGGTTTAACATTTACTGCACCCCGTGCCACTCGCGGGTGGGCAATGGGCTGGGCGAGATTGTGGAGCGCGGCTACAAGCCGGCCGCCAACTTCCACGACCAGGTGCGGCTCTCGCAGCCCATCTCGCACTACTTCTACGTGATGACGCACGGCTACGGAGCGATGCCGGACTACTCGGCGCAGTTGGCTCCGGTGGATCGATGGGCAGTGGCCGCGTATATTCGCGCGTTGCAGTTGAGCCAGGCGGCGACGGCGGCGGATGTGCCCTCGGGCGTGCAGGTGAAAAGCCTGAAGGAGATTGCGGCGGAGAAGAATTTGCCGGAGGGTTTTGCTCAGCCGTGGACGCTGCCTGCAACGGCGGTCCAGGCGAATGGGAAAGATGCGAAGCAGGGAACACCGGCGCTGGCTCCGGCCTATCCGGCTGATCCGGCGATCAAGATTCCTTTAAGCAAACCGGCCCAGCAGTAGGGACCAAAGATCAGGGACTAAGGGACTAGGGACTAGGGACTAGGGAATAAGGACGAACTGAATGGCTCACGAGACACAGCACGCAAAGACGCTCCCCGCCGAGTTGGGCGCGCCGGCTTTTGTCGACGGCTGGCAGAGGCGCGCGCTGGTTGTTGGAGCGGTCTTCGCGGCGATCGCCGCCGGGCTGGCCTTCGCCGATGGCTCGATCGACCATGTGCTGCGCGCCTGGCTGCTCGGCCTGATGCTGACGTTTGGATTTTCAGTGGGCGGACTGGCCTTGCTGATGGTGCAATACTGCACGGGCGGCAAGTGGGGCCTGCTGCTGCGCCGGCCGCTGGAAGCGATGAGCCGCACGCTGCCCTTGGTCTTTGTTTATTGGGTTGTGATCGCTCTTCCCATCTCGCTCAAGAAACTTTACCTGTGGGCCGCGGTCACCGATGTAAGCGCGGCGCTCAAGTCGGGATGGATCAACGAGGCCCAGGCGCACGCGATTGAATTCAAGCGGCCGATGCTAAACGAGCATGCGTTCTGGGTCACCGGAGTAGTGTGCTTCGTCATCTGGGGCTACTACACATGGCGGCTCAATTCGCTGGGCTTGCAGCGCGACACAGAGTCCGCGGAGACCACGCCCTACTGGATCAAGAAGTTTGAAAACATCAGCGGTCCCGGCATCGTGGTCTACGCGCTGACGATGAGCGCCGCCGCGATCTACTGGGTCATGTCGCTCGATCCCACGTGGTACTCGTCGGTCTATGGGCTGCTCTTCCTGGTCGGCCAGGCGTACTCGGTGCTGGCGCTCTCGATCATCGTTGTCATCGCGCTGTCGAAGGCCGAGCCTTTCAAGACCATCCTGCGGCAGACCGAGCAGCACGACCTGGGCAAGTTCACCTTTGCCTTTGTGATGCTCAATATCTACCTCGCCTTCTCGCAATTCCTCATCATCTGGTCGGGGAATTTGCCGGAAGAGATTCCGTGGTATCTGGACCGCATTCGCGGCCACTGGGGCGTGATCGTTACGCTGGATTTCCTCTTCCATTGGCTGATTCCGTTTACGCTGCTGTTGTCGCGCGATCTCAAGCGCAATAGAAAACGATTGGTGCGCGTGTGCCAGTGGATGGTCTTCGCCAAAGCCTTCGATCTGTTCTGGCTGATCGAGCCGAACTTCAAGGACGCCGCGCGCAACCTGCACTTTAGCTGGGGAATTCTCGAATACGCGGCCGTGCCGGTGGCGATGACGGCCGTCTGGGTTGCCTACTTCTGCACACAGTTGAAGGCGCGTCCGCTGGTGCAGACCAACGACCCGCACGTTGCGGAGATATTGGAGGCGGAACATGCCCACGCATAAAGACGATGGCTCGGATCACGGCATCTGGCAAGAGCCGGAAGATCACTCGGGGGAACCGATCGACGCGTCGAAGGGGTTCGAGCAGGCCGACGTGCGGCCCACGGGGATCGTGGTCTTTCTCGGCGGGCTGAGTTTCTTCGTGGTGATCACGGCGGTGCTTTGTTACGTCATCGGCAGGGGGATCAACGCGCATCTGGCCAAGGAAGACGGGCCGGCGAACAAATGGGCGCGGACGGCGGATGTGCGGCCACTGGGCAACCTGGCCAACAATCCGGAGATGCAGAAGAAACTCTCCGAGATGACGCAGAGCTTTCCCACGCCGCGCTTGCAGACCGACGACGGCAATCAGGATGTGGCCGACCTCCACGCGCGCGAAGATCTGCTGCTGGACAATTATTCATGGGCCGACCAGTCGCAGGGCAAGGTCAGAATTCCCATCGGCCGCGCGATGGAGTTGATTGCGCAGCGGGGCTTGCCGGTGGCGCCGGCGGTGGCACAGAGGCCGTTGATGACTGGGGAGATCGCGCCTGTGGTGGCCGCGCCGTTGACCAATGGGTTTGCGCGTACCGGCTATGAGTTGGATCAGGCCGCGGCGGTTGCGAACGGCCGCGCGGAAGAGCATAGGTAGGGATTGCGGGTTCGTGGTTTCCCACCCATTTCGCAAAGAGCGCGAAATGGATGGGGCACACAGAGTCGGTAGCAAGTGCAGGTAGAAAGTAGAGGCTATGCGGAGCACAGGCACAATCCGGAGAAGTTGGCGCGGCGCGGCGGTGAGCGGCGCGATTGTGCTGTGCGCGCTGATTGCGAGTGCTTCGCTGCCGGCGCAGGTCTCGGGCTATGGCGACAAGCAGTTGGGGGCGACGAGCGATCAGACGCCGGAGATTTTGAAGAAGGTGGGCATCGCGCAGCACCTGAACGAGCAACTGCCGCTGAGCCTGACCTTCACCGACGACGCCGGCAAGCAGGTGCAACTGGCCAGCTACTTCGGCAAGAAGCCGGCGATTCTCGCGCTGGTTTACTACCAGTGCCCCATGCTCTGCTCGGAAGAGTTGAACGGATTGACGGGCGCGTTGCAGATGGTGCGCTTTGTTCCCGGCAAGGACTTCAACGTGATCGTCGTCAGCATCGATCCCAGCGAGGGAACCGATCTGGCCGCGGCCAAGAAGCGCAGCTATCTGAAGCGTTACGGCCATCCGGAGACGGCCTCAGGCTGGCACTTCATGACCGGCACGCAGGCGAACATCGATGCGCTGACCAATGCGGTGGGCTTTGGCTATGTGAAGATTCCTGGGCCGGATGGGAAGCTGAACCAGTTTGCTCATGCGAGTTCGATTCAAATTGTGACGCCGGAGGGCAAGCTCGCGCAGTACTACATGGGGGTCGAGTACTCGCCCAAGGATCTTCTTCTGGGGCTCAACGAGGCCTCGGCCAATCGCATCGGCTCGCCGGTGGACAACATTCTGACGTACTGCTACCACTACGATCCGACATCCAACAAGCACACGCTGATCATCGCGCGGGTGGTGCAGTTGGGGGGACTTGTCACCGTCGGCGCGCTGGGCGGATTCATGCTGCTGATGTTTCGCAGAGACGCGCAAAAGGGCAGCCAGCAGGAATCGGGAACCAAAGGGACAGGACCAAAGGTGAACGGATAACGGAATGGATCACATCAGTCCAACAATCTGGCAGTTTCTCGTCAAGTGGATGACGAACTTCGCGCTCTTCCCGCCGGAGGCGTCGAAGATTGCGCCTCAGATGGATGCGCTCTTCTTCTTCATGGTCCTGGTGAGTCTGGTCGGGTTGACGATAGTGGTGCTGCTGATCACCAGCTTCTCGATTCTATACAGCAAGCAGCGCCATCCGGTTGCGGTGCAGATCGAGGGCTCAACGCTGCTCGAGGCGACGTGGACGATTATTCCGCTCGGCCTGTTTCTGGTGATGTTCGCGTGGGGCGCGCTGATTTATTTCCGGGTTTACACGCCGCCGGCCAACTCGATGAACATCTATGTTGTCGGCAAGCAGTGGATGTGGAAGGTGGAGCATCCGGGCGGGCAGCATGAGATCAACGCGCTGCACATCCCGACGGGCAAGCCGATCCAGTTGACGCTGATTTCGCAGGATGTCTTTCATAGCTTTTCGATTCCCGCCTTCCGCGTGAAGCGCGAGGCGATTCCGGGCCGCTATACGACGGTGTGGTTCGAGGCGACCGCGCCGGGGACTTATCACCTGTTCTGCACGCAGTATTGCGGCACGGAACACTCGCACATGACCGGCGAGATCGTGGTGCTGACGCCGGAGGATTTCAAGAAGTGGCTGGCCAGTTCCACTTCGGGCGCATCGCTGGCGCAGAACGGGGAGCGTCTCTTCGCCAGCCTGAGCTGCGCCGCCTGCCACAATGCGCGGCCCGATGCGCGGGGACCGAGCCTGGCCAATGTCTACGGCTCCAAGCTGACGCTCTCCAATGGGCAGAGCGTTACCGCCGACGAAGCCTATCTGCGCGAATCGATCCTGAACCCGTCGCAGCATGTTACCCAGGGCTATGCGCCGATCATGCCAACCTATCAGGGGCAGGTCAGCGAAGAGGGAGTGATCGCGCTGGTTGAATACATCAAGAATCTCAACTCCGGCTACCGCATCGAGCAGACGCTGACGACGACCGATATGCCGCCGGTAACCAACGCCGCGGCGCCGGCGAAAGCGCCCGCGGCGCCAGCGCCAGTCTCGAAAGGAACGGTGAAGCCATGAGCACGAACACCATCGTCAGTCTTCCCGACCAGTCGACGGCCAGGATTCCCAAGACCAACTTTATCAGCAAGGAGAACGGCCTGCTGAGCTGGCTGCTGACCGGCGACCACAAACGGATTGCGATTCTCTATCTGATCTCGCTCACGTTCTTCTTCTTCATCGGCGG
>JBEKPI010000219.1:0-5077 GCA_049520855.1 Occallatibacter sp.
CGACCTCGGCTGGGGCGGTCTCGGCGGCGCACTGCCGTCCGATAACGTCGCAAATGGCACAAGTATCCTGACCCTTGTGCAGGATCTGAAAGCTGCTGGAGTTACTCCCATCTTCTCCATCGGCGGCGCGGATGGCGTGGACCCGGCCGCGTATTGTACCAGCGCATCGACCCTGCAAGCGGCCTATCAGACCGCGGTCACTCGCTATGGCATCACCTACCTCGATTTCGACATCGAGGGCGCAGCCACGGCAGAGACAGCCCAGATCACGATGCGCGATCAGGCTCTGGTCGGATTGAAGAGCGCAAATCCGGGCCTGGTGATCTCCTACACCATTCCGGTGCTTCCGACCGGGCTGGTGGCTGGCGACGGGTTGAACCTCCTGAGCAGCGCCAAGTCCGACGGAGTTGCGCTGAGCGTCGTCAACATCATGACCATGGATTACGGCACCTCCGGCACCGAGATGGGCAGCGCCGCTACCGAGGCGGCCGCCGACACCGAGGCCCAGATCAAGGCGGCGGGGTTGAGCTCGACGGTTGGAATCACTCCGATGATTGGCCAGAACGACAGCGCCGGAGAGATATTCACGCTCGCGGATGCAACTACGGTGGTGAACTTTGCAAAGGCCAATAGCTACGTCTCGCGGCTGGCGTATTGGTCCGTGGGCCGCGATAACGGCAGTTGCGCGGGCGCTACGTCCGCGTCTCCGTCGTGCAGCGGCGTCAGCCAGTCAACGTACCAATTCGCGGGTATCTTCGAGGGCTTCGGCGGCAGCGGCGGTAGCGGCGGCGGCGGCACGACTGGCGGCGGCGGAACGACACTCACCAGCGGCGACACTTACACGTTTACCCCGGCGGTCTCCAGCGCGCTGCGCCTGGATGATTCCGGCGCCAAGACCACGACCGGAAACCCGATCCAGGTCTATACCTCAAACGGCACCGGCGCGCAGAACTGGACAGGAAGCACCAGCGGCGTCGTGCCGGCTGGCTATTGGAACTTCGCCACGGAGGGAGCGTATTGCTTGACGGCTTCGGGAACCACCAGCGGTTCGAAGGTGGTTCTGGATCCCTGCGCAGGCACCTCGGCGCAGGCCTGGGAGGCTGTGGCATCGGGCAGCAACTACATCTTCCATCCCGCCAACAACACAGCCCTTTGCTTGGATGTGGTCAACGCTGGTACGGCCTCTGGAACCGCTGTTCAGGTGTATACCTGCAACAGCACCAACGCGCAGCTCTGGGCGGCCACCCTCAACTAGAACCCTCGTACGTTTAATGGGCGCGGGAGACGGCTCTCCCGCGCCATCCTAGTGAAGAACGATTCGGTCCCCCCACGCGGCGCCGCTCATCGAGAAGATCAGGGAACAACTCGACGATGAGCGGAACTCCGCTGTGAACGATTATGCGATTCACCTTCCGCCTGTTCGTGTTGCCGCTCGCGTTGCTGTACTCGCAGGCGGCTGCGCATTTTCGATTCTGCTGTTTACGGAAACCATGCAGCAAGTGGCTTTTTCCTCAATCCGGCGCTCATGTACGTGGACTACGTTCGTTGGTATCGGCAATAGATGTGTTATCTTCAGGTACTGGAAAACGGGAACGGGCCGGCCCTGAAGGCTCAGTGAATTCGCCCGCTTTCAGGGGGCTTCGCTTGAAGCCCCCTGCGCTTTCCCCCAACCGATCCAGCCGAAGCTGGAACGCTTCTCAAAAGGAGGAGCCGCGATGAATCGAATCCTCAGTTCGTATCTCTTAGTGCTTCTAGCGATTGTATTGCTAGGCTGTCCTCGTGGCGCCGCGGCGCAGAGCGTCGCGCCTTACATCGATATGAGCATCACGGCAGACGAGAATATCGTCTCCATTGCCAGCGCTTCCGGGTTGAAATCCTTTACGCTTGCCTTTCTCGACGCAGTTGGCGCATGCGACATCGGCTGGGGCGGCCTCGGCGGTACGCTGCCGAGCGATAACGTCGCGAATGGCACAAGCATTCTGACCCTTGTGCAGCAACTGAAAGCGGCCGGCGTTACGCCCATCTTCTCCATAGGCGGCGCCGATGGCTCGGACCCAGCCTTGTATTGCACCAGCGCATCGAGCCTGCAAGCGGTCTATCAGACCGCGGTCACTCGCTATGGCATCACCTACCTTGATTTCGACATCGAGGGCGCAGCCACGGATGAAACCGCCGCGATCACGTTGCGCGATCAGGCTCTGGTAGGGTTGAAGTCCGCAAATCCGGGCCTGATCATTTCCTACACCATTCCCGTGCTTCCGACAGGGCTAGTAGCCAACGACGGATTGAATCTCCTGAGCAGCGCCAAGTCCGACGGAGTTGCCCTGAGCGTGGTCAATATCATGACCATGGATTACGGCACCTCCGGCATCGAGATGGGCAGCGCCGCCACCGAGGCGGCCGCCGACACCGAGGCCCAAATCAAGGCGGCCGGGTTGAGCTCGACGGTTGGAATCACTCCAATGATCGGCCAGAACGACAGTGCCGGCGAGATTTTCACGCTTGCGGATGCGACCACGGTGGTGAACTTTGCAAAGGCCAACAGCTACGTCTCGCGCCTGGCGTTTTGGTCCGTAGGCCGCGATAACGGCAGTTGCGCGGGAGATACAGCCGCTTCTCCGTCGTGCAGCGGCATCAGCCAGTCAACGAACCAATTCGCGGGCATCTTCGAGGGCTTCAGCGGCGGCACCACTGCCAGTTGCACGACCAAGCCGAGCGCTCCTACAGGCTTGTCGGCCTCCGGAACCTCCAGCACCGGCACCACGCTGAGCTGGACTGCGGTCACCGCTCCGGCCAACTGCTCCATCAGCAGCTACACCATCCTGAAAGGCGGCGTCTCGATCGGAACGGCAACTGGAACTTCGTTTGCCGTCACCGGCCTCACAGCTTCAACCGCCTATAGTTTCACGGTGGAAGCAACCGATGCCGACGGCACCTCAGCCGCAAGTTCGGCTCTGAGTGTGACCACGTCGGCGGCCAGCAGTTGCACTACCAAGCCGAGCGCTCCGACTGGCCTGGCGGCCTCCGGCACCACCAGCACCGGCACCACGTTGAGTTGGACAGCGGACACTGCTCCGGCCAACTGCTCCATCAGCAGCTACACCGTCTTGAAAGGTGGCACGTCGATCGGAACGGCAACTGGAACTTCGTTTGCCGTCACCGGCCTCTCTGCTTCAACCGCCTATAGTTTCACAGTGGAAGCGACCGATGCCGACGGCACCTCAGCGGCAAGTTCGGCTCTCAGCGTGACCACTTCGGCGGCCAGCAGCGGATCGGTCACACTGAGTCCGTCGAGCTATAACTTCGGCAGCGCGGCTCCCGGCACAGGCACTTCCTGGGTCACCTTCACGCTAACCAATGGCGGCAGTTCCGCCGTCAGCATAAGCGGCGCCAGCGTCACCGGCCCGTTTGTTGTTTACAGCAATTGCGGATCGTCGGTCGCGGCCAACGGCTCCTGCCCGATCTACGTGTACTTCTACCCGACTGCGGCGGGCTCGTTTACCGGCACGCTGACCGTAACCGACGGGGCCTCCAACAGCCCGCAAACCTCCGCCCTGAGCGGGACTGGGTCATAGGCTCAAGACATTCGGGGCTTTACCTGTCAGACAAGGCGCAGCAACGAGACAACGCTGCGACAATCTTGAGGAGGAGAAGAGATTCTCCTCCTCGTTTTTTGTTGCGGCCATTGGCGCGGGAGGCAGCTTTACCGCGCCGTGCTGGCCTGGAAGCAGCGAATGTCGGCTGAGAGGGGCAAAGAGATCGACCGCCAGCGAGCCGCCACCAGCGAAACCGTCAACGCCGATCCGCGCGCCTATCGCGGACTGGCTCAGATCACATGCGCGGCCTGAAGAAGCAACAGTGCGCAGGCCTGTGGTGCGCGCTCGCCTGCAACCTGGTACACTTCGCCCGGTACTGCTGGCATAGGCGGCCAAAGCCGCGAAGACAGGCAAGAAAGAGCCTCGACACCCGAGAAATGCCCACCCAACCCCCAACCCAGCCGGACCAAGCCCCCAGGTCGGAACCACGGGCGGAAACAAATCTTGCCCTAAACCCAACGCAGGCTGAATTCACTCACAAGCTCTCCGGGAGGATGGCGTTTACTCCTCAATGTCGCGCTGGGACGAGCCAATCTTAGCAACAAATACATTCATGAGGTCGCCCTGTTGTTCCGCGGCGGCCAGCACGGCCAGGCGCTCGGCGACGGCTTCGACGATCTGCTCGTGAACCTCGTCGATGGCCAGGTCGCCCTCGATAAGAACCACGCGAGCCGGTTCGCGGAGCGCGATTTCGCGGTACTTCTGCCAGACGCGGCCGTAAAACGCCTCCTGCTCCTGCTCGAAGCGGCCTTCATCCTTGCCGCTCTCTTCGGCGTTGCGCTGGTTGCGGCGGCGGGCGCGGGCCAGCGAGGCTTCGAGGCCGGGCAGCAGCAGGAGCGTGAGGTCGGGCTGAAGGTTGGAGCAGATGAGCCGATGCAGTTCGAGCACTATTGCGGAGCCGAGTTCGCGGCCGCCGCCCTGATAGGCCTCGGTCGAGTCGGTAAAGCGGTCGCAGAGGACGATCTTTCCGGCCGCCAGGGCGGGCGACAGCACCTCGTCGATGATCTGGGCGCGGTCGGCGAACATCAGGGCCATCTCGGCCATGGACGAGAGACCGGACGAGCGCGAGTCGAGCACCAGCGCGCGGATGCGGTCGCCGGTCGCGGTGCCGCCGGGCTGGCGGGTGACCAGGGCGCTGTGTCCGCGTCTTTTCAGCCAGGCGGCCAGGCGGTTGATTTGCGTGGTTTTCCCGGAACCATCCAGGCCTTCAAGCGTAATAAAGAGACCGCGCGGCATGGGCTGAGTCTACCACTCAAACAAGTTGAAGACGAGTCCGGCTCATTTGTGTTACAAGAGGATAATTCCCGAACGTCGCCGGAGGCAGGCAACTGCGCTCCACAGGAGCTGAAACAAGTGAAACGATTCTCATTCTACGAACTCGCCGTTTTTGGCTTCCTTGCGGTCGCCTCGCTTGCCGCCCGCCAGCTCAACGCCCAATACCTGACGCTCGAAGGCCAAACCGGCGGATTCCTGACGCCTAC
>JBEKPI010000220.1:0-5028 GCA_049520855.1 Occallatibacter sp.
GAACCAAGGAAGCACTGGAAATAGCCATCGCCGAAGCAATCCGGATGATCACTCCAGACAACGCAAAGGCATGGTTCCATCACTGCATTAACAGTCTACAGTAATTCCTAAAATGCTCTAGCTTCCGGTTGCCAGTGCCTCGTTGGCGGAGATAGTGACCCGCGGTTCCGTTCATGCCAAGGTATTGCAGAGTCTCTGCCGCGCCAGGTTCATTGCCTCTTGGCGGGGACATTCCGGAGGCTTTAAGCTTTTGTCCTCTGGCCACCAGGCATCAATCCGCCAAGTCATCGAGGCCATAGAAGGTTCCATCTGCCTGAACCTCTGCCTGAACACCGGAGTCTCATGCAGCCGCAAATCCTTCTGCCCGGCCCACCCCATCTGGTCGCAGGCGCAGGAGGCCATGCTCCAGGTGCTCAACGCCGCCACCGTCGCCGACCTGGCCGCTCAGAAGAACCCCGAGCTGCCGGCCAAGGATCTACGCTGACCGCGGAGGAGTCGTTGTTTCCTTCGCTCACGCCGGCCTATCGATCGATGCCAAAGGTGAACATCTTTCCTGCCATATTGATCACGTATTCACCTGGCCCAAGCGGGGAGTTGGGAACCAATCTATAGGAGCTATCCCCAAATTTTGTCAATTCCGCTGGGATGCCCTGGATTGTCTCTCTTTCCCTTCCAACCTTGACAAGATCGAATTGACGGTGATCCTTCTTGAGAACAAAAGCATAGATGCTCACCGTCTCTGGATGCTCCGTTTTGAATATAAACTCTGTCTTTTCGCCCGAATTGATGCGAAATGCGGATCTCACCCCGGAGACCTCAATGACTCCGGTGGCAGTCGTCCAGCCAGGTCTACCCTTCGCTTTCCATTGCTCGTTTGGAAGCGGCTTCAACTCTTGAGTAGATGAGTCAAGGTAAAAAACTACCCCAATCGCCGCCGGTTCCGCAGGCTTGCCGGTCGAGGATTGGCCATTGCAGACGCCAAGCGAAAGCACAAGCAATGAAGCGAACACAAAATTACGCATGGGTCGGTACTCTCCTTCTCCGAGGTATTCACTCTTCTCTCCCGGACGTGCCCAGTCTATATCGGCAATGCCTCGGGGAGCCATGTGTTTTCGTCTCTGTTGCGTGTCGCCCGCCGCCTCACCCCAATAACTGCTTCGCCACCTTGATATACAGCTCCACCGCCTCCAGCAGCTCCTTCTTCGCCAGCTTCTCAAACGGTGTATGCGCCACGTGAATCGACCCCGGCCCCAGCAGCAGCGGCTCACCCCAGTTCGAGAGCTGCGGAATGTCGGTGGAGAACTTGGCGACCATCGTCGGCAGCCCCTCGACGCCGCGAAATCGCATGAACGGCGTGTCGAGGGTAAACTCCACCTCGGCCCTGTCGCCGGCAATCTCGGTCAACTGCGCGCGCACCGGCCCGGAATCGGTCACCGTCCGCACCAGCACCTGCGCCTCGGCCTTGTCGGCAATGACGTTGGGCGCGTGGCCGCCATGAATCTGCCCGATGTTGAGCGTGCTCGGCCCAATCCCCTCCAACTCCCTGAGCGGCATCGTCAGCACCTTCCCCAGCACCTCGACCAGCTTGTGAATGGCGCTTTCGCCCAGCTCGGGATACGCCGAGTGGGCCATCTTGCCGGTTGCCTTGAAGGCCGCCCGCAGCGCGCCCTTCGAGGCCAGCGCCAGGCGGTTATCTGTGGGCTCGCCGTTGATCAAAAAGCGGCTGCCCTTGGGCGACAAGTTGGCGGCAATCGCGCCGGCCGAGTCGCGCTCTTCGCCGCTCACAAACAGCAGCCCAATCTTGAATCCCGCCGCGCGCAGCGCCACAGCAGCAGCCACCTGAGCGGCGAGAATCCCCTTCGCGTCGCAGACGCCCCGCCCGTAAACAAACTCCTCATCCTCGCTGAAGGGAATGTAGGGCGGCACGGTGTCCATGTGCGTGGAAAAGACCAAGTCGGGTGTCTCGCCCGCCGCGCCAGCATAGATGTTCCAGCGCGCCCCGCCGCCGGCGTTCTCCCGCGGCTGCTCTACCGGCGTCTTTTCCACCGCCCATCCCCGCGCGCTGAGAAAACCGGCGAGAAAATCGCCCACCGCGCCCTCGTGGTACGTGGTGGACTCAATCTCGCACAGTTGGCGGGTAAGCCCTATGGGATCAAGGTCGTCAATCGGAACTGCCGGAGGATGATCGCTCATGATACTGCCAGAATACCTTACACGGCGTTTCGTCCCATCGGTTGAAACACTTTGTCTCGCTTTGGAACCTCCTGCGGACCGCGGCTTTCTGGATCCCTCGGAACGGCATTTGAGGTTGGGCAGCAAGCGCCCGCGGCGCGTACAATGGTGTGTGGAATGACCACGACTTTATCACCCTCCGAAAATCCCAGCCTCAGGTTGCTCCTTTCCCGCCCAAATCGTTCGTTGACCGGTCTACGCCCGTCCGTGCGCCCTGCGCTCGCCGATGGCCTGACCGTCAGTGCCAAGGAGCAACAGCAATGACCCCGGCCTCTGAATCCGCCCTCGACTCTCTGCACGCCACCGCGACCGGAATCTTTACCGGCGCCATCGAGGCATGCAGCATCGCATCGGCCTTCGACCGCCGCTTTCGCATCGACGGCAACACGCTGCATCGCCTCCTGCCCGACGGCAGCGGACCGGAAACGATCGACATCTCCTGTTACAGGCGCATCTTTGTCATCGCGCTGGGCAAGGCCGCCAGCCCCATGCTCGAAGTCTTGCTGAGCCGCGTGAAGCGCCGCAAGGGAATGAGGGGCATCTGCTGCTCCAACCAATTGCCAAAGAAGCGCAACTGGCGCTTTCGCTACTTCGAGGGCGGCCATCCGTCTCCCAACGAAGACTCCTTTGCCGCCGCCCGCGCCGCGCTGGCCATGCTCCGCCGGGCGCGCAAAGACACCCTCATCTTCTTCCTCATCTCCGGCGGCGGATCGGCCATGTTCGACCTGCCTCTCGACCCGCGCATCTCGCTTGACGACACCATCGCCTTCCATCAGTTGCTTCTGGCCTCCGGCGCGCCCATCGCCGAGGTCAACACCCTGCGCAAGCATTTTTCCGCGGTCAAGGGCGGGCGGCTGGCGATTGCCGCGCCCGAGGCGGCCAAGGTCTCTCTTCTGGTCCCCGACGTGCCGCTGCGCTCCCTGGACGCACTCTCCTCCGGCCCCACATCGCCCGACCACTCCACCGTGGCCGAGGTGCGCGCGCTGCTGGCCAAGTACGATCTTGCGCCCAAGCTGCCGCCCTCCATCCGCGCCTTCTTCGAGCGGGAAGACCTGCCCGAGTCGCCCGGCAACAAGGGCTGGCGTCCGCCCTTCTTTCCCAAGCTTTCCATCCCCGGCTTCGCGCCCACGCGCCGCATCACCACGGCCGCCACCATGAGCGAAGAGGAGACGCCCTTTCGCGATTCGGTCTTTGAAATCCTCCTTTCCGGCCACGACCTTGCCGAGAATGCCCGCCTCCTGGCCGAGAAGGCCGGCTTCCACGTGGCGGTCGACAACAGTTGCGACGACTGGGACTACGCCGACGCCGCCCGCTATCTGCTGGAGCGCTTCCACTCCCTGCGCGCCATCCATCCCCGCCTCTGCCTGATCTCCGTCGGCGAGGTCACCGTCACGCTCGATCGCGCCCCCGGCGCCGGAGGCCGCAACCAGCAGTTTGTCATGGCCTGCGCGCTCGAGCTGGAGAGCTACCCGCGCGAACGGCTTACCGTGCTCAGCGCCGGTTCCGACGGCATCGACGGCAACACCCGCTCGGCCGGCGCAGTCGCCGATCCCACCACCGTCACCCGCGCCCATGCCTTCGGATTCCACCTGAAATCCTCACTGGCGGCCTTCGACGCTTGTCCCATGTTCACCGCGCTGGGCGATGCCGTCGTCACCGGCCCCACCGGCCACAACCTGCGCGACCTCCGCCTGCTGGTCGCCGACAACGAGTAGCCCGGCTTCACTGCAACCCAGTTTGGGCGCCCCATCCTTCGCGCTCTTTGCGAAGGGTGGGATACCACGAACTCCAGCCGCAGCCCATTACATCCAGAGCGAGCGCAGCGGAGGATCCACCTCTTCTTTTCCGCGCCTCCGCCAAGCCGGCGAATTCTTTCCTTCCCAAACCCCCTCCAATGGCATACCATGGTTCCGCTCCGCTTTATCCTGCGAAGAGGATTGGTTTCGTGGCTCCAAAAGACACCCGCGCGAAAGCCGTCAAGACTCCCGACATCCGTGCTGTCGCCGCCCTGGCCAAGGTCTCCATCGCCACCGTCTCCCGCACCATCAACGGATCCTCTACTGTCAGCGACCGGCTGAAAGCGCGCGTCTGGCAAGCCATCGGCCAGTTGAATTACTTTCCCAACACCAATGCGCGCGGCCTGGTCTCCGGCCGCAGCCGCATCCTGGGCATCATCGTTGAAAACATCACCAACCCCTTCTTCCCTGAGTTGATCCAGAGCTTTGAAGAGATCGCCGTCGCCCACGGCTACGAGATTCTGGTCAGCTCCTCCAACAGCGATCCGGTCGTACTCACCCGCTGCGTGCGCCGCATGTTGGAGCGCAAGGTCGAGGGCGTCGCCGTGCTCACCTTCGGCGAAGAAGAGCCGGTGCTCGACCAGTTGACGCATCGCAACATTCCCATGGTTCTGGCCGAATTTCGCCTCGACGACCCCAAGGCCAGTACCATTCTGCTTGACTTCACCACCGGCATTCATGCCGCCGTCAGCCATCTCAAGGCTCTGGGGCACAGCAGGATCGCCTTCCTTGCCGGCCCGCGCAAGCTGCACTCCGCGGTCACCCGCGCCAACGACTACCGCACGGCCATGGAAGCCTCGGAGCTGCCGATCGAGAATGGCTGGCTTGTCGAGTGCGACCACACCCTCAAGGGCGGCGTCGGCGGATTTCAAAAGCTGCAAGCGCTGGCCCCGCGCCCCACCGCCATTGTCTGCTCCAACGACATGACCGCCATCGGCGTCTTGCGCGCGGCCTACGAGAAGGGCTTGCGCGTCCCTCATGACCTCTCGGTCATCGGCCT
>JBEKPI010000221.1:0-5006 GCA_049520855.1 Occallatibacter sp.
TGCGCACAATCTGGGCGCAAGCAGACTTCACATCGTCTCCGATCGTCGCCAGGCCGGCCGTGTAGGTCACGCTGATCTCGTTGTAAGGTAACCCCATCAAATTCCAGGGCAGAGTCAGCTCTCCCGTATTCGGGTCATAGTCCACAGAACTGGGATCCAGTGCCGTCCACTGGCCAGGCAGCGAAAATGCCCACGCGATTTCCATCAGCGGTTGGTTCGGGATCTCGCCTCGCCGCGGTCGCCCGTATCGGCCTTCAATGTTTAACAGCGGCGTCAAAGCAGTGCCAAGAGGCGCAAGGGGCAAATAGCTCAGTCGTGCCGTCTGCACTCCGCTGGTCAGG
Source organism: Occallatibacter sp. (assembly GCA_049520855.1). Taxonomy (GTDB): domain Bacteria; phylum Acidobacteriota; class Terriglobia; order Terriglobales; family Acidobacteriaceae; genus Telmatobacter. Next base: position 342 of record JBEKPI010000221.1, read on the forward strand.
CGAAGTCGCTCCGTGTACTGGATCACATTCAGGTCCGGCCGCCTGCAGTAGCTGTTGATCAACGCCGTGGCGGCCGTAATCCAGTCCGCCGTCGTGCCTGCCGGCAATCCATAATTCGGATAATCCGTTGGCTGCAGATATGCCATCGCGTGTCCTTTCATGAGCAGAAGCCAAATACGAAAAGATCAAGGGACTAGGGACTGAGGGACCGGGGAACAAGAAAACCACCGCTCGATGCGAGCTGTTCCACATTCCCTTAGTCCCCAGTCCCTTAGTCCCTAGTCCCTTAGTCCCTCAGTCCCTGTTTTTCCTACCGGTCCACCAGAACCTGGTAATGCGCGTAGTTGGCGCCTTTTACCACCACGGCTCCGAACTTCACCGCGACATACTGGTAAGACAGTGAATTCGGCAGGCCGAGTTGGAAGATCCGCGGTGTCGGATCGCCGAGCCAGTGGTACTCGATCAGATCCTCGGTCACGATATAGGCCGGCAAGACCGCCGTGCCCGATCCCGGCGTCCCCGTGTAACTCAGGCTCCAATCCGGAATCAGCGGCAGATCGCCCGCCTGCGTCGAGAGCATCTTCACCCGAATTCCGCCCGTGATGTTGTCGGTGTTCAGCACCACGTTAAAGTCGGTCTTCATCTCCCGGTCGATCAGATCCAGCAGCACCGGGTTGGCGTAGATGGCCGTGGGCCGCACCTGGAAGCCGTTGTTGGCCACCATCTGCGCCACAGCCGACTTGATCCCGTCCACAATCGAAGCCGTCGTGCCGATGGTCGTCGTCAGGCCCCCGGCCACAATTTGCGGAATCGCGCCCATGTACTGCGTGGTCGTCGGCGTGCTCAGGCTGGTGTCGTTGCCGTTCCACAGAGCCACGTCGTGCGTCACCATCACGCCGCTCACCGTATCCACCAGGTCTTTGGCCTGCAAATAGGCGAACTGCTTTTGCTGGTCGCCCAGCTCAATGTCGAAGAGGTTGTAGTTGATCTGCGAAACGATCGCCTTCAGCGGCACGCTCCGCTCCACTCGTGTCGGGCTTACCACCGCCGGCACAATGGCGCGCGGGTTCATGAACCCTGCCGTGCCAGGATTCGGAATCGCCGTCTCCTCGAAGAACCGCGACGGATGTCCCGTCGCCGGAACTTGCTTGATGCGCTGCCCGAAGGGGCTCGAACGCCGGCAGATGTCGAAAATCTCGGTCTGGTACAGCGGAACTTCGATTGCGCCCGGCCCGATATAGTCTGCTGCCGCGTGAATGTCTGCAAAGTTTGCGTTCATAGTCTCTTTCCGCCCCCTCCATGGGGCCATTGCTTGAGTGATCAGTTAACGTCGATCAGTAGTCAGGGCAATGGTCACAAGCAACTGACCACTGATCGCTGACAACTGAAAACTGCTTTTACGCGATTGCGCCCGCCCGCAGCAGTTGGCTCTTCACCGCGATGCGCTGTTCCAGGCTCAGCCCGGCCAGCGCAGCATCCAGGGTCCGCACGTCCACCGGGCCCTCCCCGATGCCGTGCTTGGCCAGCATCTCGCTGGTCGTCGAAGGCAACGTCCTGCGCAAAGGACTCAAAACGTTTTGAGCAGTTCCAGCCTTCAACTCGGCCAGCTCCCGTTCGGCCGCGGCCAGCTTTTCCGCCAGTTCCGTCTCCCGCCGGCCCTGCTCGACGGTCGCAGAGATCCTCTCCACCTCGCCGGTCAAGGCGCCTTGCCGCTCCTCGAGCCAGCTCAGTGTCCGCTCCAACAGCGTTGTCGCGGCTTCCGGCCGCTCCCCAATCTCTCTCTCTTCCTTTTCCATGCCATTCCTCTCTTCAGTTGCCAGTTGTCAGTGATCAGTTGTCGGCTATCAGTTACGGTTAGCTGTTATCGAGGCGCGTCTTCTCCACGGCTCTCAGTCGATGGTTCGTTGTGAACCAGCGACTGAGAACTGACAACTGACAACTGTGAACTGTGTTAGCTAACTCGCCATGCGGAAGCTCGTAGCCCTGTACGCTGCCTTGTCCCGGAGCAGGATCGCCGCACCGGTAAAGGTCACGCGGGTCAGCTTCCACACCTCCGCCCGCATGTCTTCCACCCGCGCGTCGGCCAGCTCATAGCTCATGCCCATCGACTCGGGCGACTGCGCCTCGATGGCCGCCGCCACCTCGGGAAAATCCCGCGCATACAAATAGCCGCGAACCACCAGCCGCTGCCCGATCAGGTCCGTCTCAGTCAGCAATCCGATCTTGCGCCGCGCGTCGTGGCCGTCCCACCCCGGCCGGTAATCCACTGCCATGCCCAACAGCGAAGGCAGCGCCTTCTCGGCCGCCTCCCGCGTCAGCATCACCCGGTGCCCGCGCGCCCCCGCCGGAGCCTTGTCGCTGGCTGCGTTCACCATCGTCAACACCCCTTCGAACGCCACCCTGTTCGGGTGCCCGTCCACATGGGGAATCTTCACCGCCATCGCTTCCAGTCTCATCCGCTCTCCCAGTCCCTATTCCCTGTTCCCTATTCCCTACTCCCTGTCTCTGTCCCTTCCCCCGTCAACTGCACCGCCCCATCCTGCCCCAGCGGTCCCAGCCCCCGCATCGCCCGCACCTCGTTCACCGTCAACACGCCGGCCTGCAGCAGTTGCACCTGCACCGCCAGCTCTGTCTCCTCGTCCCTCGCATTCAGTTCGTTGAAGACAAACTCGAACTCCCGCCATCCAATGCACTTGCCGAATAGGTCGCGCGTGATATGCCCGGCCAGCAGCAGCGCCAGCGGCGAAATCGCCCCGCGGAAGGCCTCGTCGGTCATCTCCGCGGCCGTCGATTGGTTGACATCCGCCTCCAGCCCCAGCATCAGCGGCGGAAGCCCAAAGGCATTGGCCACCATCCGGATCAGAAACTCCTGCCAGGCCAGCCGCATATCCGCGTCCGTCCCCTGGGCAAAGCGAAGCACCTCCGGCTTCTGCTCGGTCGAAATCAACGGCACCCGCCCCGTTCCCTCGATCTCGTCCTGCCACCAGCGGATCAGCCGGTCGTGCTGCGCCGGCGTGGCCTCGTTCAGCCACAGCGCATACTGCGCCACCGTGTTGGCCGCCAGCTTCCCCGCGAAGCGGTGCGCGCTTAGAAACTGATTCACCGTCTCAAACGCCACTTCCAGCGGCCCCAGCCCAAAGGGCGTAAAGCTGCGCGGATTCATCCGCACATACATCAGTTGGTCGTCGCGCAGTTCGATCGCGCTCGACTCCAGTTGCCCCGGCAGCGCCTGCGCATAGCGCGGCGTCTCCGGCTGCCCGTCCCAGCGCGGGTTGATGCGAATCGAGGCCCCATCCACCGCCCAGAGCATCGCCGGCCGCTCCCCGTCGCCGGTCGGCTCCATCTCGATGGCTCCGTATCCGCCCGTCAGCATGTCCTCGATCACCTGTTCGATCAGCGTCCGAAAACTGTCGGCGGCGTTCGGCTCTTCCAGCGTCCTGCGCAGCGCCCGCAGCTTGCGCTCCGCAAAGGCCAGCTCCCCGGCCTTCACTCCGCGCCGCACCCGCACCTGCCAGTCCATCGCCGCAATCCGGTCCTTGATCACGTTGATCGCGCGGCGCACTACTGGCGTCTCCGCAAAGCGCCGCAGATTCATCGGCGTCGGCTTGGGCAGATTCTGCCCCGGAAATTGAACCGGACTCAAGATCGCGGGCAGCGCCAGCGTCCTTCGCTCCGCCTCGGCCACAGCCCTCATGCCCGCATCGAGCCCGCCCGCGCCGGCCGTCCCATTCGTCTTCCGGCCGCTCCTGGTCGCCTGCTGCCAGAGATCCCGCAACTGTTCGCCTACCTTCACGCGCACCTTCCTTTTCCCGCTGCCCCAAAAAACAAAAAAGGCACAACCCCGGAAAGGGCCATGCCTCGTCTTTACTCAGCCTCTAGCTTTTAGCTGTTAGCTGTTAGCTCAATGTCTCTGGCCTTCAACTTCAACAGCCAGTTCTCATTCACAAAACCGATCCTACAACAAACACCAGAAACTATCTGCAAAACTTCGGAATTAATTTCGGAAAAAAGCTAGAAGCTAAAAGCTGATGGCTAAAAGCTGCTTTCTCACACCCGCAGCTCCCGCCGCGCCGTCTCCGCCATCCGCCCCAGGTCCGTGGTCGTCAGCACCCGGATCCGATGCTCTTCCATCGTCTCCACGCCAAAGCGGTACATCTCCAGCCGGTCCGGCTCCTCGTCGGTCGCGCCCAGCCTGGCCGCCGGCTCGATCACCGCCGTCAACTCCAGTTGCGCCTTCTCCACCCGCTCCACGCCAATCCGCAATCCCGCCGCCGAAAAGGCCAGCACCTTGGCCATCTCCACGCCCGGTTCCAGGCTCACCGCATGAAACATGCGAATCAGCGGGGTCCCCGCGGACAGGCCTTCGTCCGTGGGGTATCTCATCCCGTTCGGCCGGTACCCCGCGTCTATTCTCAGAGGATCCCCCGGCCTGGTGTACTCCGAGGCCGCAATCTTCTTTCGCATCAACTCCCAGACCCCGGCCCGTTCGAACTCCGTCCGCATGCGCGCCTGGATCGCCGCCCGGCCGCTCAGCCGCGGAACGCGTTCCCTCGGCGCCGGCTCCACATACAGCCGCATCAGCTCTTCCATCCCCGCCGGCAGGCTCTCCGCCAGATACGCCTTGGGCTCGGTCATCTGCACATTCAGCGAAAGCGCCTCTGAGAG
>JBEKPI010000222.1:0-4940 GCA_049520855.1 Occallatibacter sp.
GTGCCGCGCCGGCCCTCGATGGAGGCGATCAGCGCCGTCTCCTCGCCGCAGACAAAGGCTCCGGCGCCGAGGCGAATCTCAACGTCGAAGCTGAAGGGCGTATTGCAGATGCCGTTGCCCAGCAGTCCGCGGCGCCGGGCGTCGCGCAGGGCGGTGGTCAGCCGCGCCACCGCAACCGGATACTCGGCCCGCACATAGATGTAGCCTTTGCTGGCGCCAACCGCGTAGGCGGCGATGGCCATGCCCTCGATGACGCGATGCGGGTCGCCTTCCATCACGCTGCGGTCCATGAACGCGCCGGGATCGCCCTCGTCGCCGTTGCAGACCACGTACTTCAGGTCGCCGCCGGCCTTGGCTACCGTGCCCCACTTCAGCCCGGTCGGATAGCCGCCGCCGCCGCGCCCGCGCAAGCCGCTTTCAGTGACGCGGTGAATCACGCCGCTGGGGGTCATCTCGGTCAGCGCCGTCAGCAGCGCCTTGTAACCGTCGCGGGAGATGTAATCGTCGATCTTTTCCGGGTCGATATGGCCGGCATTCTCCAGCACCACCCGCACCTGCTTGTCGAAGTGATCGTTCAAATCGCATTGCAGCTCGGGAACCGGCTCGCCGCCCAGGCTGGCCACAATCGCCTCGGCGTTATCGGCCTTTACGTGGTGATACAAATGCTCTTCGGGGTCTACCCGGACCAGCGGCCCGGAGGAGCACGGCCCCATGCACCCGGTGCGCCGCACCAGTACATTCTTGCCGGACGCTTCGGCGGCCATCACCAGCGCCTCCCGCAAACGGTCCGATCCCTGACTCATGCAGGCCAGGTCCATGCAGACATTCACTTCAAAATCGTATTTCTCGTTTTCCTGGCAGACACTCTTGGCGATTTGTTCGAGCTCTTCGATTGTCATTCCACCGCCCACCTTTCCAGTTGCTCGAGCATCTGCCCGGAGGCCATCTCGCCCGCCACATCGCCGTCGCACAGCACCACCGGCGCGCGGCTGCACGCGCCCACGCAGCGGGCCGTCATCAGGCTGATCTGGCCGTCTTTGGTGGTCTGCCCATGAGAGATGCCCAGGCGTTTTTCCGCGGCGGCGACCAGCTTGTCGGCGCCCTTGATGTAACAGGCCGTGCCGGCGCATACGGTCATGGTGTGCTTGCCTGGCGGCTTGAGGCTGAAGTAGTGGTAAAACGTCACCACTCCGTAGGCCTGGCTCAGCGGCACGCGCAGAGATAGAGCCACAAATCGAATCGAATCGTCGTCCAGGTAACCGAACGCGGACTGCACGGTGTGGAGCGTTTCAATGAGCGCGTGGCGCGCAAACCCATTCTTGCGCATGGTGCCGTTGACGATCTTCCATCGTTTGTCGTCGCTGGGCAGCGGCGGGGGTGTGAAAGCAGGCACGATTCCTCCCGTTGAGAGACCGGGGGATACAGGGCGATTGTACTGTCTCCGCTCCGCCTCTGGTCTATAGAGATTCTAGGAAGCGGAGCGGATCATCGTCCGTGACAACGGTCACGGGGCGTAGTGCCGCATCCCATTCCGCGGCATCGGGAGGAAATGTTCCGGATTGGGAGAGCACTTGGACCCGCTATCCGAGCGGCGGCAGATGGTCCGCAATCCCGAAGAGAAAGATCACGCCAATGATGCAGCTATACGCTGCTCCGGTCCAGGCGATGGCGTGGTAGAGGCGTGGATGATGGTGGCCGCTGGCATTGAAGGCCCCGCCCATGGTCGCGGTCATCAGGGCGTTCATGGCGATCAGGCCGACAGCGAAGGCCGCCAGCCCCATGATGCCGCGCGAGGTTCCGCCCAGGTTGGCGGTGAGAAAAAACAGCGCCAACTGGCTGGGCGTCTCCGCGCCGACGCCGTGCAGAACGCCGATGGTGAAGACCGATTTTCCGTTGTACATCCACTGAAAGCGTTCGGGTTGCGCGGCGTGCGGGTTCCAGCAGCGGCGCGCCTTCCAGGCCATCCAGAGGATACCGTTGATGGCAATGGCCAGGCGGCTCTCAATGCGGCTGTGCGCGTGGCCATGCGCGTCCCGGCGAAGAATCCCCGCCACCACTCCAATGCCAAGGACGATGAGCGTTAGCCCGATCAGGCGCTCGGTCCAGTGGTCCAGGCCCTCGGGAAGGCCCATGTGCAACTCCAGCACGGCGATGCCCAGGGCGGCCACCGTAAAGGCGTGGCCGAGAGCGTAGGTCATCCCCAGGCGCAGCCCGCCGCGCCAGTTGCGCTGCACGGCGGTGATGTCGGAGATGGCGGCCAGATGGTCGTAGTCGAAGCCGTGGCGCAGCCCCAGCAGCAGACAGGAGCCGAGCGCGGCATCGAGTTTCCAGTCGCTCAATATTGGTAGCACGAAAATCAGTATAGAGCATACGCGACTGGATTGGCGCGGAAATCCCGCTGGCTTCGCTCACTTCGCTGGAAGAAGCTGAATCTGGTAGTCCCGATAGTCGATGAGGATCGTTGTCCGGCCGAACAGAAAGCTGTCAGAAACCGCCCTGGCATGAGTCGCCATGGCAAAGCCGCTCACGTTGGCGTACTGCCGGGCCACCTGTGCCGGTCCGCTGAAGACGGAAGGGCTTTGCGATGCGGTTCCCTCGATGCCGACGATCGAGCCGTCCTTCGCATCGACCCACACAGTTCCTTCAATCAAATTGGGAGCCTTGCGGCGGGGCGAGATAGCCAGGGCGAGGCACTCCCGTCCGTCCAGAGGCTGAGCTCCGCCCGGCTTCAGCTTCATCTCGTAGTTTGCCGAGGTGAGCCACGACCCCTCCCGGTAGCCGGGCAGGTTGATCTCCTTTTCGCGGTCGAGGATCGCGCCCAGCACGAGCTTTCGAATGATTGAGGATCCGCTCTGAGCGACGATGGTGTAACTCTTGCCGGTCGGCTTGCGGTAGTCCGTCCTGACCGTCATTTCGGCAGCGGGATGGGTTGTGTAGCCGCCTCTGTAAACGGCATAGTGTTCGGTGACGGTGTACGACGCGACCTGATCGAATCTGCTCTTGACCGCCGCGTCGACGGCCGGAATCACCGTCGAGCTATCCAACTGCTGTGCCTGGACCGCGGCGAGCCCCAGCAGAGCCAGGAAAGCCGCAACCGCCGCCGCCGCGCCAAATCTTCTGCTACGCACCATGCTGAAACCTATGCCGTTCCTTCCCTTTAAGATTAAGCCTATCCTGCCAAGAAACCTGAGCCGTATGAGACAAAGGCCGGGCCGAGGCCTCTGGAACCTGAGTCGAATGAGTGCCGATGCGCTATGCTGGTTTCCGGTGTGAGGCTTTCACTTGACGGAGCGTACCCAACCCGAAGAGGAACTGCGCAAAGGACAGCTACGGCGCGCACAGGTCTTCGTGCGGGGCGTCGTGCAGGGGGTGGGTTACCGTCCGTTTGTTTATCGTCTGGCGCTGGAGGAGGGTCTGGCCGGGTCTGTCGGCAACGACTCGGACGGTGTGACGATCGAGATTGAGGGGCCGGAGGAGCGGGTTGAGCTGTTTCTTTCCCGTCTGCGATTGGAAGCGCCGCCGTTGGCGCGCGTCGACTCGGTTACGACGCGCGAACTGTGGGTTGCCGCAGCCTCCGGAACGCTGGCAGGATTTCAGATCGTTGCCAGCGAGGTTGTTGGCCGGGCGAGCACCGGAATTCCGGCGGATGCGGCCACCTGCCCGGATTGCCTGCGAGAGTTGCTGGACCCCAAGGACCGCCGCTACCGCTATCCCTTCCTGAACTGCACCAACTGCGGTCCGCGCTTCACGATTACGCGGCGAATTCCTTACGACCGGCCGCAGACTTCAATGGCCAAGTTTTCCATGTGTCCGGCCTGCCAGCGGGAGTACGACGACCCGGAGAATCGGCGCTTCCATGCGCAGCCGAATGCGTGCTGGGATTGCGGGCCGCAGGTTTGGGTGGTCGGGGCCGATGGCGCGGAGATTGCCGCGGAAGATGCGGTGGCAGCCTGCATCGACCGACTGGTGGACGGCCAGATCGTGGCCATCAAGGGCATCGGCGGCTTTCATCTGAGCGTGGATGCAACCAACAACACGGCTGTGATACGGCTGCGCGAGCGCAAGCGCCGCTATGGAAAGCCGCTGGCGGTGATGGTGCGCGATCTGGAGGCTGCGCGGGCGGTGTGCGCGTTGACCGCCGAAGAAGAGGCGCTGCTTACGTCGGCTGCGCGGCCGATTGTGCTGGCCCGCCGGCGAGACGGCGGCGGGGTTGCCGAGGCGGTTGCTCCGGGGATTCCATGGCTGGGGGTCTTCCTGCCCTACGCGCCGCTGCAACACCTGCTCTTTGCCGGCGCTCGCGTGAGGGCGCTGGTGATGACCTCGGCCAACCTGAGCGAAGAGCCAATCGCCATTGACAACGATGAGGCTTTGGCGCGGCTGGGGGGGATTGCCGACGCCTTCCTGATGCACGACCGTGAGATCTTGCAGCGCTGCGACGATTCGGTGACCGCGGTGGTGGATGGCGCGCCGCAACTGATTCGCCGAGCGCGAGGCTATGTGCCGCTGGGGGTGCCGTTGCCGTTCGATGCGCCGCCGCTGCTGGCCGTCGGTGGACACCTGAAGAATGTCTTTGCGCTGGCGCGAGGAGGGTTTGCTTATCAGAGCCAGCACCTGGGGGATTTGGAGAACCTGACCGGGCTGGAGTTCTTCAAGGAGTCGCTCGACCACCTGATGCGGACCTTTGAAATCGTGCCGCGGGCCGTGGTGCATGACTTGCATCCGGGCTATCTTTCGACCCAGTGGGCGAAGGAGTGGGCGCGTGAGCGCGGGCTGCCGCTGATTGCCGTGCAGCATCATCATGCGCATGTGGCCGGCTGCATGGCCGAGCATGGGCTAGAGGGTCCGGTGATCGGTCTCGCTCTCGATGGCACCGGCTACGGGACCGATGGAAAAGTATGGGGCGGGGAAGTGCTGATCGTGCGGCTGAAAGAAACGAATGT
>JBEKPI010000223.1:0-4912 GCA_049520855.1 Occallatibacter sp.
ACCTTGGTCGCGGGCTGCGAGAGCATGGCCTCGGCGTCCTGGCCGTAGCGTTTTTCCATCTGGCTGCGGCCCTGAAATCCCAGCACGACCGGGTTTCCGTACTTGCGGTTTTCGGTGAGGGCGGCATGAAGCTGGGGCAGCTTGTTGAGGCTGGCCAGCTCGTCGATCACAAACCAAACCGGCTTGGCGGCCTGGTCCTCGCAGTAGCCCATCATGCGCAGGATGAACAGGTCCAGCCACACGGAATGGAGCGGCAAAATCTTCTCCCGGTAGCCGGGGCTGGAGGTCAGAAAGACCCACCGCTTGCGCTCGGTGTGCCACTCGGCCGTAGAGAATGTCTTGCCCTGCGCTTCGTTCCATTCGGGCAGCAATTCCAAGCTGTCGGCAACCATATTCAGGCTGGAAAGGACGCCCGCCCGCTGCGCCGGGGCGGTGGGGTCGATCAGGGCGGCAAGCGGGGTTCCTTTGACCATTTGCTCTATCCGTTCCGGGTCGGCCATCCACTTCAAAATATCCCTGGGCTGCGGCTTTTTCTTGAGCAGATGGGCCAGAATCCGGCGCGGTCCATCGGTAAAAAACGCCTTCTCATATTCCTTGTCTGGCAGGAATGCGGCGGCGATGGCGGCGGCTGTTTCCTCGCGCTCAAGCTCATCGCCCAACCCCCAATACGGACACCTGGCGTCAAGCGGATTCAAGATCAGGTCGCCGCGCACGGGCGAGTAGAACTCGCCCACAAAGTCCATCGCCGGGTCGTAAACGATGGCGCTCTCTCCGCGCTTCTGGACCTGGCGCAAGAGCTGCCGGATGGCGGAAGACTTGCCGCTTCCGGTGTCGCCCATGAGCATGATGTGACTCGACTCAAGGCGGCGCGGAACCTGGTAGCTCGGCCCGAATGGAAGCCGCCCTTTCCAGCTTGAAGACTCATCCCCCCACCTCAACTGAAAGCGGATTCCATCGTCCTTCCCTGCCTTGTTCCAGCCGAAAGGTGAGGCCAATTCCGGCCCTTTCGTCCGCCGTCCATGCCGCTCCTCGTGCCTCGATCTTCCCTTCCACCATGACCGAATCCCTAGTAGGAAAAGAACCGCAACCGCGAGCCAGAGCAGCGGTTGCAGGAATATCCGCCAAAGACTTTTTCCGTCGTACACATAGGTTTCGAGGTACTGCTCCAGCTTTGCGGAATCGACCTTTTGCGGGGCGCTCTTCACCACCTCGCGCCAGCCGTCGGCGACGGCGCGGGGCGAGAGTTTGACGGGGAGTTTGCTCCCCTTGTCGCTGGCTGCCGAGACCACATCGGCCTCTGAAACCAGCTCCGGTTTCCGCCCTGGAGCGGTCTTATACAGCCACTCAATTTGGGTGGTTGCGGAGGGCTGGCGCGGTCGTTCGGTGCTGTCGAGGTAGGCAATCAGGTAGTAATTCTGGAGTGGCGGCGTCACCAACCAGAACCATGCCGCAAGCGGCAAAGGCAAAATCGGCAACCCAACGAGCATCAAAATGAGCCATGGAAAGCGTCTGGGAAACTGCATCGGGCGGGTCAGGATTTGCCCCCGTTTTGCCCTTCCTGGGAGAAGAAATCCTGGAGCATCTTGCGGGCTTTTTGGAGCTTCAAGGCGTCGGCCTTGTCGCGGATTCTGAGCACGGTTTCGGGCAGCAGTTGCTTGCCTTCGGCAGCCGCCTGCGCAGTCGAATGGAAGAGAGTCAGGAGCATGTACCGGGTGGCTGAAAGCTCTGCCAGGATCAGCTCGACCGGGTCGGCTGGACGCTGCCGCGCCTGCCGCAAGACGGTAGCGCGGAGCCATTCGGCGAGCGTTTTGCCGTCCCTCTTGACCGCCGATTCGACCTCTTCCAGCTCCTCGATAGAGAGCCGGGTCGCTACCGTTTTGGCGCGGAGGATCGTGCGCGCTTCGGCGTTTGGAAGCGGCTGCGAGTCGATATTCTGGCCGGTGCGAGTGCTGCTCATGGGGGAGCCCGCCTTTGGGCTAACCCTAGTCCCATCGCAACAGCGCGTCAAACAAGACGAATCACGCTCTCGCGTGAACACCTTTTGAATCAGCATGTTTACACAACTCACATGAAAGCGGCTTCCGCGTAAACAGCCGTTTCCATTTGGAATCACGAATCAGCCAAGTAGCTGATTCGATACACGATTCCAAATGGAATCGCTGGGGCGCTCCACAGCAACCCTTTGGGGGTGATGTGTCACTCCTTCTCCCGCTGCATCGCAGCGTGACTTGCCATCGCCGACCCGGACCGCGTGGACGGGGCGGCGATTTTTTTTGCTCTGGGGGATGCGAACGCGCAGGGAGAATCCACCCAGAGCCGGAGGCCAGTCATGTAAGGCATCGGAGTCCAGAGGCAGGGACTCAAGGAGCCTCATGCAGGGCGGGAAGACGGGCAGGTGAGCAAAAATATGGCGGAGCCTATGAGACAGGCTCCGCCGGAATGCTGGCTGGGATTAGGCGGCTTTGGAGTTCTTCGCGGCCTTTGCAGGGGGCTTTGGCGTGGCCGGCTTTGCGGCTTTGGCTTTCTCCTTCGCGGCGAACTCCTGCTTGACCTTGAGGCTTATGGCGTCCACGTCCACCTTGTACGCGGTGGTGGCGTCGCGGAGCACCTGTGCGGCGTTCTGCTTGCTGGCCGCGTGTAGGATGGTGATTTCTACCAGCAAACCACCCAACGCGCTTTCCTCGGCATGGCGCAGGTAGGCGGTAAACAGCTTCCCGATAGATTCGCTGTCCTTTGCCTTTTTGATCCCTCGTTGACGGGCGACAATCTCCAAACGGCGTTCGTCCAACAATGCCGCCAGCCGCTCGACCACAAAAAGCAGGTCGCGCTTCATCAACCGCACCGGGACCGCTGCAACGATGGCGGCAAGTGTGCGGAGTCCGGTCGCCTGGGCGAGTGCTTCTTCGCGGCGGCGCTTCTGCTCCTCGACATTCCATTTCGGTTCATGTGTGTTGGTCTGCTTCTTCGGGTGATGCACCGGGCAATCTGCCTGGGCGCAAACCGTGCGGGTTTCGCCCCGCTCGCTGCCTTCGGAGACAATGGCCTCGGTAGTGAACTTGCACGTCTTGAACTCCGGGCGGTTGGCCTCCTCTTTCGTCTTGGGTTTTTCCTGCCGGACTTCGACATACTTGTTTCGCGGTAGCGTGGTGCTGCCCTCCTTCTGCTGACCATAGCCCGTGCTGATCTGTACCACCTTCGGTTTCGCTGCGATGGTCTGCCGGATATGCGCGTCCAACTTTGCGGCATAGCATTTCGGGTCTGAGCATGAATCCTTCTGCCCTGTTCCCATGTCCGCAAAGAGCAGCTTGTTATGCCCGGTACGCTTCGGGCAATCGACGCAAGAACCAGCCTCCGGCACAAGCTGCACATCTGCTTTTGAGAATGGCGCGGATGCGAGTTCCAACAGAATGTTGTGCTCAATCCACTGTTGAAGATTGCGCACGGGTAGCAAAGTGCGCTTCGTTTTGTTGTTGGTGCCATACTGCTCCTGATAGCAAGCACTGAGCGCCTCTTCCTGTTGCGCGGGTTGCAGCTTCGCCAGTAACAGCGCGTGTCCGGTGCCGATCTCCTCGCGGTAAAACGCATCGACCACCACGGGCGAAAGCTCGGTCAATTTCAAACGAGCGGCAATAAAAGCCGCACTCTTGGCGCATTTCGCGGAGATTTGTTCGATGGAGTATTTCGGTTCTTCCAAGTTGAGAAGAGCGCGGAAGCCGTTGGCCTCCTCCATCGGATGCACATCGGCACGAATCAAATTCTCGACTAACTGCGCCTCCAACGCCTCGGCGTCGGTAAGGTTGACGATGCGAACGGGGACAGTCTCGGCCTCGGCCATCTGCGCGGCGCGGTAGCGCCTCGCTCCGGCGACGATCTCGAAGCCGCGTTCGTTCAAAGGCCGGACAAGCAAGGGCGAAAGCACTCCTTGAACGCGGATGCTTTCGGCAAGCTCTTTCAGTGCTGCATTGTCGTAGATGCGGCGGGGGTTGGTGGTGGACTCGGTGAGGACGGCGAGTGGAAGGTCGCGGTATTCGGTGGTGGTGTTCGGGTTCATAGTTGCTCTCCTTGAGCGGGTTGGTGTTCCGATGGGGGTGGAGCGGACGGCATGAGGCCGCCCGCCGCTGAAAAGGGTTGGTTAGCTGGCTTTCGCCAGTTCCGGTTCCGCGTCTTGCATCTCTTCCGCTCTCGGTGTTTCAAGAGCGGAAAGAATGACGGCTGAGGTACGCTGGATAACTTCCAAGCTCTCGGCCAAGAGTGCCGCGTTGCCGTGGTACAGGTGGATGTAATCCGCCGATACCCTGCCAGTGTCGAGGCCGATAGTCTTTCCGACTACAAAGGCAATTGCCTCGGCTTCGGTTTCGCGTACTATCTTGGTGGTTGCGGTGCGACGGTCGGCCTTGTGTAACATTTCGTGGGAGAGTTCATGGACCAAAGTTGAGAATTCTTCGGCGGTTGACTGGCCGGGAAGCAAAACAATCTTCCCGCCGTAGCTGGCTCCCAACGCCGGGGCGATAGACTCCTTGAACTCAAGCTGAATGCCTTGCGCGATAATGAAGTCAATCAGCCGTTCCCGCCGTTCGCCTACATCTCCGCTTACCTTGGTTGACAGTTCGGGAAGCTCTTCGCCGTCGGTCTGGCTTACATCGAAGACATAGGCTGAACGGAAGCCAACTAACACACCATGATTCTGTGTGCGGATGTCCTTCTCGGCCTCTTCGTCTCTCTTGCGCTTGATGCCGATCACTGGAGCAAGAATGCGGATGCCGCGCTCTCCCTTCCTGACTCTCCGTTTGAGCTGGTTCCACGCATACAGGCCAGCAACGCGGGTTGCATCCGGCTTCTGCCGTGCAATCTCCAAAATGTTGCCGAAAGAGTAATTGTGAAACCTGCCCATCGCTGTGAGATAGGCGGTAAG
>JBEKPI010000224.1:0-4878 GCA_049520855.1 Occallatibacter sp.
CTGGCACGCGATTCTTGAGACCGAAGCCTATTACCAGACCGCCGAGATCGACACACGCACCGGCGAGATCGTCAGCGACCCGCGGCGGGACGTGCTCTACAAGCCGGCCGCGACAGCAGCCATCGAGGTCGCCAAACGCACGCCGCTGGGCCAGGTATATCTCGATTGGGGCACGTGGGCCGTGGTGCTCGATGTCGGCAGGGAGTCTATTCCCGGTTTGGCGCCGGGAGTCTTGCCCCCGCCGCAGTTGCCGCCAAATCGCGCGTGGACCACGGTTGAGTTCACCGACCTGCGCTTTGCATACTCTTATCTTGGTTGGGGGTTGGGAGCGGGCCGAACTTTGCTCCGTAATCCTCTTGGTGGATGGGTCTACATCGTGGACGGCCGCGACGACGCGGGCGAAGCGATGGACGGACGGGAGCAAAAGTAAACCGCCGCGGGCCAGATGAAAAGAATTGTTCATTCAGTGAAAACTTTGGTTGACCCAGCGGCGTCTGGCCCGCACAATGAATTGAGAGTTGTTGCTCCGTGCGTGTCTTCGTCCCCTTCCAAGACACCGGAATCCTGAAAACCGAGGTGTTCATGCCTGCTTATCTGTTGCTGCTGGTTGCCGTGTTGAGCCGTCTCATGCCCCATCCTGGGTGGATGAACTTTACCGCGGTCGGCGGCGCTCTGCTTTACTTTGGCGCGCGGCGTTCGTGGCGCGAGATGCTGGCCCCGCTGGCCGCGCTCATGGCCACCGATTACATCCTCACCGTCTACAGCTACCACTACAGCTTCGTCTGGCAGAACTATTTGCCCACGTGGGGCTGGTACGTGATGGCCATGGCGCTTGGGCAGATTCTACTGCGGACCCGGACGACGGTTGTACGCGTAGGCGCCGGCGCGCTGCTGGGGCCGACCTCGTTCTTCCTGGTCTCGAACTACGCGGTGTGGGCCAGCGGCTGGATGTATCCGCGCACGCTGGGCGGGCTGGGCGCCTGCTTTGTGGCCGCCTTGCCCTTCTATCGCAACGACCTGCTCTCGACGGCCATTGTCGCCGGACTGGCCTTTGGGGTTCCGGTGCTGGTGCGGCGCTTGAACGCTGCGCCGGCGCAGCAAGCTCTGGCTGAAAAGTAGCCGCGCGCTCTACCACCCCTGTCACCAGGGTTCAATCCAACTCGTCTTCGCTCAAAGCAGCCCTCCGCCCCGCTGAGCTTTGCTCCGGCGTCAGCGGGGGCTCGTCCCCTCATCGGCCAACAACCAGAACTGTGAAGCTGCCTGGAACAATGGCGGGGCGGGGCCGGGGATTGTCGGCTGTGGGTTCGGGACGCGGACCGAACTCGGCTGTAACCAGATAAATGCGGTCGGCGGCCGAGTCGTAAGCCATAGTGCGCGCGCCGCGCTGGGTGGGCAGCTCCTCCATCACCCGATAACCCGGCACCGGACGATCTGGAGCACTCGCGTCAATGACAGTGAGTGTGCCTGTGGCGGCGTTGCCCCCGCTATTTCCCCAGCCGCCGCCTCCGCCGTTGGATGAGAAGGCCAGCTTGTGCGCCGCGTCCCAGCCGGCGGCGTCGGGTCCATCTCCAATCGCGGGTGCGGCCAGCACCTTGCCTGTCTTCGAGTCGGTTACGGCCATCGCCTTGTTATGGCAGACGCTGAAGAGCCGTCCGCCGGCAGTGTCCATGGCCAGTCCGCTAGGGCCTTCGCAGCCGGTGAGCGGCCACTCGGCGGTGAGCTTCAGTTTCTTGGCATCCAGCCGAACCAGTTCGTTCTTGTCCTCGATGTTGTCAAAGACCATTCCCTTGCCATCGACGGCGGCAAACTCCGGCTTGCCGGGCAGCGCTATTGTGGCCACCACTTTCCGCGTCGCGACGTCGATCACCGTCGCGTCGCTGCTGCGGCCGTTGAAGGCCCAGACAGTCCGCGTGGCCGGCTCGAAGACGATGGCGTCGGGGTTGGTTCCGGCGGGAATCGTCGCCACCGTGGCCAGCGTGGCTCGGTCGAAGACGACCACGGCGTTGCCGCCGCCGTCGGAGATGTAGCCGAACTTGCCGCCATCGTCAAGAGCGACGCCGTGCGTCCCATGCAGTCCGGCAATGCTCCCAACCAGCTTGCCGGTTTGCGTGTCGAGCACATCGACGCGCATCCCGCGGGTAAGATAGAGCCGATGGGCCGGCGGGTCGGCAAGCAGGTAATCCCACCAGCCGTCCGTGCCCAGCTTCCAGCTATCGACAATGCGATAAGGCTTCTGCGCGGCGACAATAGCCGGTGCGGCAAGCAAGCCGCAGAGCAGGGCCGCGGCAACAATGGCAGAACTCAAGAAACGAAGGCTGCGCAGGTTTGGCATCGTAATCTCCACGAAAATCTCGAACCCGGCAAGAATATCACCCCCTGGTTGTGCCAGGATAAATTGGAGGAGCACAACCCCAAGCCCGATAGATTACCCTCATAAAGTTGGCTGACTTGGCTCCGAGGACTCAATCTTGCGCATCGTTCTCTCGAATATCGGCACCTATGGCGACACCAACCCGCTGATCGCCCTCGCCCTCGAACTCAAACGCCGCGGCCACACGCCGGTCATGGCGCTGCCCGCCGTCTATGAGCCGAAGATCCGGCCGCTGGGCCTCGAATTCCACGCCGTCCGCCCGGATATCGACCCCGCCAACACAATCCTCGTGGAGATGATCTACGACATCAAGAACGGCACGGAGCGGGGGCTGAGGGATTTTCTCTTTCCCTCGCTGCGCCAGAGCTACGACGACCTGCTTGACGCGGCCACCAAGCCAGTGCGCGCCGATCTGCTGCTGCTCGGCGAACTGAACTATGCCGGCCCGCTGGTCGCTGAGGTCACTGGAATTCCCTGGGCCAGTTATGTGCTCGCGCCGCTCTCCTTTTTCTCGGCTTTCGATCCGCCGGTGCTGCCCCCTTACCCACGGCTGGCTCGCGCCGACAGGTTGGTTCCCGGCTTCGGGCGGGTCATTCGCCGGGTGGCGCGGTTTGTCAGCCGCAAGTGGCCCGAGCCTATCTACGAGCTGCGCCGCGAGCTGGGATTGCCCAAAGGCGCGAATCCGCTCTTCGACGCCAAGCACTCGCCATCGCTGGTTTTGGCGCTGTTCTCCCGTGTCCTGGGCGTGGAGCAAAAAGACTGGCCTGCGAACACGCTGATTACCGGCTTCTGCTACTACGACGCCGACGCGGGCAACCAGGCGCTGCCGCCGAATTTGGAAAAGTTCATGGCCGCGGGCGAGCTACCGGTGGTCTTCACGCTAGGCTCTGCCGCAGTGCTGGCTGCCGGAAACTTTTACGAGGTCTCGGCGAGCGCGGCCATGCGCCTGGGAATTCGCGCTGTGCTTTTGATCGGCACCGACCCGCGCAATCAATTGAAGACCAAGCTGCCGGAGTCGATCTGCGTGGCCGAGTACGCGCCCTACTCCCAACTCTTCGACCGCGCGGCCATGGTCGTGCATCAGGGCGGCGTCGGCACCACCGCGCAATGCCTGCGCGCCGGCAAGCCAATGCTGATCATGCCCTTCTCGCACGACCAGCCCGACAACGCGCGCCGCATGTTGCGCCTCAAGGTGGGCCGCGTCATTCAACGCGGAAAATATACGCCCTGGCGGGTAGCGCGCAAATTGAAGGCGATGCTGGCCGCACCGCTGCTGGCCCAGCGCGCCGAGAGCGTGGCCAAACAACTCGCCAGCGAAGACGGGGTGCGCACAGCCTGCGACGCGCTGGAGGAGCTGTACCGGCGAACGCGCTAAGGCCGCCAGCGCAGGATGGGCTTCCGTGCCGCCTGCACCTCGTCCAGCCGCGAGACGCGCGTCGAGTGCGGCGCGGTCTTGACCAGTTCCGGTGTCTCCTCGACTTCGCGGGCGATGGAACGCATGGCTTCGATGAACAGATCCAGTTCCTCCAGCGACTCGCTCTCGGTCGGCTCGATCATCAGCGCGCCGTGGACGATCATGGGGAAGCTGACCGTGTAGGGATGGAAGCCATAGTCGATCAGCCGCTTGGCGATGTCGCCGGTCTTGACGCCGCGCGCCGCCTGCCGCTTGTCGCTGAAGACAACCTCATGCATCGACGCCGTCTTGTAGGGTAGCTCGTAGAGGTCTTCGAGCTTGGCGCGAATGTAGTTGGCGTTGAGCACGGCGTCTTCCGTCGTCTGGCGCAGGCCGTCCGGTCCGTTCGCGAGGATGTAAGCCAGCGCGCGGATGAACATGCCCACGTTGCCGTAAAAGGCGCGCACACGGCCCACGGATTTCGGGCGGTCATAGTTCCAGCCAAGCTGGCCGGAAGTCCCTAGTCCTTGCCTGTTCCCTGTTCCCTGTTCCCTGTTCCCTGTCACAAGCACCGGCACCGGCAAAAACGGCTCTAGAAACGCCTTGCAAGCCACCGGGCCGGAGCCGGGACCGCCGCCGCCATGAGGCGTCGAAAAGGTCTTGTGCAGATTGAGGTGCATCACGTCCACGCCGAAGTCGCCCGGCCGGGTCTTGCCCACCAGCGCGTTCATGTTGGCGCCGTCCATGTAAAGCAGCGCGCCCTTGGCGTGGAGGATATCGGCGATCTTGTGAATTTCGCTCTCGAAGACGCCGATGGTCGAGGGATTGGTCAGCATCAGCGCAGCGGTCTCTTCGTCCACCTGGCGGGTCAGCGCCTCCAGGTCGATGCCGCCCTCGGAGTTGGACTTCAGATTCTCGACGGTATAGCCGCAGATGGCCGCGGTGGCCGGATTCGTCCCGTGCGCCGAGTCGGGAATCAGAATCCTGCGGCGCGCATTGCCCTGCGACTCGTGCCATGCGCGAACCAATAAGATCCCGGTAAATTCCCCATGCGCGCCGGCCGCCGGCTGCAAGGTGATCGCATCCATGCCGGTGATTTCGAGCAGGCAGCGCT
>JBEKPI010000225.1:0-4773 GCA_049520855.1 Occallatibacter sp.
CGCGCCGGCCAGCAGCATCACGATGCGGTCCACGCCAAGCGCAATGCCGCCGTGCGGCGGAGTGCCGTACTCCAACGCGTCGAGGAAGAAGCCGAAACGCGCGCGGGCCTCCTCGTCGCTGATGCCGAGCGACTGGAATATCTGCTGCTGGACATCTTTTCGGTGGATGCGGATCGAGCCCGAGCCAAGTTCCAGGCCGTTCATCGCCAGGTCATAACAATTCGCCCGCACGCTGGCCGGGTCCGTCAGCAGGTTGGCCATATCAGCCTCGTGCGGCGAAGTGAAGGGGTGATGCGCCGGCATCCACTTGGCCAGCGCCGCATCGTACTCGAACATGGGAAAATCGGTGATCCAGATGGGCTGAAAAGCCTGCGCTCCATCGACCGTCCGCCCCGGTTCCGCTTCCGTTACCACCTTTTCGGTCACGCCGAAAGCTCCATGCCGCTCGGCGTACTTCTTCGCCAGTTCGGTGCGGAAGTTGCCCGCCGCCGAATAAACATTGATCTCGCGTTCGCTCAGCCGGCCCTCGAACTTGGTGTCGCTGGCCTTGACGGGATGAGCCGGGTCGCCTGCCACGACGATCACAAAGTCGGCCTCTGCCGCGCCAACCAGCTCGCGCACCTTGACGGCGGCGTCGGGAAATCCCTTGGCCAGACGCTTGAAGTCGTCGATGAACTTGGCGCCCTTCTTCAGATCGAACAGCGGATGGCTGTCTTCGCGCTCCTTGCGGCTCAGCTCGCCCACGTTGGGAATGTGGAAAGCCACTACCGGCAGGGCCGGATCGATCTGCAATATGCCCAGGTTCTCGTCGGTAAAAGCCGCGCGCACGTCCGTCAACCCAGGTGTCCGCAGGTCCGGCTTGTCCGTGCCGAACTGCCTCATCGACTCGTCGTAGGTCATGCGCGGGAAGGGCGCGGGCAACGCAACCCCGGCCGCGCGGAAGCCCGCAACCAGAAACTTTTCCACGACTCCGAAGACCGTCTCCTGCCGCGGGAAGCTCATCTCCAGATCAACCTGAGTGAACTCAAGCTGGCGATCGGCCCTGAGATCCTCGTCGCGGAAGCAGCGGGCGATTTGAAAATATTTGTCGCAGCCGGAGATCATCAGGATTTGCTTGAATATCTGCGGCGACTGCGGCAGAGCGTAAAACTCGCCCGGATGCACACGGCTGGGAACCAGAAAATCGCGCGCTCCTTCAGGGGTGGACTTCGTCAGGATGGGCGTTTCGATCTCCAGAAAGCCCTGCTGGCTGAGGTTGTCGCGAATGGCCAAAACGATCTCATGGCGCAGGCGCAAGTTGCGCTGCATCTCGGGGCGGCGCAGGTCCACGTAGCGGTACTTGAGGCGGACCTCTTCGTTTTGGATCGCGTCTTCGGAGGGCGAAAATGGCGCCAGACGGGCGTCGTTCAAGACCAGCACCTCGGTGGCCTCAATCTCGATCTCTCCGGTGGGCATCTTGGGGTTGATGACGTCGGCATCGCGCAGGCGCACACGGCCCACGGCAGCCACCACGTACTCCGGCCTGACCTGCTCGCCTTTCAGGTGGCCCTCGGGGGTCAGTTCCTTGTCGAGCACGACTTGGCTGATGCCGCTGCGGTCGCGCAGGTCGAGAAAGATCAGGTTGCCATGATCGCGGCGGCGGTTGACCCAGCCCATGAGCACGACCGTTTGCCCGGCGTGGGCGGCGCGCAATTCGCCGCAAAGATGCGTCCGTTCGAGAGATCCTAGAAAATCGAGCACGACCTATTGTCCTTTATCCCTTTTCGGGGCACAAAAATGTTGGGTGCCGCACCTTCGACGCTGTCATCCTGAGCGAGCGTAGCGAGTCGAAGGACCTGCTTCTTGCTTTTTGGGGCCAGGGTGGGATCCCGCGAATCCTCTCAATTGGAGAGAAAAACTGCCAACTCCGCCCGAGGAACCTTCGTCTGCACGCCGGTGGAGAAGTTCTTCACCGTAAGAATACCGGATTGAAGCTCGTCCTCGCCCAGAATCACGATCTGCCGCGCCGTCTTGTCGGCCGCCTCGAAGGATTTCTTCAGCCGGAAGCTGCCGTCGCCCAGCTCGATCCACAACCCCTTATGCCGCAACTCGCGGGCCAGGCTGAGCGCCGCGGCGTTCCGCTCCTCGCCCAAAGGAGCAATGTACCCGTCCGCCTTCAACGGGGCAGCCTTTTGGTCGAGCGCGGCCAGCAGCGTGAGAACCAGCCGGTCCTCGCCCATCGCAAAGCCGATCCCCGGCGCGCGCGGCCCGCCCAGCATCTCGCTCAGGCCGTCGTAGCGCCCGCCGCCCAGCAGCGCATTCTGCGCGCCCAGCCCGCCATGCGTAAACTCGAAGGTCGTCCGCGTGTAATAGTCCAGCCCGCGCACCAGCCGGTGATTGCGCGTGTAGGGCACGCCCGCCGCGTCCAGAGCCGCCGTCACCGCGGCAAAGTGTTTTTTCGACTCTTCATCAAGCGAATCGGCAATCACCGGCAGTGTCTCGATGATCGGCTGATCGGCGGGAACTTTGCAGTCCAGCACCCGCAGCGGATTGGTCACCGCGCGCCGCTGGCAATCCACGCACATCTGCCCCACCACCGGTACCAGCGCCGCCCGCAACGCTTCGTTATACCGCGCCCGGTCCACCGCCGAGCCGACCGAATTCAGTTCCAGCGTCCAGCCGCCGATGCCCAACTCATCCAGCAGCGTAGCCAGCATCTCCAGCACTTCCGCGTCCCGCAACGGCGATTCGCTGCCCGCCGAGGGCGGTCCGATCACCTCCGCGCCAATCTGATAGAACTGCCGGTAGCGCCCCTTCTGCGGCCTTTCGCGGCGGAACTGCGGCCCAATGTAATAGAGCTTCTGCAACTGCCCGCTTTCGCCCAACTGATGCTCGATATAAGCCCGCACCACCCCGGCCGTGTTTTCTGGTCGCAGCGTCAAGGTCTGCGTCTTCTCCGACTGCGCCCGCGCCCGATCCTCCCAGGTGTACATCTCCTTGGAGACGATGTCAGTCTCCTCGCCCACGCCGCGGGCAAAAAGGGCAGTATCCTCGAAGACCGGCGTGCGAATCTCGCCGAAGTTGTAGCGCGCGAAGACGTCCCGCGCAGTAGCCTCGATGCGGTTCCAAAGCGCGGTCTCCGGCGGCAGCAAATCCCGCGTCCCGCGAACGGCTTTCAGTGTGCTCATAGCTCTCTTAGTGTATCGAACAGGCCAACTTTCTTTGAATTGCCTCGATAATTGGTTCTCGAACATGAGCGGGCCTCGGGTAAACTTAATGCGCACCCCAGGAGTTGCAAATTGGCGTTATGTGATCAGTGTGGCTCTTCATCCCGAGACAGTGCGGGATTCTGTGGAGGGTGCGGCGCGTCAATATCCACTGAAATATCGACGCCGCCGATAGTGCCGCAAGAGATGCCCAAACAAGCGCTTCCGGCCCGGAAGCCGACCCTCTATTTCCCTTCCGTTGATTTAGTTCAGCCTGCTTATAAGAGCGTCTGGATCGCCGTTTTGCTCGCGGCTTTGTTTGGACCGTTAGGAATGGTTTACAGCACCGTGACCGGCGCTTTGGTTATGTTCGCAGTATCGGTCTTTCTGAGGCTCTTCGTAGGAGGCATACTGGTGTGGTTGATTTGGCCCGTATGCATATTCTGGGCGGCTATGGCGGCGCGGCCCTAGCACGGAGAACTGTCGTCTTGGCCCGTGACGGTTAGGCGGCAGCATCCCTAGCTCGCCAACCGCTCCTCACGTTCCAGCCCTTCGTGAATCAGCATTTTGAGATAGGTCTGGTAGCGCAGACCGCGGCGTTCGGCAAGCGTCCGCGCGCGGGAGATGTCTTCCGGTGCGAGCCGGATCGTAGTCGGAGGCGTGACGCCGCGCTGCTTCAGCGTGCCATGCCTGACACGCCCCTCCTGCACTGCCTCATGAAACGCCGCCGACAACCCCTCGCGGTTCTCGTAGAGCCAATTGGCTTCGTCGGTTTCGTTTTCAAACTTCGGAATCGTCAATGCTGCCATAACGCCGCCTCATCTCGGCCAGATAGTCCAGCTTGGCTTGCCGTGGTGCATCCCACGCGGAGACGATTCGAACTTTTCCACCGCGCCAAGTTGACACAAGCTCCAAAATCCGTCCCTTGCACGTTTCCCCGACGTGCAATATCCGCTCTTCTCCGCCGCTACCCTCCGCAGTTTGCAGTTCGATGTCAAGGGGGTTTCCAAGAACAACCTCCTCGGCCTCTTGCGGAATCACCTTGTGTCGGGCCAAATGCCGTAGGTTGGCCTCGTCCCAATCAAATTCTAGAGACTGCCTGTTCATTGATGCTCCCAAACTGGCCTTGACAAACGGCTATAAGCCGCCACTAATTTGCAGATGTCCCGGAGCACCTACTGTATTTACAGTGTATGCCGTTTTCTATATATTTGTCAAGCTCTTTTGCGGATCGCCTCCAGCAGCGCATCATCAATCCGCGTCTGCCAGCCCCGCCCGGTAGCTTTGGAGTGGTTAATCACCTCGGACGAAAGCCGCAGCGAAACCAGCGTCTTGGTCGGAGCTTTTTGCGGCCCGCGCTTGCCTCTGCGCACCACCTTGCCGTTGCGAATGAGATCGGCCTGGGCAAGCCACGCGCGCGCAGCCTCCGCATCGTTCGGGTCATAGGGGCCATCCTCCGGCTCGTAGGGGATCGCATTCCCCTGTTTGAAGGCCAGTACGCGCTCCCAGTCGGTTTCACTCTTGGTAGTGTTCATCTATCTTATTGTAGCTACGATATAAAATCCATACCAGGAAAATCCAGAAATCT
>JBEKPI010000226.1:0-4741 GCA_049520855.1 Occallatibacter sp.
AACCCGCGACCACCGGCATCTCCATTGCCTACGGGCAGACGCGCCAAGCGAGCCAGCCTTCGGCTGTGACCTGCAAGGGCGTCGCGGCCAGCATCAGCGGCTACACCTGGGGCACCTCCAACAACAAGTTGGTTGACATCTCGCCGGGCGGCAACATCTGCGCCGGCACGTGGAACCGGAACCTGGGCGGCGGCATCGCCGATTACACGATCTGCTCTCCTCCGAATCCAATGCCTTCGACGGGCGGCCTGCCCTACGGCACGGGCTATATCACGGCTTCGGCTCATACCGTGAGCTCCAATCCGGTCGAAGTCTACGTCCATCCCCAGGTGACTTCCGTCAGCCTTGTAACCACCCCCTTGTCCGGCTCCGCGCAGCAGTGCTTCTCGCAGAATGCCCAGGCGACCCTCGACGCGCAGGCCTGCTTCGCGGGGGCCGGCAACAAGCAGTACGTGTTGTGTGCGCCGGCCTCAGTCGTAGCCAGCGGCAACTATGCCTGTCCGGCGGGAGTACCCGCGGGCGTGACCTCGATCCCCGCTTGCACGGCCGCCATCGGCACACTCAGCTACACGGTGAGCAACTCAAATATCGCTTCGATTAACACCAACACCACCACCAACCAGGTGACGATTACCGCCAACCAGCCCGGCACCACCCCAATCACAGCGTCGGTTGCCCTGTCGGGGTCGTCGGCCGGCTACTTCTCCACCTGCCCGCCCGCATCGATCTCGCTGACCCTTGCCAACGGCGAGACCTCTGGAACCATTTCCCAGGGCACGACGCAGAATCTGGTCACCACCGTCACCGACACCCAGGGAAACCCCATCACCGGCCTGTCGCTCGACTACCAGTCCACCGATCCGGCCGACATCACGGCGGCCAGCGGCGGAGCCATCACCACCGCCTTCCCCGGCGTGGCTTCGGTCTTCGCCATCTGCCAGCCCTCCAGTTGCAATCCATCCCCCATCAACGAGGTTGGAGAGTTTGGCACCGGCCTGTCCGTTTCATCGAATCCGGTCAAGATCACTACCCCCGGCACAGCCAGCGACTACGTCTGGTTCTCGGCTCCCGGCCAGTCGCAGTACTTCAGCTCCATCGAGTTGCTTACCGGAGCGGCCGGCTCCACGGTGCGCCTTCCCTATGTGCCGAACTCGATGATGATGGACCGGCTGGGCAACAATCTCTACTTCGGCTCTACCCATGAATTGATGATCGTCAGTACGATTAACAACGCGGTTACCACGCAGAACGCCTCCGTTCCCGGCGTGGTGCTGGCCGTGTCGCCGAACAATGCGCAGGTGCTCATCAACGATCAGGAGCAGAAGCTCTTGTATCTTTACAATGTCACTGGCAACAATTGGACGACCTTTGGGGGCATGGGCAATGCCGCCGCCTGGACCCCCGACTCGAAGACGCTCTACATCACCGACAGTGCGGCGCTGAACAGCACGGCCAACAGCGCGGAACAAGGCATCACCGGCCACAGCGACACGCTATACGTCTACAACCAGAACAACTGGACGACCTACCCGTTGCCGTCTAGTTTGCTGCCGAAGCCGCTGCTGGTGAATCCCCTGCCGCCGGGCATACTGCCGCCGAATCTGCCGCCCACTCCGCTGCCTCCGAATGTAGCCATTTCAAGCACCATGCAAACCCCGGCTATCACAATTCCCTCGGTGGGCGCCTACCTCGCAGGAAATTCCACCGTGGCGCACACCTGGTGCCCAAGCGGCACGGTTGGCGACTACGCCAGCATGGAGAACTCCTTCTATCCTCTGGGAGATACCGTCCTCGACGCCGCCAATAACCCGGTGCAGACCGATTCCCTCGCAGCGACCACCGACGGCCAGCACATTCTGGGCGCGGCTGTCACGGGAAGCGGGGTAACACTCTCCGACATCGGCGTCTCGATCCCGGCGTTGAACTGTCTGCCGCCGGCAACCAACCCCGGTTATTCGCTGGTCAATGGCGATCCACTCTCACCGCTGCTGCTTACCGACACAGTAAGCACGACTCCGGTCACTGTGCAGGCGACGGCCATCAATCAGGTGGTTGCCTCGCCAGAGTCGAATCTGGCATTCATCACGTATACGGCCGATGCTTCCAACACCAACGCCCAACTGCCGTACTACGTGCCGGCTGCTGGCAGCACGCCTTCCACTCTGGGTTATATCCCGCTGACCGGAGGCTCAACTATCAGCGCTCCGCTGGCCGGCGCCTTCACCCCAGACGACAAGCTCTTCTTTGTCTCCACTGCGGGCGACAATATGATCCACTACATTAGCGTGCCGACACTCACCGACACGCAGCAGATCAGCCCCAACCTTCCGGCCTGCACACCCATCGCCGCTGGTGGCAACGATGTCGGCTGCACTTTCACTCAGCCCAGCACTTCACCCGCCACCATCGTTCCAGCTACGGCCATCGCCGTCAAGCCGCGCTCCACAACATAACTCGCAACGCTTCAAGCAACAAACACCGAAGGCCGGCCATGCGCCGGCCTTCGGTGTTTCCCGGCCTGCTGGCTTGCTGAATCGCCATCCTGCTGACGCGCCTGCGCGCGATAGAATCAAAGCATGATCAAGGGGATCTCCTTTCTTCGTCCCGCGGGGAGCCGCGCCGCCTATCACCGGCTGGCGAGCTTCTTAGCCGCGCTCGGATTTGCTCCCGGCAAAGGATGGAGCGAAGAAGGCAGCCGCGGCGCATCGTTCTTGGCTCCGCTGGGTAATCTCGAATTTGTTGATGGCCAGTTTCCGTCGACCGCCGATGTGCTGGTCGAGGTGACCGCTCTCGACGCCGTGCATCAGGCCGCGGCCGCCTGGCTGCGCGCGCAAGATGGCGAGCAGGCCGTCGCGCGCCTCTCTCCCATAACGGAGACACACTGGAAGTCGCATATCTTCACCGTCGAGCCGGAGCCGGGCTTTGCCTTCGGCTTTTGGGCCTGGACCGATCCCGTCAAGGGCAAGCCGGTCGCCGTCGAAGGCGATCTCTCCGCCGCGGGCATGAAGTTTGCCATCGTCGTCGCCCGATGGAATGCTGTGATTACCGAGCGGCTGCTCGAAGGCGCGCTCGATGCCCTGCTGCGCAGCGGCGCTCAAAGGGCCGACATTGAAATCATCCGCGTTCCCGGCGCATGGGAGATACCGGCGGCCGCATCCGCTGTGGCCAAGCTGGGGCAAGTCGACGCCATCATCCCCCTCGGCTGCCTGCTGCGCGGCGAGACCGCCCACTACGAGGCCATTTATAACGAAGTGGCCCGCGCCATTGGCCAGTCGCAGCAGGAGACCAATGTTCCCCACAGCTTTGGCGTGCTCACCTGCGAGACTCTCGAACAGGCGCTCAACCGCGCCGGCATCAAGGCCGGCAACAAGGGCTTCGAGGCTGGCCTTGCGGCCATCGAGATGGTCAGCCTTCGCCGCAAGCTGATTCAAGGCGATCAGGCGCAAGGCGGTCCTTCTTGACCGCCGGGCCGCGTCGCAAATCGCGCGAACTGGCCATGCAGATGCTCTTTCAGGCGGACATCGGCAAGCAGACGCCGGACCAAGTCCGCGCTACCTTCTGGAAGGCTGCTGACGAAGTCGAGCCGGAGGTTCGCGGCTTTGCCGAGGATCTCTTCCGCGTGGCCGTCGCCCACCAGGAGCAGATCGACGAACTGCTCGTGGCCAACTCCAAGCACTGGCGCCTTGAGCGCATGCCCGCCGTAGACCGCAATCTGCTGCGCATGGCCGTAGGCGAAATGCTTGGCTTCAAGGGTACGCCCTTCCCCATCGTCATCAACGAATCCTTAGAGATCGCCCGCCGCTACTCTGCCCCCGAGTCCATCAACTTCCTCAACGGCATGTTGGACGCGATCGCCCGCGGGCTGATCGGTAAGTGAGAGCCGGACGGCATCAGGGCATCCCGCCCTTTTCGACAGGTTGGAAACACAACAATCGAGCATAATGGAACATGGGTGTCAAACCATGAGCAAAGCGCTTGCAAATCCGGCGAAAATGATTCGACAGGGAGCGCCCCGCCTGATCCACGACGATGCGGAACTGGCCGAATACACCCAGGCTCTCTTTGAGCTGACCGCAAAGTCCGCTCCGACGCCAGAGGAGGAAGAGGCCATCGAGTTGATGACTCTGCTTGTCGAGCGCTACGAGCAAGAGCACTACCCGGTGCCGGAGTCCGAGCCTGCAGATGTGTTGCGTTTTTTGCTGGAGCAGAATGGCCTCTCGCAACGCGACATCGCCCCGGAGTTGGGCAGCGAAAGCACCGTATCACTGGTCCTCTCCGGCAAGCGACAGTTAAACCGCGACCATATCGCGCGGCTGAGCCGGCGGTTCAATGTTTCGCCCGCGGTTTTCTTCGGGGCGACATTGCCGTTGCATGAGGCGATGAGGATTGTCCTCTTGGAACGAGAATCTCGTACAGCTACAACACAGGAAATAAGCGCAGAGATCGAGAGGAAAGGCCTCTATGCCCGCAAGGACGGCGATGCTGCCAGGGCGCAGCAGATCAATGCGCGGGCGAGACAGTATCACGGATTATTTGAGTTTGTCGAACCTGGCGAAGTGCGGCTCCTGAAGAGCTCTTTGGTCAATCGCTGATGCGGAAAGCGTCGCTTGGTTCTCTGACTAGAGAATTTTAGTAAATAATGTAGACTGTCGTTGGCGAGACTCTGCGGCGAACACGGATATGGGGAAACCCCTTGGGGATGATTTGCGCCGTAAGTTGCTCTTCGCCTACGATCAAGGCG
>JBEKPI010000227.1:0-4663 GCA_049520855.1 Occallatibacter sp.
GCGCCGGTGGTTCTCAGTTCGGTGTTGTTGGGCGGCTGGGGGCCGCTGGCGCGGGCCGAGGTGATATCGACATAGCTGTCGCCCAGCACGCCGGCCTGGTCGATCGAGGCGGTTGAATCGACGTGCAGCTTGGGCAGCCACTCGTGGCCCACCTGCATCGTTACTTCGACCGGCGTGGGATTGCGCGCGGGAACCACGCGGACATGGATGACGTTGCCGATGGTCACGCCCTCCAGGGTCACGGGCGCGCCATCCTTGACGCCAGCGGCATTTTCAAAGTAGGAGCGCAGAATCAGCTTGCGCGCAAACGGCCCGCCGCTCGATCCGGACATGAGAAGAATCAGCCCGACCAGGATGGCCATGGCCACCAGGACCAGGGCTCCCACTCTCAGTTGCGACCACTGAATCTCTTTGCGGCTTGGCACGGCACTCCTCTGCTTGAGAATGTGGAAGTTAACGCCTTGAGAATAACAGACGCGGCGGAATCACGGCCCGTCCTCAAGCACCACGCTGGCCATGGCGAGCGCGGCGGTGTGGGTGATGGAAAGCGCGGCGCGGCGAGCGCCGAGGCGGGCGGCAAACTGGGCCGCTCGCCCGTGAAACCGGAGGGCGGGCCTTCCGCCGGGTTCGCGCACTACCTCAATCTCCAGCCAATTCACTCCATGACTGATGCCGGTTCCAAGAGCCTTGGCTCCCGCCTCCTTGGCGGCAAACCGTGCGGCAAAGCTCTCGCCCGCCTTGCGCTTGCGCAGGCAATAGGCCTGCTCCGCGGCCGTGTACACACGGTCAAGAAACCTCTGCCCGTAGCGATCCATGGACTGCTGGATGCGCCCTATCTCCACCAGGTCGATTCCGGAGCCGACAATCATGCTGTCTATCAAGCTACATCATTTCCCGTTTCTTGTGTTTGCGGTTCGATTTGGCGCGCATCTACCGGGCGCTGCCGCCGGGCGCGGCCGCGTCTCCAATTACCAGCGCAAGGCGCGTGAGCCTCGCTGGCGGCATGGTTGTCTCAAAGGCGGTCAGGCGCCGTTCGACTCCGGCACAACTGTTAAGCAGCGCCGCATGGCTCCGATAAGGCGGATGTGAGGCTAACCGTGCCAACCCAAATCGCAGCGCAAACGATCAACATTCCCTGGGCGATGCAGATGAAGGCCATCTCCATCGAAGAGCCTTCGCGGTTGGTGCAGACGCTTACCGGCGCCATTCTGGGCTGCGGCGGCTGGGTTCTCAGCCGCGGGGCAAACGACACCGGCACGGTGAACATGCTGTTCGAATTCGAGCGCCACTCCTGCGTCGATATTTACAGCGTGATGATCGCGGCTGGCCTGGAGCTGAGCCAGACTGGGCACATCCGTTTTACCGAGTTGTGCCAATGCACCCGCAGCCACCAGCAGGAGTGCGGCGCGGAGATTGCCAGCATCGACCTGGAGATCCAGACTTTTCCAGTTGAGACGATGCGCGGCGCGCGCGCCACGGAGTTCGCTTGACAGGCTGGCCGGGGACACTCGCCAGGCACGAGGGGAGGAAGGCGGCCAGATCTGTCTACTTTGTAACTTTGGTAAGCAGATCGACAACTTTCGTGTATCGATCAACCGCGGTTGGATCCTGCAGGCTCTTCAGAAGCACCGGGTCGTCCAGTCCGCTCTCGTGCAGTTTCTTCTCGATTTCGGAGGTCGGCACCTGGCTGACAACTTCCAGACTTATGCGCGCAAGAACCAGGGGTTTCATGGCGGCGGCTGAGTTCGCCTGTCCATCCATGCTGCCCGAGTAATTCGGATCGGCGCCGGAGTTGAGCAACTGCTGGACAACTTCCACATTGCCGTTTCGCGCCGCATAATGCAGCGCGCTCCAGCCGTTTGGCGAGGTGCGGCTATTGGCGTCGGCGCCTTTTCC
Organism: Occallatibacter sp.; assembly: GCA_049520855.1. Classification (GTDB taxonomy): domain Bacteria; phylum Acidobacteriota; class Terriglobia; order Terriglobales; family Acidobacteriaceae; genus Telmatobacter. Next base: position 1,897 of record JBEKPI010000227.1, read on the forward strand.
GATGAGGCTCTTGGCTTCCTCGGTATTGTCGGCTTTGACTGCCGTCATCAACGATACTGGAGTGGGCTTGCAGCCGGAGATGAGCAAAACGGAGAGCACAAAAACAAAAAGCGGCCTGCATTTCATTTCAGCGTTCATCCCTTCAACCCGTCTGCCGTTCCGCGGAGATTCTATTTTTATTCCGACAGACAATGCTGGAGCGCCGGCCTTTGGATTCGCCCGTCCTTCGATGGGGTTCTTGCAGCCGAGTGTATCAAGAGTATGGGAACGCGGTCAAACGGCCTTCACTTATCTATTCTTGCGCTTGGGGTCCGGCGCGGCGGGCGCCTGTCCATCCATGCCGATTCTTCCCGCATTGCGGCAAGCAGAATTCGTGTACTCAAAAGCCGGCATCCCGCCGCGCCGCTGAAGCAAAGACGGCTCGCTGGGGTGGGATGCCGGGCACAAATCTGGGGAGGGAAACGAGCGGTTAGGATTCCTTCGTGACCTTCGCCAGAACGGCGACAACCTTCTTGTACCGGTCGGCGGCCGCCGGATCTGTCATGCTCTTCAACAGCGCTGGGTCGTCCAATCCACTCTGGCGCAAAGTATCTTTCATGCTTGAGGGGGGGACCAGCTTGACCAGATCAAGCGCGGACTGCGCAAGAACCAAAGGTCTCAAGGAGACGACCGAGTTCGTCTGTCCTTCCATGGTTCCAAGGTAGTTAGGATCGGCGCCTGCGGCCAGCAGAAGCTGGACAGCCTCCGCATTGCCGTTCCTCACCGCGTAATGAAGCACGGCCCAGCCGTTGGCCGACGTGCGGGTATTTGCATCGGCGCCCTTTTTAATGAGCTTCTTGATCGCCACGGTATCGTCGTGCTTTACCGCCGTCATCAGCGACGCGTCCAATTTTTCCGAGTCGGCGCTCACATTGGTGAGCCCATTGGCAGCTTCAGTCTTGTCGTCCTTGATTGCATTCGCCACCGACGCCATCAAGTTTCCTGAATCGGCGCTCGTCTTATCGAAACTCTTGCCAATATCCGGATTGTCGGTATTGTCGATCCCAACCGCCGCCATCAGCGACGCCCGCCAGGGTTGTGCGCTCGGCGCGAGTCCCAATATGAGAGCAAGCGCGAGCACGAATGCAAAGAGGAATAGAAATTTGTGCTTCATGTCGGAGTCAGTCCCTTCTGCGCCAGTAGATTTCTGCCGCATTTCCATCTTGCGCGATTGTTACCGAAGGGTCCATCGGATAACTCAAAAGAAACTTACTTTGGTAATCTTTCTTTGCTTGAGCGGGAGTGGTTGGCAGTCTCGATTTTGCTCCGGCCCACAGTTACCGTGGTGGAATTCCGTATCTAACAATTTTCACTCCTTAACTATAAGCCGCTCAATAGGTTAACCTGCCTCCACCAATCCATACCATAGCGGCACTGCCAGGCCTCTTTAAGCCGCGCCCAGACACGCGCCCGCTCGAATTCGGTGGTGTCTCTGGCCTCTCTCAATCACAGGATTCACTGTAGGCAAACAATGAATAGAATTGTACTTGACTCTGACCTTAGGTCAGACCTGAGCATGTGTGAGAGGGACGGAATTGAGCAAAACTTACCAAATCCATGAGTTTGCTGAACTCACGGGCGTAACCGTGAAGGCACTGCATCACTACGACCGGTTGGGGTTGTTGAAGCCTCAACGCACACATTCCGGTTACCGGCTTTACGTGGAGCGCGATCTGGAGCGGCTGGAGCAGATCGTGGCGCTCAAGTTTCTTGGCTTCCCTCTCAAGCAGATCAAAGCAGTGCTGGATCGGGCAGCATTGAAACTGCCGGAGGCCTTGCGTGTGCAGCGCCAGGCGCTGGCGGAAAAGCAAAAACTGCTGGCTCGCGCGATGAAAGCGATCACGGCTGCTGAAAAGGCTCTCGACTCCGGCAATACCGCAAACTCAGCAATTCTCAAACGGCTCATTGAGGTAATCAACATGCAAAGCGACGTTGAAGCAATGAAAAAGTATTACAGCGAAGAAGCCTGGTCCAAAGTGGGGCCACGCTATGAGGGAGACTTTTCGCAGGAATGGATCGACTTGTATCGCGATCTGGAGGCAGCGCTGGGCGAGGATCCCGCCTCTGAGAAGGTGCAGGCGCTGGTGGCGCGCTGGTTGGCGCTGACCAGCAGCGATCCTGAAGTGCGGGAGGGCGCGGCGAAAGCCTGGGCTGACCGCAACAACTGGCCCGCCGCCATGCAGCAGCGCATTGCGCAATTCCATCTTGACAAGATCGCGCCGTTCATCGCGGAGGCGATGACTGCTTACCGGAAGAAATACTTCAGCGTGGAGGCGTGGGCTAAAGTTTCGCAGCGCCCGGAGGAAGAGAGATCTCAACTTTCCGGCGCTTGGACTGCGCTCCAGCAGGAGGTAGCCGCCGCGCTCGACGAAGACCCAGCCAGCGAAAAGGCTCAGGAGCTATGCGCCCAATGGGCGGATTTAGCCGAGAAGACCTCCGGCGGCGACCCGGAAGTAAAAGCCGGCCACATCCAGGAATGGCGCGATCACGCGAACTGGCCCGCCAGTGCGCAACAGAGAATCTCCTCGGATCGCCTGGAAGAAGTGGTTGACTTCATCAAGAGAGCCTACGTTTGCAGGGCGAAGAAGCAGGCGGTGGAGCAGTGGCGGCGAACCCATCAACCCGCCTCGACCAATCCATAGCGGCGCTGCCAGGCCTCTTTGAGCCGTACCCAGACACGCGCCCGCTCGAATTCGGTGGTCTCGCCGCTGCCCGCCTTGGCGCCGCT
>JBEKPI010000228.1:0-4636 GCA_049520855.1 Occallatibacter sp.
GGCAGAGGTTCTCGGCAAAGGAATGGGAATTGCGGTTGCCGACTTTGCTGGAGACGGCCGGCCCGGTCTTTTCGTGGCCAATGACAACGCCCGCAACCTGTTGTTCCGCAATTCAGGGCATAGCTTCGAAGAGGGGGGCATGGATGCCGGCGTTGCCTATAACGGTGATGGCCGCAGCATCTCCGGCATGGGTGCCGACTTTGGGGATATCGATGGAAACGGCCAATTCGACCTGGTAATGACCGCGCTGAAAGGGGACACCTTTGATGTCTTCCTCAACCGCGGGCATGGCGTGTTCGAAGACGGAAGCGTTTCGTCGCGGCTGTTGGGCCTGAGCCAGTCCGTGAGTGGCTGGGGATGCGGGTTGGTCGATCTGGACAACGATGGATGGCTCGACCTGTTTGTCGCCGCCGGCGGCGTGGACACAGACCAGGGAATGAAAAACCGGATCTTCAGAAATATCGGCGGCAAGTTCACCGATGTGTCCGACAAATCTGGAGTCTGGATGGCCCCAGCGCGTCTGCATCGAGGCTGTGTATTCGCCGACTTTGACCGTGATGGCCGCCTGGACGTTGCCGTCACCTGCCTCGATGGGCCGATTGAGATGTGGTGGAACCAGAGTCCAGTGCAACACTGGCTGCAGTTGCGCCTCACTGGCACTCGGAGTAATCGATCGGCGATCGGAGCCCAGGTTACTCTCAAGACCGCAAACCGGACGCAAATTCGCTGTGTGAACAGCAGCGTCGGCTATGCCTCTAGCAGCGACCTGACCCTTCATTTCGGGCTGGGGAGTGACCGCCGCGGCTCGATTGAAATCCACTGGCCTTCCGGCGCAGTACAAAAGCTCGGCGATGCGGAAGCGAATCAGCGGCTCGAAGTCAGCGAGCCTTTGTAAACCCACATACAGGCGCCCGCGGCAGGGCGAGCAGTGAAAGCGTTGTTAGCGAAAGACCAAGGATCAGGCCGATCTTTTCCCCCTGGGTGTCCAACAAGGGACCAACTCCCAGAGAGGCAACGATCAGTCCCAGGGCCTGCGCAAGCGCGATGGTTCCGTTCTGCGCCGGCGTGAGTTTGAAACGGTTCGACAGGTCGGAAAGAATCGTGCCGAGCTTGGCCACGTCCCTCAGGATGCGAGTAGTCCCGAGAGATAATCGAAATCGATCTTCGCCGCCTCAAGCGCGGTCTGGTTCCTGAACGGCGGGTCGTGATCCACGATGTAATACTCAATCCCTATCTTCTTCGCCTCGGCGACAATCGGCTTGAACGGCACCAGGCCCTGTCCGAGGTTGACGATCTGTTGCTGCCTGTCGGTTCCGAGCGTGGTCACCGGTGGATTCAGAACCGCGAAGTCCTTGAAGTGCAGCAGAGGAAAGCGCCTCGGCGCCGACTTCATGATCGCCAGCGGATCGGCCCCGCCGGTTGCCATCCAGCCCAGGTCCGCTTCGAATTTGACCAGTTCCGGATCGGTCTCTTTCATCAGAATCGAGTAGCCCGTCACACCATCCTCGAAGGTGCGGAACTCCACGTTGTGGTTGTGGTAGGCGTACTGAAGGCCTCGTTCGTGCGCATCTTTTCCAATCTCATTTGCCTTGGCGGCCATGCGCTTGAAGTCGTCGCGCTCCAGATGATTCATCTGCTCCATCACGCCGGCCATGTTGAACCCGTTCAGCGGGCGAGGCGGCAGAATGGAGCTGATCGCGTAATGCGCGCCGATCGTGGCCGCATCGTCGAGCAGCTTCCCGGTCTCCTCCATGCCGAATCCGAAGTGACCGGTGGGACACCGCAGCCCGGCATCGTCAACCATCTTCCTGAACTCTGTGGCATTGTGACCGCCCAAGGCAAAGTACTCCACGTAGGGGTAGCCGATCGCCGCCAGTTTGCGAAGTGTGCCGGGTGCGTCCGTCTTCAGTTCGGCCTGTACCATGAAGAGCTGAACCCCGGGCAGTATGGCTCGAGTGGCGCCGCGAAGTCTGGTGGGCGCCACTGCATTGATTCCGGCAAACGCGGCTGCTGCGGCCGAGCCTGCAAGGAAACTGCGGCGTGAGAATGTGCTTGTCATTGTGCTTTTACCTCTTCGAGAGAATGGAAAATGGGTCACGTGTTTCGCAAACGGCGGCCGAGGCAAACCAAATGGGACCGCCGCTTGGCACTGTCTGCACGCGCAACCGAGAATCATACGCCTCGGGGTCTTTTGCCGGTGGTTAGAAGGCGCGTACTTTACTTTCGGCCAAACACCGCCCGCAGCCTGGCCGCGCACCACGGCTTCGATCGCGCAGCAGATGCGATAGCCGTCGTCGAAGGTTGCTGTGAATCGCGGGCGCGCGGCAGGAGCGGCTCCGGCGCAAACCCACTCGTACCCGTCCGCCACTATTCTGTAGATCGTTCTTATGTCCTGGAAGAACCCGCCCGATCGAGAGGCAACCCCGCGCGCCGTTCTCGAAACGCAGAAGAACGTTGGCGAGATCCTCTCCCAGCAGCTGCTTTGGTTCGCCCCGTGGTTGGCGGCTGTGGGTGAAAGTTTCGCGCGTACACCACACAAGCTCCAGCAAGAGCACATAAGAGTCGCAAGGTCTCTGACCGCTTCGTTTTGTACCAGCTGTGAGACCACGAAAGTTCAAGGAACGAAATCACACGGTCAGAGTCGCTAGCTGCACCCGCTCGTCGATCCGCAGCTCATGCAGCGGTAGCAGCTCCCATTGCGGACCATGATCGCCCCGCAGGTCGAACAACTGGGGGCGTCGCCCATCTCGTACATCTCGCGCATGGCGTCAGCCGCGTGGTAGATGCCGCGATCCTTCAGCGTCGGCCCATGGGTGGGGCTGGCCGGCGAAGCTTGCCAGGTGTGTGCCTCCGGCGCAATGCCGCCGCCGGCCGCGGGAGCGCCGCTCTGGCCGCTCATCTGGCTCAGCCGCCTGGCTACCTCCTCGGCCAGCCTGGCCAGATGGTGCTGCGACGTGACTGCGTCCTCATCGGGCTCGGTCTCCGGAATAATGCTGGGCGAATCGGGCAGCGCCGGCGCCTGCGGAGCGAGCCCGGCAAAGAGCATCAGTTGCGTGCCTGAAAGGAAGCGCAGATTCAGCCACCGGAAGATGTAGTCCATCAGGCTCTTGGCGTAGCCGATCTGCTCGTTGCCGGTCCAGCCCGAGGGCTCGAAGCGCGTGTGGGCAAACTTCTCGCACAGCACCTTAAGCGGCACCCCGTGCTGCAGGGCCAGCGAGATCGAGGTGGCAAACGCATCCATCAGGCCGGAGACCGTCGAGCCCTCTTTGGCCATCTTGATGAAGATCTCCCCCGGCTGACCGGTTGGATAGAGGCCCACGGTAATGTAGCCCTCGTGTCCGGCGATGGAAAACTTGTGGGTGATGGACGCACGCTCCCCCGGCAGCCGGTGGCGCACGGCGCGCGGCGGACCGTTCTGGTCCTGCGCCGGATCTTTGGCCAACTCCTGCGCCGCCCCAATTGCCGGCAAGGCGTTAATCGTCGGCAGAACGGCTGCCCTGGCAATCTGCTCCAGCGCGCTCTCGAAGGCTGCCGCGGCCGCGATCACCTGCTTGGCGCTGACCTCCAGCTTTTCGCCGATCTTCGCTTCCAGAGTCTTCACGTCCGCCTCCGCGGCCGGCTGGCCTGCGGCCAGATGAGCCAGCACGCGGCTGCCGGCAGCATCCAGAGCCGTGGGCTCCTTCTTCGCGTCCATGCTGGTGTTCAGCGGCTGCGTCCCCTTGGAGCCGTCGCGATAAATGGCCACCGCCTTGATGCCCTGCCGCCAGCTTTCCGCATAGGCCTCGGCCACTTCTTCCACGCTCGCCTCATGGGGCAGATTCACCGTCTTCGAAATGGCCCCGGAAATGAACGGTTGCGCCGCCGCCATCATCTTGATGTGCCCCATGTAATGAATCGAGCGCGTGCCCTTGGCCGGCTTGAAGCTGCAATCGAAGACCGCCAGGTGCTCCGGCTTGATGCCCGGCGCTCCCTCGATGGTGCCTGTCGCATCGATGTAGCTGACGATGGCGTTCACCTGCTCGTTGTCGTAGCCCAGCTTGAACAGCGCGGCGGGCACCGTGTTGTTCACGATCTTGATCATCCCGCCCCCCACCAGCTTCTTGTACTTCACCAGCGCCAGGTCGGGCTCGATGCCGGTCGTGTCGCAGTCCATCATGAAGCCAATGGTGCCCGTCGGCGCCAGAACCGTGGTCTGCGAATTGCGATAGCCGTAGCGCTCGCCAAGAATCAACGCCGTGTCCCAGCTTTCGCGGCTGGCGTCGATCAGCGCGTCAAGCTGCGGCACCGTGAAGGGCTCGCCGCTCAAGCGCGACTTGCCGATGTTGTTCACCTCGGCCCGATGCATGCGGATCACGTCCAGGAACGGCTCCCGGTTGACGTAGAAACCGGGGCACGCGCCGCCCTGCCGATCGACAGTTGCCGTGAGCGGGGTGGCAGAGGCCAGCGGCGGGCAGTTGGCCGCAATCACCGCCGACTGCAGATAAGCCTGTCCGCACATGATCGCCGTCAGACTCGCCGCCAGGTCGCGGCCGGCTGCTGAGTCATACGGCAGCCCAAACGCCATCAGCAGCGCTCCCAGGTTCGCGTAACCCAACCCCAGCGGACGATAGTCATGCGAATTCCGCGAAATCGCCTC
>JBEKPI010000229.1:0-4591 GCA_049520855.1 Occallatibacter sp.
GGCGGCGACCGCGGTGGCCGTGCCGGAGGGGATGGATTCGGGCACAGTGGTGAAGGCGCTGAAGGCGAAGTTCAGCGTGGTCACGGCCAACGGGCAGGGCTCCATGCAGGGCAAGATCTTCCGCGTGGCGCACCTGGGGTTCTTCGACTTCCTGGACACGATTGCGTTCATGGGCGCGATGGAGCATATCGCCAAGGACGTGCTGGGGCTGCCGGTGAAGTATGGGCAGGGTGTGGCGGCGGCGCAGGAAGTGTTTGCGGAGGCGACGAAGAGTTAGCTTTCAGCTATCAGCCGTCAGCTCTCAGCTAAAAGCTGACGGCTGATGGCTGATAGCTGATGGCTGGCACTCATAGTAAGGAGCTGCTTTCATGTCCGAACTAAGTTTTGGAGAGAAGCTGCTGATCGCGCGCAAGCAGCTCGACCTCTTTCAATACGAGATGGCCGAGCGGCTGGGGGTTCACGCCAACTCGCTCACCAAGTACGAGCGGGGCGAGGGCAAGCCTCATGCGGCGGTGGTGCGGATGTTCGAGATTCTGTGCGAGAAGCATGGCATCCGTTTTGACGAGTATGAAGCCGGGAAGAAGGGCAAGGGAGACGGGATGAAGATCGTTCTGGCGGAGAAGGTGTCTCCGGCAACGCTGGCCGTGTTTGCGGCCGAGCCGGGGTGGGAAGTTCTGACGCACGACCAGTTGCCGGATGGCTTGCCGGCTGCCCTGGCCGATGCCGACGCGCTGGTGGTGCGCAGCGCCGTGCAGGCGGACGATGCGCTGATGGCGCTGGCGCCCAAGCTGCGGGTGATTGGCCGGGCCGGGGTGGGCGTGGACAATATCGACGCCGAGGCAGCCACGCGGCGGGGCATTGTGGTGATGAATACGCCGGGCGCGAATGCGGTGGCCGTGGCCGAGCTGACCATCGGATTGATGCTGGCGCTGGCGCGCAAGCTGCCCGCGGCCAATTCGACGATGCACGCCGGCAAGTGGGAGAAGAAGAGCCTGCAAGGCACCGAGCTGCGCGGCAAAACGCTGGGCATTCTGGGGCTGGGACGCATCGGCCTCGAAGTCGCCCGCCGGGCCAAGGGCTTTGGGCTGGAGATCATCGGCTGCGACCCCTTTGTCTCGCCCGCGGTGGCGCGCGAGAACGGCGTCAAGGTGGTGGGGATCGAGGAGCTATTCGCAGGCTCCGATTACCTCACGCTGCACACGGGCCTGACACCGCAGATGAACGGCGTGATCAACGCCAAGGCGCTGGCGGCGATGAAGAAGGGCGTGCGCATTATCAACTGCGCGCGCGGCGAGCTGATCGTCGATGCGGCGCTGGTCGAGGCGCTCAAGTCCGGGCAGGTGGCCGGAGCGGCCCTGGACGTCTTCGCCCAGGAACCGCCGAAGGATTCGCCCTATGCGGCGCTGGACAACGTGATTCTGACGCCGCACATTGCCGGCTCGACGGGCGAGGCGCAGGAGGCGGTGGGCATCCAGATTGCGCGCCAGGTGCGCGATTACCTCAAGCTCGGCGTGGTGCAAAATGCCGTCAATCTTCCTTCGCTGAGCCACGAGGAGTACGTCGTGCTGGCGCCGTACGTCAACTTGGCTGGGCGTCTAGGCTCGTTCCTGGCACAGGCCGGACTGGGCGGCATCGAGTCGATCGGCCTGGTCTACGGCGGGTCTTTGGCTGAAGCGAAGACCGACCTGGTGCGCAATGCGGCCATCGCCGGCCTGCTCGAAGGCTCCGAGAACGTGAACCACATCAACGCGACCAGGGTGGCCGAGAACCGCGGCATCCGCATCCACGAGGAGAAACAAGCGGAGAACCATCGCGGCGGCGCCGCCAGCCTGCTGACCATCGAACTACATGCGGGCAAGGACTCGAGCCGCGCCACCGGCACCGTGATTCACGGCGAACAGCCGCGCCTGCTGGCCTTCGACTCGATCGACATCGAGACCCCGCTCGAAGGCAACCTGCTGGTCTGCCGCAACCTTGATGTACCCGGCGTGATCGGCAAGATCGGCACCACCCTGGGTCAGCACGGCGTCAACATCGCCAACTTTGCCCTGGGCCGCGAGCGCGCGGGCTCTAAGCCGGTCAAAGCCCTGGCCGTTGTTCAGGTGGATGCGCCGGTCTCGCACACTGTACTCGATGCTCTCGGAACCATCGAGGCGCTACTCTCAGCCCGGCTGGTGATCTTGCCTGAGGGGGGCGAATAACCGCCGGCACTTACGCGATCGCAGGTTCTAGAATCGGGGCCTGGGGCGCCTGCAAGTCTTTTGCTGGCTCACCCCTGCGGTTAGCATCACTGGCGATTCGCCTGAAGAGGCTGCGGAAGTTGCGCTCGGGTGGGACATCCGGGCGCCCACATTCCAGCAACAGCGAAAACGCGCTAATCGCCATTGCAGGTTCGGAGGTTATTGCTGCGCCAGCGCAACGAGCCGGTCGGCAATGCGCTCGGCGGCGGCGGGGCGAGCCTGGGTCCGGGCCGCGGCGGCCATTGCGGCCAGGCGCTCCGGGCTTTTCAGCAGGCCGGTGAGCGCGGCCAGCAACTTGCCGGGGATAGTGATATCCCACTCGTGCAGCATCACGGCGGCGCCGGCGTTCACCATCTGCTCGGCGTTGCGGCGCTGGTGGTGGTCGGCGGCGGCGGCAAAGGGCACCAGCAAGGCCGGCTTGCCGGCGGCGGCCAGTTCGGCCACTGTGGAGGCGCCGCTGCGGGACATGACCAGGTTGGCTTGGGCAAAGCGGGCGGGCATGTCTTCGATAAAAGGAAGCACCTGCCAGCGGCCGGGATCGGCTCCGCTGGCGGCATAGGCGGCCTCGGTAGGCTCGAGGTTGCGCAGTCCGCTCTGATGAAGAATTGTAAGGCCGGGAACGGCATCGAGCAGTGCTGGGACGATCTTGGGCAGATGGGTGTTGAAGAGGCGCGCGCCCAGCGAGCCGCCAAAGATGAGCAGGTGGGGGTTGGGTGAAGCCGGGGCGTCGAGCGCAAAGAATTCCGGGCGAACCGGGATACCGGTGACCTCGGCATTACGGAACCATGATGCGGCGGAGGGGAAGTTGACAGCGGCTGCTTGAACCTTCTTGCCGACGAGGCGGTTCGCCAGTCCCGGCACGGCGTTCGGCTCGAAGACCATGGCCGGAATTTTAAGCCGCAACGCCGCGGCCATGATGGGGCCGGAGGCGTATCCTCCCACGCCCAGCACGGCGCTGGGCCGGAACTCGCGGAGCAGCCGCTTGCAGGCGAAGATGCTGCGTGGCAGATCCATCAGGGTGCGCAGGCGGGTGAGCAGGGAGACGTTCTTGAGCGGGCCCGCATCGATGAGACGCAGATTGAAGCCGGCCTCAGGCACCAGGCGCAACTCCAACCCCTTCGGAGTGCCGACGAAAAGGACTTCGGCTGCGTGGCGCTCCACCAGTTCGTGGGCCACGGCGAGCGCTGGAATGATGTGGCCTCCGGTGCCGCCACCGGCGATAAGTACGCGCAGTTCCGCCAACTGTATGCCTTTCCAAAAAGAGTACAACAAGAACCAAGTACGACAAAGGCGGCTGGTCGTAGGAGCAATTGCCGGCCTCAGATCATTTTAACAAGGCGGGGATGGGAAGAACGGAAGGAATGGCGGACGGGAGAAATCCTTCAATCGACTTTTCGGGTGATGCTGAGCAGGATGCCGATGCTGGCCAGGGTAAAGAAGAGCGAAGTTCCGCCTGAGGAGATCAAGGGAAGGGGTATGCCTTTGGTCGGCAAGAGCGACAGCACCACGCTGATGTTGAAGAAGGCCTGCAGGAGGATGGTGGTGGTGATGCCAAAGGCGACCAGGCGGGCAAAGGGGTCTTGAGAGCGAAAGACGGTACGCAGGCCTCGAAAGCCGAAGACCAGGAAGAGAAGGACGAGGATGATGGAGCCGATGAAGCCCATCTCCTCGGCGATGTTGGCGAAGATGAAGTCGGTGTGGGCCTCGGGCAGGAAAAAGAGCTTTTGCTGGCCGTCCATGTAGCCGCGGCCGGTCAAGCCCCCGGTGCCGACGGCGATCAGCGACTGGTAGATGTGGAAGCCCGCGCCCTGTGGATCGGAGTCCGGCTTGAGAAAAACAAGGACGCGGCGTAAGCGCCAGGGAACCCAGATGAGCAGCGCGGCCAGGACGGGCAGCGTTGCGAGAACACCGCCGGCCAGGTACTTCCAATTGATGCCGGCCAGGAAAAACATCATGGCGGTGACGCCGGCCAGCACCAGCGCGGTGCCCAGATCGGGCTCAAAAACGATCAGGACGATAAAAGCCAGCGGAATGATGGGAGCGCGAAAGAGGGTGTGCTTCCAGTCGCGCATCCGGTCCAGCCGGGTGTGGAGAAACCAAGCCAGAAAGAGGACCAGCACGGGCTTGGCGAGTTCCGACGGCTGCAGGGTGAAGAGGCCGCCAAAGCGAATCCAGCGGTGCGTGTTGTGCGAGCCGGGCATCAAGAAGACCAGCACCAGTAGGCAGATGGTGACCGATAGGGCGGCGTAGATGAAGCGCGGAGACTTGTAAAGGTTGTAGTCAATGCGCGAGAGGGCCAGCAGAACGGCCATGCCCGCCAGCGCCCAGCCGGCCTGCTTGCCGACAAAGGC
>JBEKPI010000230.1:0-4578 GCA_049520855.1 Occallatibacter sp.
TGGCGGTGATGACCACCGAGATCGAGTGCCGGTAGGCGGTGATGTCGAAGCCGCCGGACGGGGTGACGTACTTCATCAGGTTGAAACTGGCCAGATTGCAGGCCGAGTTGTCCAGGAAGACGTACTCCGAGCAGGGATTGGAGGCATTGATGCGCCCGGAGTTCTTGCTGGTGTGCCAGCGGTTCATGGTGGTGTCGAACTGCAAGCCGGGGTCGCCGCAGAGCCAGGTGGCTTCGGCGATCTTGCGCATGATCTCCCGCGCCTTGTAGGTTGCCACCGGCTCATGGCCTTTGACGGTGTAGGTGGTGACGTCGCCGTCTTTCTCGTAGGCGCGCATGAACTCGTCGCTGACGCGGACGGAGTTGTTGGCGTTCTGGAAGAAGATGGACGAGAAGGCCTCTGAATCCGGCCCTGAGCCGTCGTAGCCGGCCTTGATCAGTGAGTGCGCCTTGGCCTCTTCCTTGGCCTTGCACTCGATGAAGTCGATGATGTCAGGGTGCTCGGCGTTCAGAATCGCCATCTTGGCGGCGCGGCGCGTCTTGCCGCCGGACTTGATGACTCCGGCAAAGGCGTCGAGGCCGCGCATGAAGCTGAGCGGGCCGCTGGCCGTGCCACCGCCGGAGACGGATTCGTGGCTGGAACGCAGGGAGCTGAAGTTGGTGCCCGTGCCGGAGCCGAATTTGAAGAGCATGGCTTCGGTGCGGGCCAGGTCCATGATGCCGCTCATCGAATCCTCGACGGAGTTGATGAAGCAGGCGGAGCACTGGGGATTGCGGTAGCCGGTGGCGGAGTAGCGCACGCCGCCGGTGGAGGGATCCCAATGCCAGTTCTGCCCTTCCGCATCCGGCTCCAGCCGGTCGCAGCCCACGTTGAACCAGACTGGCGAGTTGAAGGCCACCTTCTGGGTCAGCAGCATCTCGGCCAGCTCGTCGTGGAAGATGTCAGCATCTTCAACGGTGGCAAAGTAGCTGCCATTCAGGCCCCAGTCGCGGATGGTCTCGACCACGCGGCCCACCAACTGGCGGACGCCGGTCTCGCGCTCGGGGCTGTCCAACTGCCCGTGCAGGTACTTCGAGGCCACAATGTTGGTCGCGGTCATCGACCAGTCGACCGGCACCTCGACGTTCTTCTGCTCGAAGATGATGTTGCCCTTGCTGTCGGTGATCGAAGCGGTGCGCTCCTCCCACTTGAGCTGGTCATAGGGCGAGACGCCCTCGGTGGTGAAGCGGCGGGTGAAGATCAGTCCCCGCTGGGAGTGGGGGGCGTGGGGAGCGGCGGCGGAGCTTTGCGTTTGAACTTCGTTCATGGGGATCCTCTCAAGGGCAAATTCTGTGAAACTCCCGCCCGCCCGGCGGAAGACAGCCGGGAGGAGGCAGGCTAAATCTCTGGCAAAGAACAGGAAACGGGGATTTTGAAAGTACCGCGAATTCTCTTCTTTGAGCGGCCCTTCGGAGGAGCCTTCACTCCGGAGTTTGTTACAGTTCGTTTACAGCCACATTACAGCCGCAGATGAAAAAATACCGCTCTCTGTGGTGGATGTCAACAAGAAACCACAATATCTTGTATTTTCTCTGCGTTCGCGGTATCCACTTTCCAAACAAAGGCGATTGGCTGTGGAAAGCTCTGGAACCTCAGGCGGGGCGCGGGGTAGACGCTTTGAATTTGCCCCGAATCCGGTGCAAGCCGCTGGACTATGCGACGATTAGCACCCTCAAATCCAAGCCTAGTCTTCGTCGGGGGCGGGGGCAAGGCTGAAAACGGTGCAGATTGGGGGCGGATTTGTGGAGATGTGGAGATTCGGGGGTGGTATTCAACCAGCCAAGGCCCAGGGGCGGGCTGGCAATCACTGCTCAAAGTGCGACTTGGCCGGAATCATTTGCTGATGCAGGATGCGGACGACCCGAATTCCGCCCGGATTCAGTCGGTAAAAGACGACGTGCTTGCCTTGTTCGTGCCTGTGAATGCCTGAACTGATCGCATCGCAGACTCGACCTATTCCCGGATTCTCCGCCAGAAGTTGAAAACTCTCTTTCAGGCCTCGGGCGTATCGGATTGCCTGCGCCATGCCCCACTTTTCAACCGTGTACCGGGCGATAACCCTCATATCGGACTGAGTTTGCTTCGAGACACTATACTTCGGCAAGGCTCTCTTCTTTCTCTGCTGCAAGTTCCTCGATGTAGGCATCGAGCCGCTCAAAGACGCCCTCTTCGGCATCTCCGCTGGCATCTCCTTCGGCAATCGCAGCCCGCAGCGCTGTCATCTTCTCTTCGTACTCCCGCTCTTCCTTTTCCAGCAGGCGCAGCGCCGTGCGCATCACCTCGCTGGCGTTGGCGTAATCGCCGGATTCGACTTTGGCGGTAATGAATTGATCCAGCTTTTCAGGCAGGCTGACATTGCGAGTCGGCATGGGACACCTCACCTTGAGTATAGGATGATTTGGCCAACTTTGCCAAAGTACCTGCGGCCCGGCCAATCGCTCGGCGTTCGCTCGCATGGGCTGCCTTCGTGGAGTTGAAGGCGCAAATGCCAAACGGCCCCACGTGATCTCGCGCGGGGCTGTTCTGCATTTCGGTTGTCTGCCAGGCAGTAGAGGTGTGGCTCAGAGGAACAACGGAACCGTGACAATTGTGGCCGCGCAGAGCAGCTTGATCGGCGGGCGCCATAGTATTCCACATAGAAAACGCCGCCCATGATCAGGCGGCGTTTTCTGCGGGTCTACAAGCCAGGAATCAGTTGCTCTCCTTGGTTTCAATCCTCATGCCATAGAACGATTTATGCACGAAGAACGCCGACACCAGGAAGAATGCGACTGCCAGCACGTGTGTGAGCATCGCGTTTTCCTTGGTCAGGGTCACGGCAAGTTCGACGGCCAGCAATCCGAACAAGGTGGTGAACTTGATGATCGGGTTCATGGCCACCGACGAGGTGTCTTTGAAGGGATCGCCGACGGTATCTCCGATCACGGTTGCGTCGTGCAAAGGCGTCCCTTTTTGTTTCAGGTCAACCTCTACGACTTTCTTCGCGTTGTCCCATGCGCCGCCGGCATTGGCCATGAAGATCGCCTGGTAGAGACCGAAGATCGCAATCGAGAACAGATAGCCAATAAACAAGAACGGCTCCATGAACGCGAACGAAAGCGTGGCGAAGAAGACGGCGAGAAAGATGTTGAACATGCCCTTCTGCGCGTATTTGGTGCAGATTTCCACCACCCTCTTGCTGTCGGTGACCGAAGCCTTCTCAGCGCCTTCCAGCTTGATATTGGCCTTGATGAACTCGACCGCTCGGTAAGCGCCAGTGGTGACCGCCTGCATGGAAGCGCCCGCGAACCAGAAGATCACCGCGCCACCGCAGATCAACCCCAGCATGAAGGGCGCGTGCAGCAGCGAGAGCTTATCTCTGTCAACGGTCAGTCCGTGGGTCAGGGCCATGATGATCGAGAACGTCATGGTGGTTGCGCCGACCACGGCGGTGCCGATCAGCACCGGCTTGGCCGAAGCCTTGAAGGTATTGCCGGCTCCGTCATTGGCTTCCAACAGGTGCTTGGCGCGTTCGAACTTGGCGTCGATGCCGAAGTCCTTCTTCAACTCGGCTTCGATGCCGGGAATGGTTTCAATCAGCGACAGCTCGTAGACGGATTGAGCATTGTCGGTGACCGGGCCGTAGGAATCGACGGCGATGGTGACCGGACCCATGCCCAGGAAGCCGAAGGCGACCAGGCCAAAGGCGAAGACGGCTGGAGCCAGCATCAGGGCATCCATGGACGGACCCGTGCTGAAGAAATAGCCCAGACCCATGAGCGCGACCATGCTCAATCCCAGCCAGTAGGCCGAGAAATTGCCGGCCACGAGCCCCGACAAGATTCCCAGTGAAGCTCCGCCTTCCTTAGCGGAGGTGACGACTTCTTGCACGTGGGCCGAGTTGGTTGAGGTGAAGACCTTGACCAATTCGGGGATGACCGCACCCGCCAGCGTTCCGCAGGAGATGATGGAAGCCAGCTTCCACCAGAGCGTTCCGTCGCCGAGATCGGGGATCATTTTCCAGGAGACGAAGTAGGTCAAGGCGATGGAAACGATGGAGGTGATCCACACCAGCGAGGTCAGCGGCGCCTCGAAGTCCATCTCGTCGGAGTTCACGTATTTCGCCTTGGCGATTGCGCCATTGAGAAAGTACGCGCCCGAGCTGGAGACCAGCATGGCCACGCGCATGACGAAGATCCAAACCAGCAGTTGCACCTGCGTGTGGCCTGCTGCAATCTTCGCCTGCGAGAGCATATCGGCGGTCGCCGTCTGCAGGGTGACTCCAGCTGGCAAGAAAGTCGCCGGCGTCACGGCCAGCAAAATAAACGTGATCAATGCCACGCCTGTTACGCCGTAGGTTTCAAAGCCGTCCGCGCTGGGGCCAACAGAGTCGCCTGCGTTGTCACCCGTGCAGTCCGCGATGACACCCGGGTTGCGGGCGTCGTCTTCCTTGATCTTGAAAACGATCTTCATCAGGTCGGCGCCGATGTCGGCGATTTTGGTGAAGATGCCGCCGGCAATACGCAGTGCCGCTGCGCCGAGGCTTTCGCCGATCGCGAA
>JBEKPI010000231.1:0-4540 GCA_049520855.1 Occallatibacter sp.
CTCGAGGTCACCGGCACGCGCACCACGCAAGTCGTCCCTGCCGGAACGGTAGACAATGACCGCGATTTCTCCGTGACCTCAGAGACCTGGACCTCGCCGGAGATGAAGATCGCTCTGCGCCAGTTAAGCAGCGATCCGCGCACGGGGACGGTCACCACCGAGTTGACCAACATCGACCGCTCCGAGCCAGACCCCGCGCTCTTCAAGCCTCCAGCGGGATATAAAACGACGGAGAATCACGACCCGGTTGACGCTGATTCCGGCCCGAAGCGTTAGCGCCGCCCCTGAAAGCTAGCTGGCGAAGGGTCAGGCCTGCTCGATAAATCAAGCCTGCGATTCCCTTCCCGGCTCAAAAACGTCACAATAAGGCGTGGACATTCTCCCAATTCATACACCTGCGGGCGGAAAGCGCGCCTCTCGTTCAAGCCCTCAGCGGCTGGCACAGCGCGTGCTTTGCGCTGCGTTTCTGCTCGCTGCGGCCTTGAGCCCGGCGCAGGAACAGCCGCAACCGGCGGAACAGGAACCGCAACCGGCAGAGCAGGCCCCCCAGCCCGCAACCGAGAGTACACCGCCTGTCGCGCTTGTAACCCTGCAAGGCGTGGTGCGCAACGCGGCCACCGGCCAACCGCTGCCGCGCGCGCTGGTGCGGATTGAGGGTCAGGCTGACACCGGTGCTCTGACCGACGGCGAGGGCCGCTTCGAGATTCCCGGCGTGCAGGTAGGACCGCAGACCGTCAGCGTGCGCAAGCCGGGCTTCCACGACCGCCCCTACGCAAGCGAAGATGTTGACTCCCCGGACGGTGGCCCGGCGCACAATGTGCTGGTCGCGGCCGGAATGTCGGAGTTGAACTTCGCGCTCAGCCCCACCTCGGCGATTCATGGCCGCGTTGAGCTTTCCACCGGCGACCCGGCGGAGGCAATCACGCTCACGCTGCTCAAGCAAGTGGTGCGCAATGGCCGCGCCGTCTGGACGCAGAACGGAACCACCAAGACCAATGGAGCCGGAGCCTACCGCTTTGCCGGCCTTCCCGGCGGGGTCTACGCGCTTTTTACGCAACCCGCCTGGGAGAGCGAACCGGCAAACACCGCGCGGGCCGCTGAAGCCAAGATAGTCCGTTACGGTTATCCCAGCATCTTCTATCCCCAGGCGCGCGAGTTCTCCGATGCCACGCGCATCCGGCTCCGGGCCGGTCAGCAGGCCGAGGCCAACCTGCTGCTCACGCTCGAACCTTTCTACACGGTCACCGCCACGCCGATCCTGCCAAATGGACGGCCCCTCGGCAGCAATGGCCCTTCGGAGGGAACACAGCTCAGGGCGATCCTGATCCTGGACGCAGCGGGCCGCCAGCTTGCTTACACTGCGCAGCCCGACGCAGCGACACACGGCCTCCAGACCAACCTGCCGGATGGAAGCTATGCGCTTCTGGTTGCAGCTACATCAGGCGAACAGAACCTCCCTGCCGAAGGGAGCGCGTAAGCACGAGGAAGCCAGAATGAGAGGCTATTATCGGGCTTTGCAGAGTTTTCCGTGGACGGACACACGGTTTCCAACCTGCACATTCCACTCTCGCCTGAGTCTGCCTGGCCGATTCACCTCCGCACAGTGCGGACAGCCGCGCAAACAAGTGCCAACGCAAGTGAGCAAATCGATGCCATGGTCACGGTTTGGGCCACCGATGCCGGTGAAGCTCTCATGGGCAGCAACGGCGGTGACGCAACTGCCGTGGACGCGGGCTTGGATTTGCTTGCATTGAACGGCATTGGTCCAGGCCCTCATTGGATCAGCGTCGGGGTCAATGATCGCAGCTTGTGCGTCGATTCCTTCACGGCCGGAGGCATCAACCTGGCCCGCGAGCCGCTGAACGTCGCCCTGGGCTCCTCGGCGCCGCCAATGGAGCTGACCTTGCGCGACGACTGCGCGAATCTGGCCCTTACCCTCCCTCCCACGTTTGCCGCCGTCCTGCCGGGAGACGAGCCGTTCTATACCGTCTACGTGGTCCCCGACTTCGACACCACCACAGACATTCCCCCGATGAACGTACACCCCTCCTCCGGCGCAACGCTCAACGTCAATGGCCTGACGCCGGGCAGCTACCACGTCTACACCTTCGACCGGCCAGTGCGGCTGGAGTACCGCAACCCGGCGGCATTGGCGGCGCTGCCCACGCCGGGACAGGCGGTGACGCTGACTCCCGGAACCACTAGCAGCCTGATGCTGGAGGTTCCTCAACGATGAGAATCATCGCCGCTTCGATGCTCTGTTCCCTCGCGCTGCTGCTGCCAGCGGGACCGGCGTGGGCGCAGAACGCGGCTCCGGCTCCGGCGCGCCCGGCTTATCACTCGCCCACGTCCGCACCCGGCTTCCGCATTGCCGGAACGGTGGTGAACGCGGCTACCGGCGAGCCGGTCTGGAGGGCCACGGTTTCTCTGCTCTCCTACGCCGACCAACATGCCATAGAGTCGGTCGAGACCGGCAGCGACGGCCGCTTTGCCTTCGAGGGACTCCCAGCCGCCAAGTATCCGCTGACGGCCTCCAAGCGTGGTTTCCGCAACGCCTCCTACGACGAGCACGGGGGCTATAGCACCGCCATTGTGACCGGCGCGGACCAGGATACCAGTGGACTCGTCTTCCGGCTCGTACCCGGAGCGGCGCTGCATGGTGTTGTCACCGGCGACGGCGGCGACCCTGTCGAGGGCGCCGAGGTGATGCTCTTTCTTAAGCCGCGCGGCCACAACCCCGGCGACCGCATCGCCCAGGTGGGCATTGCCACTACCGACGACACCGGCGCTTACGAATTCGATAACCTGGCGGCTGGCGAATACCTGGTTGCGGTCAAGGCCGAGCCCTGGTACGCGCTGCATCGCAGCGATGCCGAAACCCAGAGGCCGGCAAACGATCCCAGCGCCGCGCTCGATGTCGCCTACCCGGTGACCTTCTTCGACTCGACCACCGACGAGGCTTCCGCATCGCCCATTGTTCTCGCTGGCGGCAGCCGCGAAGAAGCCAACCTCAACCTCCGCGCGGTCCCGTCGCTGCGCCTGTCCGTGCAAGCGCCAACCGCGTCAAATGAGGGGATGGCCGGGCTCACGCTGGAGCAGACAATCTTTGGCTCTCAGATTCCCTCTGGCCGCGGCCCTGTCTCGACTTCGCCTCAGTCGAAGATGGCCGAATTCACCGGCGTCGCCCCCGGCCACTATGAGCTGACACAGGGCAATCCGCCGCGCGTCACGGAACTGGACGCCACCGCCAGCCAGCAGGTGGACCCCAGTCTCGGCACGCCTTCGGTTGCGATCTCCGGAACCACGCGAATCGCCTCAGGAGCGCCGCTGACGGGCAAATTGACGCTGATTCTCAGCCCTCTGGATACCGCGCATCCAACGGAGCCAAAATTCGCCACCAGCAACCAAGGCAGTTTCCGCTTCCCCTCCGTTCAGCCGGGAAAATGGGAACTGCTGGCCTGGGGTGGCGACCCTGCCGGTCCGGGCAGACAAATAACCGTCGTCTCGACGGCCTCGGCAGGCAAAGCCAACGCCGGCAATCTGATCACAGTCCGCGACAAGCCTGTCTCGCTTACCGTGACCCTCAGCGACAGCGATACCCGCGTCGAGGGCTTTGCCCGCAAAGAGGGCAAAGGGCGAGCCGGAGCGTTGATTGCGCTCGTTCCCAAGGATCCAGCGGCCTTCCGGGCCCGGCTCCGCATCGACCAGTCGGACTCCGATGGCAGCTTTTCGCTGCGCGATGTTGCGCCGGGCGAATACACCGTGATGGCCATCGAGGACGGATGGGATCTGGATCGTACCCGGCCCGAGGCCTTTGCGCGCTATCTGTCTCAGGGAATCGCCGTCACCGTGACGGAGAGCTCCGGCAAGCTGGTACGGCTCTCCGAAAGCGTTCCGGTGGCCGGCCGCTGATCGCGATCCAGCAACCGGAATACAGCCCCAACTTCATCGAACCCGGCTGGAGAGGATAATCTAGGAGAGAAGCGTCTATGGGATAGCCGAAACGGATTGCGCGGCTGCCCGAAGGGGCGAAACCCCGGAGCGATAAAATAGAACAGCAAGCCATCGAGGAGAGTCCCACATTGAAGAGCAAGTTGTTGCTTTTTATTCTGGCCATGGTTCCGGCCGCGTTCTTGCCCCTGGCGGCCACCAGCCAGATTGCCCCGGATCGGCCCGCACGCGCCGAGCAAACTGAACCCACCTACAAATGGGAAGCCTTCATCGGCTACGGCTACACCAGCCTCAACCAGGTGAACCAATCGCGCTACGGATTGCAGGGCATCAACATGTCATTGACCCGCGATTGGGGCAGGTACTTCGGCCTTACCGCCGATGGGGCGGGCTACTCGACGCCCATCTCCGCGGGCAATCCCGGCAGCCCAACGGTCGATACGGTCCTCTTTGGCCCGGTGCTGCACTTCACTATGTTCAAGAACTTCGACGGCTTTGTTCGTGGACTGCTGGGCGGCGAACATACCGGCGGCGAGAACCAGACCCCCAACATCTCCTTCGCGGGGGGCGGCGGCGGCGGCGTGGACTG
>JBEKPI010000232.1:0-4525 GCA_049520855.1 Occallatibacter sp.
CGTCCACCGAAAGAAACGGATTGGCCCACGCGCCCGGCTCATGCACGTCCACATACATGCTCTTGGTGGGCAGCGGAATCGTTGCCAGCGCGGCGCGCTGCCGGTCGCGCTCGGTGGCTGTCACCGTTGCAGCGGCCTGGGCCTTTTGCTCGGCTTTGACCGCGTTCTGGGCCACGCCCACAACCGCCTGCTCTTCCTTGTGGCAAGCGACCAGCGCAACCGCCAACAGCAGTCCCATCGCCGCCAATCCCTTGAATCTTGAGTGCTGAATCACGCTTCAAGAATAACAGGAGCGGCGCCGCGGTTTCATTCGCCCTTCCAGACGGGCGACCGCTTTTCCAGGAAGGATTGGATGCCTTCGTTCTTATCGGCGGTGCCGCACAGGTGGCTGAAGTGGACGGCCTCGCGGAGCAAGGCGAAGTCGAGCGGCAGGTCGATGCCATCATCGACGGCGCGCAGCGTTTCAGCCAGCGCGAGCGGAGCGTTGGCGGCGATCTCTCGCCCCAGAGCCTCGGCGCGCTGCATCAGCCCGGCGGCGGGGACCACTTCATCGACCAGGCCGATGCGCAGCGCCTCCTGCGCGTCGATGGCAGCGCCGGTCAACAGCAGTTTGAGCCCCGCGCCGCGGCCCACCAGCCGTGTGAGCCGCTGCGAGCCGCCAAAGCCGGTCATCACGCCCAGTTTGACCTCCGGCTGGCCCAAGCGGGCATCGTCGGCGGCCAGACGCACGGTGCAGGCCATGGCCAGCTCGCAGCCGCCGCCCAGCGCGAAGCCCTGAATGCAAGCGATCACCGGCTTGCCCAGCGTCTCAATGCGCCGCAGAACGTCCTGCCCGCGAAGCGCATAGGCGCGGCCCTCCGCGGCGGTCAGCGCGGCCAGCTCGCGAATATCGGCTCCGGCGGCAAATGCCCGGCCGCCCGCGCCGGCCAGCAGGATGACGCGCACTGCGGTGTCGGCGGCCAGATCCTCAAAGGCTTGCGCCATCTCACCCAGCATC
This sequence comes from Occallatibacter sp., assembly GCA_049520855.1. GTDB lineage: Bacteria > Acidobacteriota > Terriglobia > Terriglobales > Acidobacteriaceae > Telmatobacter. The sequence continues at coordinate 998 of JBEKPI010000232.1, forward strand.
CCGGCGCTGAGCGCGTTGAGGACTTTGGGCCGGTCGAGCGTGACCCGAGCCAGCGGCGGACTTTTTTCGATGCGAAGATTCTCAAACTCCATGCGTAGAAAAGGGTAGCAGAAATCGCCGCGGCCCGGCTTGGCGTTTGCAGGCGGGCGACGCGGTAGTGCCTTTGAGCGCAGGATGCAATCCTGCGTCCCGAACAGATCGCAATCAACCGGTGTTTTTTATGTATCCGATTGCTCAGCGTCTTCGGTTGCCGCGTGGAAGACTCCAGAAGCGGGAGAAGGAGACGTGAAATGCTGATCGTCGTTCTGATTATTGTTCTGGTGCTGGTTTTCGGCGGAGGCGGAGGTTACTACGGCTACAGCCGCTGGGGCTACGCTGGAGGCGGAGGCATCGGGCTCGGCACCATTCTGCTGATTCTGTTTGTGCTTTATCTATTGGGCTTCTTCCACTAGAGTGCGGCGCAAGACGAACCTCGTGGCTTCCAGGGCCCAAACCGGGATCTGGAAGCTCCGGCCTATGGGGCGGGCGCGGCTGCGGGTGGCAGGTTCGCAATCGGAGCTTCGCGCTGAGTGAGCATGACGCGCTTGATCTTGTTGCGGTCGATGTGCTGGATGTTGCCTCCGACGCGAATCTCCACGTCCATTCCTGAGATGGAGACCAGATCGCCGTTGAGTACGCTGCCATCGCGCAACTCGATGGAATCGAAGGCCGAGGCTCCGAGTTCATAGCTCACCGTTCCACCGGAAACATCGCCGCGGCTGATCTCCAGGAGGAAGTTGCTGTCGTAGGCTGGGCTGGTCAGTTCGCCGACGGTGTTCACACGTCGCAGCTTGGGGCGGGCACAGTTTCACAGATTCACAGTTTCTGTGAGGTGGAATCTTGTAAGTCTTTTATTTTTGCGTTGGTTAACTATAGACCCACAGTTTCACAGGAAAAATTGAGAAAGATGCTGCTCATGGCGTCTCCTTGCAGGGGTTAGGGATTAGGGATGAGGGCCTTAGTAAGGCCCCGTTCTGCTGACTACTTCCACTGTGCGCCAACTGATCGTAATTATCTGCAAACACCTTTCGGCTTCGCTCCAGGCAGGCTCTGCGGCTCGGCTAGAGCGGAACCAGAATGACTATGCCCTATTGAGTTCCGTGGAGGGTTGCCGCTCCCTGTTGGTCGCGTCAACTTGAGTGCCTTGGCTTCGGCGGATACCAATTCTGGTTCCGCTATAACGAAAGACCTGCGACGGGGCCTGTTGGGGTGAGTGGCTGACCACCTTTGGCGCGATGACACCAAGAAGCGGGTCCTTCGACTCGCTACGCTCGCTCAGGATGACAGCGCCAGATATGGGGCGCCAGGCAAAAAAATGGTGCGGGAGAGTCTCGTCTCCCGCACCCGTAGAGGACAAACAGATACTAGCTAGAACGCCCACTCCTGGCTGGTGGCGCCGCTGCAAGTGTCCACGTCAACAGCGTTGCCCGAGGTCGTCCCGCTGGCAGTAAGGCAAAGGGCTGTGTTGTTGCCGGGATGGAGGACGTAGAAGCTGCCCGATGCCACTGCCTCCCAGGCCTGCGCCGTGGTGCCGGCGCAGGGATCCAGAACCACTGCCGAACCGCTGGTGGTTCCCGAAACCGTCATGCAATACGCGCCCTCCGTGGCGAGGTTGTAATAGCCGGCCGGTGTCACGCCGCTATTGGTTGTCACCCAGTTTTGCGCGCCTGTGCCGTTGGAGGTATAGACAATGATCGGGTTTCCGGTCGTGGTCTTGGCGCCTGAGTCATCCAGGCGCAGAGCGGTGGCGTTCTGCGGGGTCACGGTGTAAGTGCCGTTGGCGAGTGTTGATCCGCCGCTGGTCGAGATGGTGTAAGCAGCAGTGGCGACCGCGCTATTCGAATCGCCGCTTGCTGCAGCGATGGCTTCGACGGTCTCGGTTGCGCTCACCGTGATTGCTGCGGAGTAGAGCGTCGAGGAGATCGTCGGAGTGGTGCCGTTGGTGGTGTAGTAAATCTTCGCGCCAGAGGTCGTGTCGCTGATCGCGACGGTCTGTGCGCTGGAATACGTTCCCGCCGCTGGGCTGAAGGTGGGTGTCGCAGTCGTCGTTGTTCCACCCGTGCTGCCGCTGCCGTTCGGGCAGAAGGTGATGGTGTAGTTAGAGCCGGTCGCGCATTGGTGCAGGCCGACTGGATCGTCGTACGCGTAGGCGTACTCGTTGGGGCAGTCGTTGTGAATGTTGGTGACATACGACTGGTCCGCGGCAGGCCAATTCGCCACGATGCAGAGGGCGCTGGTGTCATAGGCGCCAGCACAGCAGAACTGGGCGTTGCCGGTCGCGGTGCAGGGGCTGAGGCAATCCGCGCCGCCATCGGCCACCAAGCTGCTATTGCAACTGGTGAGCGGACCCGTGGTGCAGGTATTGGGCGAAGCGCAGCTGGTGTTGGAGATTACGACGCCGATAGGATTGTCGAAGCCGTCCACATAGCTTACGTCATACCAGTCGATGCCCCCCGATGCATCCAGGTTAAATTCGGCCAGCGAGGTGCCAGCAACGCCCGTGGTGCCGGCGCATTGCAATCCGGTGCCGCCGCAAGAGCCGGTGGTGCAAACGGCGGGACTGGCGGTGTTGCATCCCTTGCGGCCCCAGATGCGGCCATTCCAACCAGCGGCGAGGGTGAAGCTGACCGAGGAGCCGGCGGTCATTGTCCATCCGCCATTGTCATAGGTGGCCGGATAGATGCCAGGGTAGATGGTGTAACTGCAATTGTTCGTGACGGTAAAGTTTCCGCTACCACCGCTGCTACCGCTCGAAATGGTGTAAGTAGCAGAGGCGACCGCGCTATTCGAATCGCCGCTTGCTGCAGCGATGGCTTCGATGGTCTCGGTTGCGCTCACCGTGATTGCCGCGGAGTAGAGCGTCGAGGAGGTCGTCGGAGTGGTGCCGTTGGTGGTGTAGTAAATCTTCGCGCCAGAGGTCGTGTCGCTGATCGTGACGCTCTGCGAGCTGGTATACGTTCCCGCAGCTGGACTGAAGGTGGGTGTTGCAGTCGTCGTTGTTCCGCCGCCAGTGCCAGTTCCGATCCAGGAGCCTACATCGCTGACGTTGGTAGAGGGTCCGGATGCGGTATCCAATGGTCCCTCTACCAGGGTGCCCGCATTGTCGGTTACTCCGGGGGTGTTGGTAGCGATGTTGTAGGTGATTTGGCCGCTCCCGGCCAGCCACACGGACGCCGAATCGGTGAATGAGACTCCGGTGACGTCCGGAGCGGCTATCCCGCTGTTTGCGATGATTGCTACTCCCTGATTAAAGTAGGAATAAACGCCAAGGCCGTAAGCCTTGTGACTTGTAACCGACGGCGAGACGTTGTAGGAGGCGTAACCGTCCACAGTGCCGTTCATCCACGCAGCCTGGCTGGGAACGTCATAGGGCATTTCGCTCTGATAGAAGATGGTTTCGCCGCCGTTGCCGTTCCACACGACCTGCTCTCCCTGAAAGTGCTCGACGGCCAGTCCCAATGCCGTGACGTTAGCCCCGTTCACGACCAA
>JBEKPI010000233.1:0-4520 GCA_049520855.1 Occallatibacter sp.
CAGGGTGCGCAGGTCGAAGATGGGGTAGCCCACCAACTGGCCCGGCCCGTGATAGGTCACGTCGCCGCCGCGGTTGATTTCGTGCACGGCGACGCCACGGCTGGCGAGCAGCTCGTCGGAGGCGAGGATGTTGGAGCGGTTGGCGTTGCGGCCCAGCGTGAGCACCGGCGGGTGCTCCAGCAGCAGGAGCACGTTCGGCACGCGCCCCTCCGCCAGCAGCCCGGCAATCTCCGCTTGCAAGCGCAACCCTTCGCTGTAGTCAACGCGGCCGAGATAGAGGTACTGAATCATTGCTAGCTTGATTGTAGCCAGCAACCCTCAGTCCTCATCCGGGCAGCCCTTACTCGGCGACACCTTCATTCTTCGAGCCGCGACGCAAAGAGCCTTTCAAACACTATCCGATGCTCCCAGCTGACCAGCAGCCAAAGAAGCGTCGCAAACGCGCCCATTCCAATGCCACCCGGGTTCATCAGCAGGTGATACACAAGAATGTTGAAGAGCACGGGACCAAGCAGCGTCAACCCCAGCCCCACAAACCGGTTCACCAGCAGCAGACTCCCGGAGAGAACCATAATCGCGCCCACCACGTAAAAGTAGTGCGCGGCAAACAGGGCGGCCATATACTGCCCGGCCAGCCCAGTCGGCATCGGCCCCATGGGAATGAAATTGTGGAACATATTGAGGCCGAAGACCAGAAACATCAGTCCCAGCAGCAGACGTGCGATGGTTGCAACAATCTTCATTGTCTTCTCCTTGTTTCGAGGCGAGCGATGAGATGAATCCGGGGATGAATCAGCCGGGAGCCGGGCCATGCTTGGCTGTAATGGCGAAGAATACTCTCCGCAGGGTATGGATGGCTACACGCTGCCTGTCGATTCAAATGATTGCGGGAATCCGAGGCGTTCTGAATTCCTCCAGGGGAAGCTGCCACCGTCTCCTCTTTGGCGGCCTATTGGGCCTGGGCGCCCAGATAGAGGAAGCGCCGCCGATTCGCGACCAGCTTTTGCAGATTTCTCTTGGCTTTGTATTTCTTCAGCAGCACATCGAATTCGGTTTCATACTTAGCGCTCTCTCCCGCGGAGCGCGCCGCCGCCGCCGCGCGCTCCAGCAGCGCAACGCCGGAGTCGTAGTTGCCGGTTGCCTGGAGAATATCCTGGTCGGCGAGTCGAAGATAGATCGCCGCAGCGTCGGCAGGATGTTGTTTTTCGCGCAATTGCGCAAGATGCAGCCACAGAGTATCGCCGCATCCTCCGGCCTGAGCCTCAGCCCACGCCTCGTCGGCTTTGCGTTCGTAGAGAAATATTTCCACCAGCAAGGAGCGGTCGCGCTTCCGGAAGCGCCAACTTTGCACAAATGCTGTCGCATTGCCGCGGGACTTGTGTTGATCGCCAGCGAGCGTTTTGCGCACATGGGCCAGTGCCTGGCCCCGCCATTCGTCCCAGTCCTCAGCAGCGCGGGCAAACTCCTCCAACCGCTTGTAGGTTTCCAGGCCAGGACTGTCACGGAACTCGATCCATATAATCCGCAGAGCGTCCGCGTGGCGGTCGTTGTGCCGGTATTCCTCTGCGACAAAGATACGCAGCGCGGCGCCCTCGTAACCCGTCACGGCTTTCATGCCACGCTCCGCCCATGCCAGCGCTTTTTCATGGCCCCCCGCTTTGCGATAGAGTCCGGCAATGCGCAGATACTGGTTTGCGTAACTCAGGTCGCGTTCGAGCACTGCAACAAGGTCATCAAGATTGCCGGACTGGCGGGCCAGCGCCTCCATGATTCTGGTAATCGCAAAGTGGCTCACGCTTCCGGAATCGCGGCCCCGCTCCGTCTTTTCCGGTACTTTGGCCCACGCGGCTTCGGCCAGGCGGCGATAAGCCGCCAACCCCTCCTCGCCCAGCACCTCGGCATACTTCTCCGCGGCATTGCTCCACTCGCCAAAGCCGCCGCTCATCTCGGCTTGAAAAAGCTTGCGGGCCAGAAGCGTCGCGTCGGGCTTCGCCGCGGCACACGCCCGAAGATGCAGATCCTGAAGCCGCTCCAGCAGCATTGTCATGTAGCCGTCGGAGTCGTCGATTTGCTCGATAGCCGTCGAGAGCAAGCGCACACCGGTCTCGCACAGGTCGATGACACCAACTGCCTGGCCGCTTCTGAAGAGTTCCTCGACCAGATCGATAGCCGCCTCCACCCCGGCGGCATAGGTGCGCGCCTCGCGGCAATCAACAAAACCGCGGATGCGAATCGCCTTCTCCAGGGTCTTTCTGGCCAGCGCAATCCCAGCCTCCGGCCCCTTGCGGCGGGCCGCAATCTGGGTTAGCTTCTCCCGCAACTCCGCACTGTCTTCGGACCATTGCAGAAGCAACTTGACCAGCGTTGCCTTGTCGGCCGCGTCCAAGGCGCCGGCAATATCTTCAGCGGTGATCTTGGTGGAGTTAGCGGCTTTCTTTGGGCCGCCAGGCTTTTGGGGCACGGCCGTGGACTGCGCATCCAGCCAGGCTAGCGCCACAGCCACGCAATGTTTGCAAAACTCTTCGTCCAACCCCAGCGGACAGTTGCAGTCGTGTTCCAGATCGCCGGATTTGGCCGTGAGCTTGACCACATATTCTTCAGTGCCTTCGACGATTGCCTCGACGCTGTCGCCAAAGTCCTCAAGCTCGGCAACCCTGCCCTGCCGGAAGTAGTTCACGCCGCGCTCGAAGTAACGGTCCCCGGCGAGCCGCCGTATGAGATCCTTTGTGATGGTTTGGTTCATTGATTTGGATGGGGGCATGGTGGTCAAAACCATTGTAGACAAAGGGATCGCGGAAGTTGAAATCGTTCCGCCTTGCTTTGCCTGTCGCAACCTGTGGTTTCGCCTGCAAACTGGAAGCAGAATGAGGCACTTCTTCCCCATGAGGCCGTCTGAGGCATATCCGAAACGGATCGGTGCGCCGGGCCTCGATTTTCAGACTAGGGCGCTCGTCGCGCGCCTTCGATCTGGCGGGAGATGTTTAAACGGCTTAGGCTCATGCTTTTAACATCGGCGGATTCAGACCGTTCCACGACCGAAGCAGTAGAGGAACCCGATTCGAGGTAAACTAGACCCTGGCAGGAGGACTGGGCGGTCGCTGCCGGAGGGTTCGCTCACGCGAAGTCCGCCGGGGGAGGAAAGTCCGAACTCCGCAGGGCAGTGTGCCGGATAACGTCCGGGATGTGGGCCTCAAAGCCCACAGACGGCCAGTGCCACAGAAAAGATACCGCCTCGGCTACCCCTCGGCCTGTCTCCTTTGGAGCCGGTCGAGGGCCGCCCTGGAAACGCAATACCCGAGTTGGCCCGGCTTGCCGGGTTCGCCCGCCGTTGCGGAAACTCCAGCGCCGGGGTAAGGGTGAAATGGTGCGGTAAGAGCGCACCGCCCCGGCGGTAACGCCGGGGGCAGGGTAAACCCCACACGGAGCAAGACCAAATAGGGAGGGAGACGCGCGCCCGGAGCAAGGTGCGTGTTCGGTGCCGGCCCGGCGCCGCAAGGCTGCTCCATGCAAGGTCCGAAACCTCCGGGTAGGTCGCTGATGAACGTCCGCGGCAACGCGGCGTCTAGAGGAATGACCGCACACGACAGAATTCGGCTTACAGGTCCTTTTGCCGAATTGATTGGATGCACCAACGACAGCCCCGGCCGGGAGAGCTTCCCTTCCGGGGCTGGCCATTTCTTGGCGAAGTCAGCAGCGCTGCCGATGCCGCTTGTTCGCAACCCTGCTCCGTTATCATGGATTCATGCTGCGAGTGAAGCTGTTGGAGGCGGGGGCGCGCGCGCCCGTGGTGGCCCATCCCGGTGAGGACCTGGGCTATGACCTTTTTGCGCTGGAAGGCGTGTTGCTGACGCCGCGCGCCACGATCAAGGTAAGAACCGGAATCGCCGTTGAGGCCCGGAACCCTGAAACCGGCGCACCACTGGGCCTGCTGGTGCGCGACCGCTCGTCAATGGCGTCCCGCGGCGTTGCCACCACCGGCGGCGTGATTGACGCGGGTTACCGGGGCGAAATCCTGGTGCTGATGACCAACCTGGGCGAATCAGCCATCGAGCTGAAGGCCGGCGAAAAGATCGCCCAGATGATTCCGGTTCCGGTGCTCACCGGAGCTGTGGAAACCGTGGAAAACCTGGAAGACTCGGCGCGCGCCGCGAAGGGGTTTGGCAGCTCGGGCCGCTAGAGCGCTTTCGGTCTTGTTGTTTATGGCTGAAATGGACCTGTTGTCTCCCACCCTTGAATCAAAAGCGATTCAATGATGGGGCACCCTCGGTCGTCTTAACACTTGAATCCAAAACGCTTTAAGGCATTGTCAGCCCACCTGGACCTCTGGCACCCGAAGGCGGGTCCCTTTGGGCGTCGGGCTGGGGGCTTGCCGTTTCTACTTGTTCTCGTTCCCGGTCAGGCGGAAGGTGATGGTGCCCCAGAAGAGGCGGGCGCGCATCTGGACGGGCAGGTGGCGCTCGTCGTCCGTGTACCAGATCCAGATGTTGCCGCGATTCTTCACCACGCCGGCGGCCGCCGTG
>JBEKPI010000234.1:0-4510 GCA_049520855.1 Occallatibacter sp.
AGCCCTGCATTATGAAGCCGCGCCGGATGGGATCGGCGGCGCGCGCCTCGCCCGCGCCATAACCCGCGGCGACGGCCAGACCGGCGAAGACGTCACCTCCAACATCCGCACTATCCGCAGCGTCCCGCTCGCCATCTCCGCGGCCCAACTGACGGCCGTCGGCCTGCCCCCCGCTTTTGAAGTCCGCGGCGAAGCGGTGATGCCTGAGGCTGCATTCCTGCGCCTCAACGAGGAGCGCGGGCGCGAGGGGCTGCCTCCGGCCGTCAATCCTCGAAACGCCGCCGCCGGAACCCTGCGCACCCTCGAGCCCAAAATCGTCGCCAATCGCCGCCTGGACTTCTACGCATACTTCCTGCTCGTCGAAGGCGATTACTGGCCGCAAGGTCAGCGGGCGACGCTCGATGCGTTGGCAGCCCTCGGCTTCCGCGTCAATCGCCACCGCAAGCTGGTCTCCTCGATCGAAGAGATGACCCGTTTCATCGATCAGGCGGAGGCCGACCGCGCCACCCTCGGGTACGAGATCGACGGCGTGGTGCTCAAGGTCGACTCCCACGCCACCCAGCAGCGGCTGGGGTACACCGGCCGCGCCCCACGCTGGGCCATCGCCTACAAGTTCACGGCAAAGTCGGGGATTACCCAGGTGAATGACATCCTGATCACGGTGGGCCGCACCGGCAAACTGACGCCCACGGCCATACTGACCCCAGTCTTCATCGGGGGCACCACCGTGAGCCGCGCCACCCTCCACAACGCCGAGTTCATTGAGCGAATGGGGCTGCTTATCGGCGACTGGGTAAAGGTCGAACGCGGCGGCGATGTCATCCCCAAAGTCGTCGAGGTCATTGAAGACGCCGGCCATCCGCGTGGAACGAGACGATTCTCCTATCCCTCTGACTGTCCGGAGTGCGGCAATCCGGTAGTCCGCGCGGAGGGCGAAGTGGACTGGCGCTGCGTAAACGCCGATTGCCCCGCAAAGCTGCGTGAGACGCTGCTCCATTTCGGGAGCCGCGGCGTCATGAACATTGAGGGCCTTGGCGAGGCAGCCGTGCAGCAGTTGTTGGACCGCGGCCTGGTAAAGAGTGTCGCGGATCTGTACTCGCTGACTGGAGAACAATTGGTTGCCCTTGAGCGGTTCGCAGAGAAGTCGGCGCGCACGCTGCTGGCGGAGATTAAGCGATCGAAAAAGGCTGGTCTGGCGCGCGTCTTGATGGGCCTGGGCATCCGCTTCGTTGGCGAGCGCACCGCCGAATTGCTGGCTGAGGAATTCGGCTCCATCGAAGCTATTGAACGAGCAACCGCCGAAGAACTGGAGCGCGTGGAAGAAGTCGGCCCGCGTATCTCGCAGGCGATCCTCGAGTTTTTTGCCCAGCCCGCCAATCTGGCTCTCATCCAAGCCCTCAAAGACGCCGGCGTGGATATGACCGCGGAGAAGAAGCAACGCTCGGCTCAGCTTGCGGGATTGACCTTTGTGCTTACAGGAACGCTGCCAACGCTCACCCGCGATGAGGCCAAGCGACGGATTGAAGCCGCAGGCGGCAAGACCGCCGGGTCGGTCAGCAGGAAGACCAGCTACCTAGTTGCCGGCGAGGATTCCGGTTCCAAGCTCGACAAGGCCCGAGAACTCAATGTTCCCGTGATCGACGAGGCCGGACTCCTGGCGTTGTTTGAGGCGTTACCGGCAAGAGAATAGACCGCGTGTCACCTGCTCCTGAACGGATGGTCCAGGGACCGTTCCGATCGGCTCGGCTCCAGGGCATCAACGGAAGAACAACAAGAAATGCCAGCAGCAGGTCCACCCACACATCAGCCTCCCGCTCTCCCGGCTCCGGTCAGGAAACCGAACGTCGCCGGCCGCTGATGCCCGGACGGCGCTCGGCGGCGCGCAGTTCCCGCTCCCGCTCCCGTTCCCGTTCCCAGGCTTGGGCGCGCGCGTTGCGCGGCGCAGAGCGAGGCGGCTCGTCGGGGACGGCGGGCTCCGCGGCTTGCAACGCTGGCGGCATGGCGACCAGTTCACCCTGAGCCCTGAGCGGAGGCCGCTTTGGCATAATCAGCTCTGGCGGCGTCAAAACCCGCGCGGACGACTCCGCCTCGACATATGCCGCGTTGGAAGTCAGGCTGGTATCGGTGGCCACCGCCTGCTCCACCACCACGCCGTCGTCAGCTGTGCCCGCCTGCACTCGCACCGCCAGCGCACCGGCCACGAATTCGTCCACTAGCTTGTGCAGGCAGGTCTGCCCGCACAAATGTTTCATCCCGGGACGCAGCCGGTTGCGCGAATTCCACCCGCTCACCCGCAGCTCCCCGCCCTGGTCATAAGCCACAAACCAGTGGTTCGTCTGCTTCTTCTCCGTTCCGCAGATGTCGCACGATATCGCCTGCCGGATCACCGCATTTCCCCCAGTCCACGTAACTTTCCCGCGGCTTGGCCGACTCCCAACGTTCCTTCTCGTCTCTGTGCGTTGGCCACTGGCGGTTACCCAAAACCCCAGCAGGCAACCCAGATTGGAGAACTCTCGGAATCGCCCTCTTCCATTTCATCGCGTATCCGGGGAAACCGGTGAGATTGATGCAGAAAGAATCGAAAGATGGATCAAATCCGGACAAGCAGATGGGGGTGCGTCCTGAATCGGTACATGCAGCCATTTTCGATTGATCGAATGGGTGGAACACCTGATCGCTCTTTAAATACTCGCGCTCAGCAGCGGCCGCGGCCCAGACTGAACGCGGCGAAAGGACTTCCGGCGCTCAGAAGCTCCTTGCCTAATCCAGCGTTTCCGCTGTTCTCAAGGGTTCACTGCCGTGGCGCGAAATACCCCTTCTTGGCGCGCGCCTGGTAGCGCCGGTCGTTGCAATAAAGATAGATGGTGCGGAAAGATCCGTCGTATTTGAAGTCGGCGGGCGTATACGTCAGCGCGTATTGGCTGCGCAGCTCTTCCTCGATGTCCTTGAAGCTGTTTGACATCTCCTCGACCGAGGGCGGAAAGAAGACCCGGCCGCCGGTGGACTCCGACATCTGGGTCAGCACCGCGTCGCCCTTGCCCCGGCTCGGCGTCCAGTTGGTGCTGATGGCATAGATGATGGTCTCCGCCCGCTCGCACTCCTTGATGACCTCGTCGGGATGCACACGGCTTTGGTTGTCGTCTCCGTCGGAGATGAGCACCATCGCCTTGCGCACCGGCTCGGGTCCGCGCTCTGTGAGCAACTTGTCCCTGCACGCCGTATAGACCGCGTCGAATAGCGCCGTGCCGCCGCCGGGCCGCAGCCGGTTCACGCCCGTCTCCAGGGCGTCAATGTTGTTGGTCCAGTCCTGCGTCACCGTGGGCGTTACATCGAACCCCATCACGAAGGCGCGGTCGCTGCGGGACTTTAGAATCTGCAACAGAAACTCGGTCGCGGACTGTTGTTCGAACTGGAACCGGGAGCGAATCGACGTGCTGGCGTCGATAACGATCCCCACCCGCAACGGCAGGTTGATCTGCTGGTGGAAGGAGTTGACCTTCTCCGGCGCCTTCTGGTCGTCGAGCAGCGCAAAGTCGCTTTGCTGCAGGTTGGGAATGTAGCGCCCATGCTTGTCAGTAACGGTGAAAATGAGGTTAACCTCATTGACGCCCAGATGAACGATCGTGGGAGTCTCTTCCGTCTGAGCCTGGCCGGATGGGGCTGTGGTCTGCGGGGCAGCCGGTGTCTGCGTGGGCGGCGTCACCGGCGGGGTTGCGGGTTGCTGCGCTGCCAATGCGGTGGCCGAAAACGCCGCCGCAAGAATGAAACCTGTAATCTTTCTGTTCATAGCTACCTCATTTTATCAATCGAACCTGACCAACCGCATACGCCTGCAACTTTCCCAATCCGCTCAACCCGTTATTCGCTGCCCGGGCCGTGTGCGGCGCCCTCCAACCGGCTCAGAAACCCCTCCAGTTCCTCCGGCAGCGGCGCCTCAAGTTCCAGCACCTTGCCCGTCCTGGGGTGTGCGAATTCCAGCTTCGCTGCGTGAAGAAAATTTCGTCCCAGCCTGAGCTTTTCAGGTTCCGCCTTGCGCCGCGCGGCTTTGGACTGCGCAGCCTGCGACGCCACCTGGTCGGTGAGTTGGCCCGCACCGCCATAGAGCGTGTCTCCCACCACCGGGTGGCCGATCGAAGCCATATGCACGCGGATCTGGTGCGTCCGGCCCGTCTCGATGCGCACCCGCACCAGCGTGAACTTGCCAAAACGATTCGCGAGCCGCCGGACGACTTGGTAATGAGAGACGGCCGAGCGCGCGTTCTGCTGCGGCTGCGCGGTCATGCGCGTCCGCCGCACCGGATCGCGGCCCACGCCGGCGTTGATCGTTCCCTTGTCCCGCTCCACAGATCCCTGCACCAGCGCGATGTAGGTCTTCTTGATGCGGCGGCTCGCAAACATCTCTCCCAGCGCCGCGTGCGCGCGGTCGTTCTTGGCCACCACAATCAGGCCGCTGGTGTCCTTGTCCAGCCGGTGTACGATCCCAGGACGCAGCTCGCCGCCGGTCGAAGAC
>JBEKPI010000235.1:0-4500 GCA_049520855.1 Occallatibacter sp.
GTGATGCAGGAGAGCCGTACCGCCGTTGAAGCCGGCATGGGAGAAACCGCCAATGCCCGGCAAAGCCTTGAAGCGATTATCGAGTCCTCAAAACAAGTGGAGCACCAGATTCAGATGATCGCGACGGCGGCCACGGAACAGACCTCCGCCTCGAGCGAGATTGCCGAGTCCGCCGGCCAGATTTCCCAGTTGTCCGTGGAAAATGCGCAGGGCGCAGAAGAAGCCGTTGAAGCCCTCAAGAACCTGGGATCGCTGGCCAACGACCTCGACGGGATGATCCGTCAGTTCCGTCTCACCGAAGAAAGGCAGCCGGGAGGCTCCTTCGCCGGGAAGAACCAGCCATCGCTTAATCCTTCCATGAGGCCCGCGCACTATTAGAGCGCTTCCGGCTAGGGGCCGCGGTTCAGGAGAAAGCCGCTTGAGTGTGAAGTTTCGGTCCATAGCATTTCGAAAATGCTGCGGACCGGTTTTGAAAATCCAACAGGAGTCTTTGAATGACCCACACGATTCGATCGTTCACGACCTTTGCTGTGGCCGCCGCATTTGCATGCGCCACCGTCTTCGCCCAGTCATCCGGGGAAGGCCTTTACAAACAGAGATGCCTGAGCTGTCATGGTCCAAACGGCCTGGCCAGCTCTGGAATTGGCAGGATCATGAAGGTAAAACCGGTGACCGATCCCGAGGTTTTGAAACTCACCGAGCCGCAAATGATTCAAATGGTCCGTGTTGGCATAGGCAAGATGCAGCCTTACAAAGGCGACCTGACCGATGCACAAATCAAGGGTTCGGTCGACTACTTCCGCACCTTCATGAGATAAGGAAGCCCTGCATACATCAAGCCCGTCCTGGGGTGCGACTGCCGGGTCGTCCCGTTGTCCGCACCCCAGGGCGGGCTTCAAACAGTCCGCGTCTTCGCGCCCAAGCCAGACGCTGAGAATTCCGGTCCGCCAGCAGCTTTCCTTGCAATCTTCCCTGCCCCATAGCGTTACCCTCTGCATTCAGAATTCATACAACTTGCCTCCCACCGCCCGCCCTGCTGTATGGTAGCCTCCGGTTGAGGGAGAGACACCAAAGAATGAGCGCCGTCAAATATGACCTGGCCGTTATCGGTTCCGGCCCCTCCGGGCAGCGAGCCGCCGTTGCCGCCTCCAAGAATAAAAAGCGAGTGGCCGTGGTCGAGGCCCGCTCCGTGGTCGGTGGGGTCTGCGTGAACACTGGAACCATCCCCTCGAAGACCATGCGCGAAGCCGTTATGCATCTCTCCGGCTACAACTACCGCACGGTGTACGGCATGAACTACAGGGTCAAGGAAAAGATTACGATGGCGGACCTCGCCTTCCGCGTCCAGGGAGTAATCAAGACTGAGGTCGATGTTACGGAGGCGCAGCTTTCGCGTAATGGCATCGATGTTTTCCACGGCATTGCCCGCTTCGTCGATCCGCACCAGATCCGCGTAGAAGGCCCGCAGAACGACTCCACCATCGATGCCGAGCGCATCATCATCGCCGTGGGCACAAAGCCAGCCGCCTCCGCCAAGGTGCCCATCAACGGCCGCACCATTATCAACAGCGACCAGGTGCTGGACCTGCCTACGCTTCCCCGCACCCTGATCGTGGTGGGCGGCGGCGTGATTGGCGTGGAATACGCCTGCATGTTCGCTGTGCTGGGCGTGCGCGTGACGCTGATTGAGAAGCGCGACCGTCTGCTTGAGTTCGCCGACCGCGAGATTATTGAGGCTCTCAGCTATCACCTGCGCGACGCGCGCGTGACTCTCCGCCTTGGGGAAGAGGTGGAGAGTGTGGAGGAGCTGCCCGACGCCACTGTCGTGGCCAACCTGGAAAGCAAGAAGCGCGTATCTGGAGACGCCCTGCTGTACGCCATTGGCCGACAGGGCGCGGTTGACGATCTAAACCTTGCCGCAGCGGGGCTTGAGGCAGATAACCGCGGGCGTATCCCAGTTGATGAGCACTACCAGACCAAGGTACCCCACATCTTCGCCGTCGGCGACGTGGTTGGTTTCCCCTCGCTGGCTTCTGTCTCCATGGAGCAAGGACGAATTGCCGCTGCGCGCGCGTTCGACGACACGGCAACCAGTTCCAACCCCAGCTTCTATCCATACGGCATTTACACCATTCCGGAGATCAGCTTTATTGGCAAGACCGAAGAGCAGTTGACTGATGAGGATGTTCCCTACGAAGTGGGAATGGCTTACTACCGCGAGACCGCGCGGGGACAGATTCGCGGGGATACCACTGGGAGGCTCAAGCTTATCTTCCACCGCGATACACGCAAGGTTTTAGGCGTGCATATTATCGGCGAGGGCGCGGCCGAGCTGGTCCACATTGGGCAGGCTGTCATGGTCCTCGGCGGCAATGTGGATTACTTCATTGACGCCGTCTTTAACTACCCCACCCTCGCCGAGTGTTACAAGGTAGCAGCCTTCAACGGCGTTGGGCGTCTGAACCGCTACCAGGTTGGTTGAGCTGTGGGCGAATCGACGGGGCTTTAAGCCCTGAGTTATGCTTTTCGGGGATTTGACTCACGGGGTGACCGTTCCCCACCGGATTGAGATTCCGGCCGGCCCCAAGGAGGGCGCAAATGACGACCGCTATCGGCGTTGTGATGACCGAACACATTGTGGCTGGCAGGCTTGAAGACCAGCGGCTCAGCAGCGAACTCCGCCGCTATCCCACGGACACGCACGAATTGGACTCGCTGATTGCGATCCCCGGGGGCGAACTCGTCGAGCTCCTGGCTAACGAAATCGCCGTCCTTGCCGGAAACGGGCAGGGCGCTGTGGATGCGGTCGGCGTCGCCGTTCCCGGCATTATTCGCTATGGCATCGTGGAAGATTCACCCAACCTGACCCAGATAAAAGGGATGCGCATGGCCGAGGAGCTGACCAGGGCCCTCAGCGCGCGCGGCATCAGCGCCCCGGTTCACATTGCCAATGACGCCGACGCCATTGCCGCCGGTGTAGCCGCAACCCGGGGGCAACTGAACAAGCTGACGCGCGTATGGACCCTCGGCAACGGCATAGGCTATGGCCGCTGGCCGTATTTTGATGGCATCTGGGAGGGGGGCCACGTGACCGTGACCCTTGATCCCAAGGAGCGTTATTGCGGATGCGGGGGCTTAGGCCACCTGGAAGGCATCATGGGCTACCGCGCCATGCGCATGCGCTTTCTTGACCTGGAACCTGAGGAAGTGTTTGCTCAGGCCAAACAGGGCGATTCGCGCTGCCGCGAGTTTGTTGATCTATGGCACCGCGCCCTGGCTGCGGCAACCGCTTCCTTCATCCACCTTGCTGGACCGGGACGTTTCTATTTCACCGGCCACAATGCGCACTTCCTTGAGATTCCCCTACTCCGCGCGCATATTGAATCCATGGTGAAGATGAGCTCGCTGCAAAGCTTCTCGCTGGAAGTGCTGGAGCCCGATGACGCCACGGCCCTACTGGGCGCAGGCGTCTCCGCCATCCGCGCGCTGGCGTCGTAAGCCATCCGGGTTTCCCGATCCCGTTCCTGCGACTCGCGATGCGCTGAGTCGAATTGCCTACGTCTGCCCGTCGCCAGAATCTGTAAAGCATTGTGAATAGAGGCCTCTAACATCGGCCTGCGGCAGAGATTTCAGTAGTGTGACGAAATCGATTTACCAAATTGCGAAGAAGACTTATTATTGCCGGGCAGGAAAGATAACCAATTTCTTTTTCACAGGAAAACTTATGAAACGGTCTTGTGTTTTCGCAACGTGGGCCACGGCTCTGTGCATAGCGCCGGCAGGTTTGATTGGCTGCGGTGGTTCGTCGGGCTCGACGCCTCCGCCTCCAGCGGCTTCGATCAGCAGCTTCACTGCCAGTTCAGCGACGATCACGGCCGGACAAAGCGCGACCCTGACAGGAGTGTTCGTCAACGGAACAGGCGTGATTACTCCCGGCAACATTGCGGCTACAAGCGGAACTGCTGTGACTGTAACGCCGACGGCGACGACGACCTACACCCTCACTGTGACTCCATCCAGTGGGGCGGCCGTGACTGCGACCACCACCATCACCGTGAACCCGGCGCCGACCATCACCAGTTTCGTGGCCAGCCCGGCCACCATCACGGCAGGCCAGAGCGCTACGCTGACAGGAGTGTTTGCTAACGGCACGGGCGTGATTACCCCGGGCAATCTAACCGCGACGAGCGGAACGGCGGTCACGGTGACCCCGGCGGCGACCACCACCTATACGCTGACGGTTACGCCAGCCAGCGGCAGCGCGATCACGGCGACAGCGACTGTTACGGTCAATCCCGCTGTCACGACAGTGTCAGTGAACCCTGCGAGCCCCGGCATTGCGGTTACCGATCAGCTTTTGGGCATGAACCTGGCCGCCTGGTACGACTGGTCTACCAACGCGAACTCGATCAATTCGGCATTTAAAGCGGCGGGCGTCAAGGCGATTCGCTGGCCGGGCGGTTCCTGGTCTGATGACTACCACTGGGGGTACCAAACCGG
>JBEKPI010000236.1:0-4331 GCA_049520855.1 Occallatibacter sp.
AAACCTACGAGGCCCATCGCCCCGAGAACGTCGTCCACGCCAGCCTACAGCGCGCCGGCTCCTCCGATTGGGCGGTCCTCTGTTCGGAATCGGGCTCGGGGCGCGGAACGGTCTCGCTGCTGGTCTACTTTTCCAGCGCTCCCACCGAGTTGCTGGTGCTGTCCACCGCGCCCGAAACCGCCCGGCTGCAAGCTCACGACCCCAACGGCGTTCTCGGCTTCAACTGGGGCATCGACCCCGCTACGCCCGAACAGATTCGCGCCGCCCAGTCCGGCATGCCGCATCGCCCCGCGCGCCTCGACCACGACGCCCTGGCCGACACCGCCGTCGAAGGCCGAACCGTCTACCACTTCTATCTGAAAACCGCCTGGATTGTGCTGGAGATGCCGGAGTAGCGTCTACCGCGCCAGACCAAATCCGAAGGAGCATTCCCCATGCCGGAAGCCGTTATCGTCAGCGCCGTTCGCACTCCGGTCGGTCGCGCCCCCAAAGGCGCGCTCTCGACCACACGCCCCGACGACCTCGCGGCAATCGCCATCAACGGAGCCTTGCAGCGGCTCCCCGCCCTCGACCGCGCCGAAATCGACGACGTGATCCTCGGCTGCGCCCAGCCCGAGGGCGAACAGGGCTGGAACATCGCCCGCTTTGCCTCTCTACGCGCCCAATTGCCGGTCGAAATCCCCGGCGTCACCGTCAATCGCCTCTGCGCCTCCGGCCTTGAAGCCATCGTGCAGGCCGATCTCCGCATACGCTCCGGCGGAGACCGCGTGGTGGTGGCCGGCGGCGTCGAGTCGATGAGCCTGCTGCCCTTTGGCGGCCTCAAGCCCAGCCCCAACCCCTGGCTCTCGGAACACTATCCCGCATCGCTGCTGACCATGGGGCTGACTGCCGAGCGGGTCGCCCGCCGCTACAACGTCTCGCGCGAAGATCAGGACGCCTTCGCGCTCGCCAGCCACGAAAAGGCTCTGGCCGCGCAAGCCGCGTGCCGCTTCGCCGAAGAGCTGATCCCGGTCCCGGTCACGACCGCGATCCCCGGCGCGCAAGCCGGAAAGCCAGCCCTCACAGAGAAGATCTTTGCCGCTGACGAAGGTCCGCGCGCCGACACCTCGCTGGCAGCCCTGGCCAAGCTCAAGCCCGCCTTCCACGCGCAGGGCACGGTCACCGCCGGCAACGCCTCGCAGACCTCCGATGGCGCGGCCGCCGCAGTTCTCATGGACGCCGCCCGCGCCCGCGAACTCGGACTTCGCCCGCTCGCCCGTCTGGTGGCATACGCCGCTACCGGCTGCCTGCCGGAGGAGATGGGCATTGGCCCCATCACCGCCATTCCCAAGGCCCTCAGCCGCGCCGGTCTGGCGTTAGCCGACATCGGCCTCATCGAACTCAACGAAGCGTTTGCCGCGCAGGCTCTGGCCGTCATCCGCGCGCTGGGCCTCGACCCCGCCCGCATTAACGTCAACGGAGGCGCCATCGCCCTCGGCCACCCGCTCGGCTGCACCGGGGCAAAGCTCACCGCAACGCTGCTGGCCGAGATGCGCCGCCGCCAGGTCCGCTACGGCATGGTCACGATGTGCGTCGGTGGAGGGATGGGGGCGGCCGGCATCTTCGAGCTGGTTTAGATTTGTACACTTGGCGGATCGAGCCATTTCTTCAAATCTTGACGTATCATGATTTGTCATGATAACTTCAAGGAACGATGGAGGTGTGCCATGGCGATTCAGACCCGCGAGAAATTCGCTACCCAGGTCAATTCTGAAATCCTGCGCTCTGTGCGGCACATCGCTCAGAATGAAGGCAGGCAACTTCAGGTCTTGATCGATGAGGCTCTGGCCGATCTGATTGAGAAGAAGAAGCAGAGCCGCCCGCGCGCATCTATCATGGCGGCCTACCAAGCCAGCCACGAGAAATTCGCGCCGCTCTACAAGAAGCTGGCTGAATGACCGACTATCTGACCGTCGTCGAGGTGCTGGCAATCCATGACGACCAAATCGAGCGTTATGGCGGCGCGTCCGGGGTGCGAGATCGCGGCTCGCTCGAAGCCGCCATTTTTCGGCCGCAAACGGGCTATTATGCCGATCTGATTGAGGAAGCCGCCGCTCTCTGGGAAAGTTTGTCGCAAAACCACCCATTCATTGACGGCAACAAGCGCACCGCCTTCGCCGCAATGTATACCTTCCTTGCCATCAACGAGGTCCGGCTGACCGCAAGCGCTGGCGAGACAGAAACCTTCCTGCTCAACCTGTATGTCATCGGCTCGTTTGATTTCGAGCATCTGTGCCAATGGCTGCGAAGCAATGTCTCGTTTTAGGGCCGGTTTCAGGAGTTCGTTGCCGCCTTGGCATTTGACCCATGCAGGCCCCTAAAAACACAACGCGGCAATCGTGGGACAAAGCTTACCCTTTGTGGCCCAATGCCCGCATGGATGGGCCTGAATTTGAGGACACCGCACCGAAGCCTGGAATACACTTACAGAAGAACCGGAACCGCCGGACTGGAGGTGTACTTTGACCAAGTTGTTTACTTGGCTCCTGAAAGCGTTCTCGGGGCCAATGGTGCGGATTGCAACGGGAACTTGCCAGCTCTGACAACGCTAGAGCAACAGCAAACCCGCCGTGGTGCGCTATACCGGGTAGCCACGCGTCCCCACATAGGGTGAACGGATTGTTCGACTGTGCGGGTAGCAGACTGGGCTAAACTCCAGTTGGACCCTATTGGCGTTCGTTGTCGTGGATGGACAAGCCGCGTTAAGGGCCGGTGAGACTAGCATTGGCCCCGACCACCCAAACTATATCGCTGGCTCATGTGAAAGGACTTTATGTATTGTGTCGCGTGTGGTTCATTCTTGCCGAATGAAGCCCAGTTCTGTCCACGATAATGTATTCCTGGTCTGAAAGCCGAAACCTAGGGCACCCAGACTCCAGATGTTGCCCTCCCGATCTTGCAAGATTGCTAAACGGGGTAGAAAACGAACGAAAGCCAGAGGGCAAGGGACAGGTAAAGGGCTGTAATTATAAGAAGGAAAATGTGCAAACACTCTCCAATGTGGTCCTGCAATTCAACGCGGAAACCGTGCCGTTTTGCCTTGGATTCCTCGTCATCTGCCATTCGTAGGGCGCTGTCGTATTCCTCCTGCGGGATCGCTTCCTTAGACTGCTTGGCCTCACTACGCAACCATAGATATTTGTCCGTCCTCATAAGCTGTTGCCTCAGTTGTCCGAGCGAATCGATAGCATTTTCTTGATAGAGGAAGTTCACTACGCTTCCGACGATTGCAAGCGCCCGGAATGCCATTAGCCCTAGTGCTTGGTAGCACCCAACAGCCCGGTGCAGCTTGAACGTGTAGACAAAGCCTCCAAGGAATAGAGCCCAGAGGACGTAATACAGACGCCCGTTCGTGTCCCTATTCCATTCAAGGTGCTTGGCGTAGGTCTCCTCGAATTCTTTCTTCATCGTGAGCGTTCCTTTCGTTGCGGTCATCCCCATTGCACGGCGCGTACTCACAGCAAAACTCAGTTTGGGGCGGGAGGTTCTTGAGAAAACCCATAGGCCTTTGTGATTTTCCAGGTGCTTAATGCGCCTCTGTCCGATTTCACTGCGAACTTCACTAAATCGTCCGGTGTTTCCGAGTGGGGAGTGTATTTCCACTCGGGCGACAGCGTATCTATGTGTTTCTTGCCGTGTCCCTTGAGGAAAGTGCCGTCATCTAGTTCGAGGTCTACTTCGTATTCAATTGCTGTTAGGCAGAAATCCTTGGCATGGTTTATGACGGTGAAATGGAAATACCAGCCCCCTTTTTCCGCTGAATCCTTATCCGTTGCAACGTACCAAATGTCTCCGTCGGAACCTTCAACTTCTTCCGGTTCAATTTCGGCGATCTTCGCCCCTGCGCGAATACCCGAAGGGCAAGGGGGCAATGCCTGAGGTTCGGGCTTGTCCTGCAGTTTTCCACTAGACATTCCCTGATCGAAAAGGTTGCCGTTTGTGATGGAGTCTGCTACAGCGGTAGGCGGCTTTGGTTGCGACGATGTGTCGGCTTGGGAGGCGATGTGGACGACCTCGCCAATGCCAACCAAGATAGCAATGACTACGACAACAGCTTTGGCAAAATCGCTATGTGTTTTCTTTGCTTGCCAATACCACGCGACACCAGCCCATCCAGCGGCCTCCAGAAGATAGATTGGAACCAGCCCCTTGACTATTGATACCAGCAGACTGATAGCAGAGAAGCCCCCAAATACCAAGGTGCCGACTCTGATCGCTGTTCCGGCCACTCCGTCTCTAATCGGCTCAGATTCATCGGTCAGGGTATCTGTCACCGATTGGACTTCCGGCGG
>JBEKPI010000237.1:0-4298 GCA_049520855.1 Occallatibacter sp.
GACGCGGCCATGGAGCCGGCGGTGCTGAACGGCTACCTGAGAGCAGCCATCGAGGTCAGTTTCAACCGCATCTCGGTGGACGGCGACACCTCGACCAACGACACTGTGCTGCTGCTGGCTTCGGGCGCAAGCGGGGTTGACCCCGGCGCGGAAAATGCCGCCTTTGCCGCCGCCCTCACCGCAGTCTGCACATCGCTGGCGAAGCAGGTCGTGGCTGACGGCGAGGGCATCACGCACCTCGTGGAATTGCACATCGAGGGAGCGGCCACGGATGCCGACGCCCTCCGAGTTGCCAAGGCTATCGCGCACTCGCCGCTGGTCAAGACCGCCTGGGCAGGCAGCGACCCCAACTGGGGACGCCTGATTGCGGCCGTCGGCTACTCGGGCGCGCGGATTGACCCGGAGCGCATCGACATCCGGTTCGGCGAACTCGCCATCTGCCGCGACGGAGGCCGGGCTGCCGAGTACGACGAGGCTGCCGCACACGGGTACATCGCGCAGCGGGAGTTTTCAATCACGATCGAGCTCCACCAGGGTACCGGTTCCTGCGTCTTCTGGACCACCGACCTGACCCACGAGTACGTCAGCATCAACGCGGACTACTCGACCTAGTACTACAGTTGCAGATAGTCGAATCCGGAGGGAGCCGGGGGTTTTAACCCCCGGAAAGGATGCGAATTTGCTCGGCCTTCAGGCCCGGGCCTTTGCTGTTTTTCTGGAGATTGAGGGAAGTACGACGGTAGTACTAAGCGGCTGCATCGGCACAGGCAAGCGCGCGATGCCGGCTCCGTGCCCGCCTGCGCCACTCCGCCGCCTGCATCGCCAGGAAGAACGCCAACCCCAGCGCCACAGCGCCGCAGGTATCCAGCAGCACATCGCTGAACTCGCCGCTCCGGTTGGGCAAAAAGCTCTGATGAATCTCGTCCGCGCAGGCCACCAGAAATGTGGCTAAAATCGCCAGCCCGTGCGCCCGCAATTGCCGCGGCAGGCGAAGCGCCGCGCCTTGAAACTCCATCCAAAAGCCGCGAAAGCAAACCAGGGAAAAAAATCCATAGCCCATGAAGTGACCCGTCTTGCGGATAATGAAGTGAATCAAATCCCACTGCACGCACACGTCGTAGCCAAAGAGCGCTTCCGCTACTCGCTTCAGCGGCTCGCTGGTGCGATCCGCGCCAAAATATGCCGTGGACTCAATGGCAAAGATCATCGAGCAGGCGAGCACCGGCAGCCAGGTCCGCAAATGAAACTGCCACCGCACAGATCTTCCAGCCGAAGCTGGCAGTGGATAGGCGCCAAGAACGATGGGAGATGAAGACATGACGATCGCTCCTCAAAGCCGGCGCGGAGATCGGGCGCTGAACCAACGCGCCGTAACGGCTTGATAAGCAATTTGTCGGCAGAGATGCGCGAATCTTGAATGTTGTCCCCGAACAATACAATTCCGGCCAGCGGCAATTGGCCTCACCGCAATGGTTCCTTCTCGGTTTTACCGGTGAAACTACGCGACTTCCGCTAACTAACTAAACATAAACGACTTCCACAAGCAGGATTCACGGCGTCCAGCAACAATCGTCCCCTGAATCCGCGGAGCCGGCGACGCCTCGCCCGCACAAAAACGCCCCACCCTTGACGGATGAGGCGCATTTGCCGCTGCCTGAACGGCACGTTCCTAGTCATAGTATTCCAGGCCCAGATGCGTGATCAGGTCCGCGCCCATGATGTGCCGCAAGGTGTTCTTGAGCTTCATCGACTGAATGAACAGGTCATGCTCCGGATAAAGCCCCGGCGCCGCCTGCGGCGACTTCAGGTAGAAGCTCAGCCACTCCTGTATGCCGATCGAGCGCAGCGACGGCGACCGCTTTGCAAGGTCCATGAACAGCACAAGATCCAGCGCAATCGGCGCGGCCAGAATCGAATCCCGGCAGAGAAAGTTCACCTTGATCTGCATCGGGTAGCCCATCCAGCCGAAGATGTCGATGTTGTCCCACGCCTCTTTTTCATCGCCGCGCGGAGGATAGTAGTTGATGCGAATCTTGTGGTAGAGCTCCTTGTAGAGATCGGGATAAAGCTCCGGCTGAAAGATGTAGTCGAGCGAGCCCAGCTTGGACTCCTCTTTGGTCTTGAACGACTCCGGATCGTCCAGCACTTCGCCGTCGCGATTGCCAAGAATGTTGGTGGAGAACCAGCCCGAGACGCCCAGCATGCGCGCCTTGAAGGCCGGCGCCAGCACCGTCTTCATCATCGTCTGGCCGGTCTTGAAGTCCTTGCCGCAGATCGGCGCCGCATTCCGCTTCGACAGCTCGATCAGCGCCACGGTATCCACTGTCAGGTTCGGCGCGCCGTTGGCAAACGGCACTCCCTCGCTCAGCGCCGCATATGCATAAATCTGCGAGGGCGCTATGCCGATGTCGTCGTGCTCCAGCCCCTTTTCGAAGGCCTCAATGCTCTGGTGAACAGCCGTCGGCTCCAGGAAAATCTCTGTAGACCCGCACCAGATCATCACCACCCGGTCCACGGTCTTCTTGAACATGCGGATGTCGGCGATCACCTGGTCGGCCAGGTCGCGCTTGTTCTTGCCCTTCTTCACGTGCGTGCCGTGCAGCCGCTTCACATAGTACTGGTCGAAGACCGCCGGCAGCGGCTTGATCGTCTCCAGATAGGGCTTCAACTGGTCAAGCATTCTCGCATCCAGCACTGCGGCGTGCGCTGCCGCCTCATAGACGTTGTCCTCGAAGATGTCCCAGCCGGTAAAGACCAGGTCGTTCAGGCCGGCCAGCGGCACAAAGTCCTTGATGCGCGGCGAAGTGTTCTCGGTGCGCTTGCCCAGGCGAATGGTGCCCATCTGTGTCAGCGAGCCGATCGGCTTGGCCAGTCCGCGGCGCACAGCCTCGACTCCGGCGATCATCGTGGTGGCCACGGCGCCCAGGCCGACAACCATCACTCCCAGTTTTCCCGTGGCGGGCGCGACCTTGCTTGCCGTCTTCCCGCCGACTTGCTCTTCAGTTCCCATTGTTTCTCCTCATCTCATTTAGATGGCTCCGGTCTTCCGGATTGTTCAAGCCCACTTCAGGCAACCGCAACAGTGTACGCCTTCCCGTGGGCTCCAGTCCCATTCCGTCTCATTCGCCGCTCTACGCCGTCTCCGCAGCCCGGCCGCGTTTCACGTGCGACCATACAAACCAAACGAACCCCGCCAGCAGCGCGATCTCGACCGCCAGATGAAAGCGGTGAAAGGCTGCGTAAAATCGCGGGTCCGTGTGCCACGCCTGCCCAAGCCTCATGCCCGCGTAGGCCAGGCAAAAATACCATGCCCAGGAACCAATCGATGTGTAGATGTGAAAGCGCAGACGCGGCATCCGCGCAATCCCCGCGGGGAAGGCGATAAAGGACTGCGCCACCGGCATCATCCGTGCCAGCAGCACCGTGATCGATCCGTACCGTTCAAAGTACAAGCTCATGCGCTCAAGATCGTGGCGGCTCATCAACACCCACTTGCCATAGCGCTCCACCAGCGGCCGTCCGCCCTTCGCGCCGATCCAATACGCCAGCGCCGAACCGAGATTGCTGCCCACCGTCCCTGCCGTTGCCACCCAGATCAGATTGAAGCGCCCCAGATACACCAGATATCCGGAAAACGGCATGATGAGCTCAGACGGAAGTGGAATGCAGGCCGAGTTGATGCCCATCAGCGCAACGATGCCGGCGTAGCCGCCCATATCGATCACGTGGGTTACAAAATCTACCAGCAGGGCAAGTATCTTTTCGCTCATGTGCGCTTCCAGTATATAAGGCCGCGCCGGGGCCTGGCTCCGCTGAGCATGACGATACTTCGCCGCCCAGCCGAAGGCGGCTGCCCCACCGCAGGTGGCGCAGGTGGTTTGTTAGGATGAGTAAGGTTCGCTAGGAAATTTGAGGTGTTCCCCTTGGCCGATTTTCCCCCTGTCCCGCTCACGCTCGAAGGCTCTTTTTTACTCCACCAGTTTTTCCGCTTCGACTGGAAGGCGTGGCGGCGTTGCGCGGCTAGCGAACGCGAAACGATTGCCGATGAGGCCGTTGCCGCGCTTCAGCGCCTGGAACGCGCCCATCCCGAAGCCCCGATTCGCTCCGCTCTCTTCTCGCAGCTAGGCCATAAAGGCGACCTGGTCCTGATCCACTTCCGCGAGTCGCTGGAGGCGTTGAATCAGGTCGAACTCGATCTGGCGCAAACGCAGCTCTACGATTTCCTTGACCTGCGCCATTCCTACGTCTCCGTCGTCGAACTCGGCCTCTACGAATCGACGCGCAAGAGCTACGAAGCC
>JBEKPI010000238.1:0-4294 GCA_049520855.1 Occallatibacter sp.
CACCACGCTGGCCAAGCCCTTGGCCGGCGGCATCCCCATGGGCGCGACGCTTTGCACCAACGAGGTCGCCCGCGCCTTCCATGCCGGAATGCACGGCACCACCTTCGGCGGCGGCCCGTTTGCCTGCGCTGTGGCCATCGCCGTCATCGACACCATTGAGAAGGACCACCTTCTCGATCACGTCACCGAGATCGGCGAGTACTTCCAGGCGCAACTGCGCAAGCTGGCTGAGCGCCATGCGTGCATTATCGACGTTCGCGGCAAGGGCCTGATGATCGCCGCCGAACTCGACTCCGCCGATCTGGCCAAGCACGCCGTCACGGCAATGCTGAAGGACCACGTCGTGATCAACCAAACCAGCGACACCGTCCTGCGCTTCTTGCCGCCTTACATCTTCGAGCGCGAACACGTGGACGCAACCGTTGCCGCGCTGGACAAGGTCTTTACTGAATTCGCCGCCGAGCATGTTCCCGCGCTCGCAGGAGGACAAACCCATGGCTAGCAAAACTCTCATTGAAGTTGCCGCCCTTCCCGTCGAGAAAGACCCCGACATTCTTGCCGCGGCCGCGCGGCTTGCGGGTGAGGATATGTGCTCCATCGCCGATCTTTCGAGCGGCGAAGTGCGCGCCATTCTCAAGCTCGGCCACGACGTCAAGCGCAATCCCCGCGAGTACCGCCATGCGCTGGATGCGAAACAAATGGTCCTGATGTTCGAGAAGGCCTCGCTGCGCACGCGCCTCAGCTTCGAGGCGGGCATCAACACCATGGGCGGCAGCGCGATCTTTGTCGATCAGACCAATTCGCCTCTGGGCGAGCGCGAATCGATAGCCGACATCGCGCGCAACGTCGAACGCTGGGTCGATGTCATTGTGCTGCGCACCTACGCGCACGACACCATCACCGAGATGGCCGCTAACTCGCGTGTGCCGGTCATCAACGCGCTCTCCGACTTCGAGCATCCCTGCCAGGCGCTGGCCGACTTTATGACCCTCGAAGAACACTTCGGCACCGCCGCCGGACTGAACTTCACCTATGTCGGCGACGGCAATAACGTTTGCCACTCGCTGATGCTGACCGGCGCGCAATTGGGCGCGAATGTAACGATAGCCACGCCGCGCGGCTACTCGCCGGACATCGAGATCGTGACCAAGGCGCGCGACATTGCGGCGGCCAACGGCTGCGAAGTCCGCCTGCTGCAAGACCCGCAGGCGGCCGTCGAAGGCGCCGATGCGATCTACACCGATGTGTGCGTCAGCATGGGCTTCGAGCACGAGTCGAGCAAGCGCGCTCCGATCTTCCGGCCCTTCCAGGTGAATGAGGCGCTGATGGCGAAGGCCACGCCGCACGCGGTCTTTATGCATTGCCTGCCCGCGCGCCGCAATGAAGAGGTGACCGACGCGGTGATCGACAGCCCGCAATCCATCGTCTTCGATCAGGCGGAAAACCGCCTGCACACGCAGAAGGCGCTGCTGCTGTTGCTCCTCGGCGGGTTGGCGAACGTCAGAGCTTTTAGCTGCTAGCTTCTAGCCCATCGCACCTTGATTGAGTTGATGCTTTGAAAGGGCACGGCTTTAGCCGTGCCGCAAAAGGCGCAAAAAGGACGCGGGCTTTAGCCCCTGAGGGAATGCTGGATCGCAATCAGGACTTGTTCAAAGGTTCCCTGAACGAATTTTCTGGAGTCGCTATGTTTGATCAGCTAGATGATAAGGAACCGGTGGAGACCGCTAGGCGTAAGAGACTGCCTTTTTGGGCAATGCTCCTGATATGGCTTGCCATGAGCACTGGATTTACAGCATACAACTGGTTTCTTGTGAGGCAAGATGAAAGAATCGCAACTAAGGAACAGGTCGCATTGGCTTCTGTTTACAAATCAACCGACGGTAAGGGTGGTCCCCGTGTCTTCTATTCATTTCTGTATGACGGCGAGAAATATCAAGGAGATGATGGTGTAGCGCGCGGATCGATCCTTAGCAATCATGTTGCTGTGTATTTCGACCCCGAACATCCGGCGACGAACACTTTGACCGAGTACCGACTAAAGAGCAAAAAGGATCATAGGATGATGATTGGCTGCGGCTATGCATCTGAGGGATTGGCTGTGATCTTAGCTCTTGTTTTGTGGATCAAGAGATCAAGTAAAAAATCGACAGAGAATGTTTCACAGGTTTGATCAAGCGAACGAGGTTTCCCAAGCATGTCCGTAATTCTCGAATCCCTGCCCGTCGGCCAGAAAGTCGGCATCGCCTTCTCCGGCGGGCTTGACACCTCCGCCGCCCTGCACTGGATGAAGCGGAAGGGCGCCATCCCTTACGCCTATACAGCCAACCTCGGCCAGCCCGACGAAACCGACTACGACGCCATTCCGCGCGCGGCCCTCGAGTATGGCGCCGAAAAGGCCCGCCTCATCGACTGCCGCGGCCCTCTGGTTCGCGAAGGCATCGCCGCGCTGCAATCGGGCGCCTTCCACATCACGACGGCTGGAGTTGCTTACTTCAACACCACCCCCATCGGCCGCGCGGTCACGGGCACCATGCTGGTGGCCGCGATGAAGGAGGACGATGTCAACATCTGGGGCGACGGATCGACGTTCAAGGGCAACGACATCGAGCGCTTCTATCGCTACGGCCTGCTCGTCAATCCCAGCCTACAGGTCTACAAGCCCTGGCTTGACGCCGCTTTTATCGATGAATTAGGCGGCAGGGCCGAGATGTCCGCCTTCATGCAGCGGGCGGGCTTTGCGTACAAAATGTCAGCGGAAAAGGCCTACTCCACCGACTCCAACATCCTTGGCGCAACCCACGAAGCCAAAGACCTGGAGCATCTTTCCACGTCGATGAAGATCGTTGCCCCCATCATGGGCGCGGCCTTCTGGCGCGACGATGTCGAGATTCAGCGCGAAGAGGTCTCCATTCGCTTCGAAGAGGGCTCGCCCGTCGCCCTCAACGGCCAGCAATTCGACTCGCCCGTCGCCCTCCTGCTCGAAGCCAATCGCATTGGCGGACGGCACGGGCTGGGCATGTCCGATCAGATTGAGAATCGCATTATTGAAGCCAAGAGCCGCGGCATCTACGAGGCCCCCGGCCTCGCCCTGCTCTTCATCGCTTACGAGCGCCTCGTCACCGGCATCCACAACGAGGACACCATCGAGCAATACCGCGACAATGGCCGCAAGCTCGGCCGGTTGCTCTATCAGGGCCGCTGGTTCGACTCGCAGGCGATTATGCTGCGCGAATC
The DNA here is from genome assembly GCA_049520855.1 of Occallatibacter sp. Lineage (GTDB taxonomy): Bacteria > Acidobacteriota > Terriglobia > Terriglobales > Acidobacteriaceae > Telmatobacter. The sequence continues at coordinate 3,235 of JBEKPI010000238.1, forward strand.
CGCCCAGCGCTGGGTCGCCAAACCCATCACCGGCGAGGTCACGCTGGAGCTGCGCCGGGGCAACGACTACTCCATTCTCAACACCGAGTCGCCCAACCTCACCTTCCATCCCGAGCGCCTCAGCATGGAGAAGACGGAATCCGCCTTCTCCCCGCGCGACCGCATCGGCCAACTCACGATGCGCAATCTCGACATCACAGACACACGGGAGAAGCTGCTGACCTACGCCGCTGCCGGCCTCCTCACGCTAAGCAAAGGCAGCGAAATGCCCCAGCTTAATAATGGCAAGGAGAAGGAATAGCATGGCTATTTGCAAGTATTGCGAACAAGAGATGCATACCGCTGATGGCTGCGTGAAGCTTCCTGTGAAGACAGTTGACGGGCCGCGCGACCCAGTTCTCTATGGGAGTGAAATTGGAAACCCGCCAGAACCAGAAGGCCACCGGTGTCACGATTGCGGTGCTCTGCCGGGTTACTATCATCATGCAGGCTGCGATTGGGAGCAATGCCCTCGTTGCCACGGTCAGCTAATTGGCTGCGACTGCGAACCAGAAGACGACGAATCCTCCGAATCGGAAGAAACAGAAACTGAAGACTGAAGACAGATCAATGTCCAACGAACAACAATCCGGGAAGATGTGGTCGGGCCGCTTTCGCGAGCCGCTCGACGCCGAGTTCGAAGCGTGGCAGCGGTCGATTGTTTTCGATTGGCGGCTTCTCAACGAAGAGATCGCCGCCAGCAAGGCGCACGCCTCCGCGCTGATTGCCGCGAAGATCCTCACCAAGGATGAGGGAGCGGAGCTCCGCGCGGCTCTCGATGCGATTGCCGCCGAGCACGCATCCGATGTCGGTAAGACGCTGGTGCGCGATCACGCAACAGCGGAAGACATCCATCACTTTGTCGAACTCTCGTTAGTCGAGCGCATCGGCTCACTGGGCCTCAAGTTGCACACTGGGCGCAGTCGCAACGAGCAGATCGCCACCGACCTGCGCCTCTATGTACGCGGGCAAAACGGCCTCGTGGTCGATGCTCTTGCCGCATGGGCCTCAGCTTTGATTG
>JBEKPI010000239.1:0-4222 GCA_049520855.1 Occallatibacter sp.
CGAACATTTCGCCTGCCGCCCTGTCGAATGCAAGAACTCTTACCTCCGGTTCACGCAATAAGTCTCTGTATTTCGTTTCCAGCGCACGATTGCCCGTTCGAAGTGGCTTCACGAGCACTTCTCCGACTGTTAAAGTCGAGGTAAGAACCGTGTCCTTCCGCCGTGAGAGCCGCTCGAATATGAAGTTGGCGCGATTTCCACGCGCCCCAGCGTCCTCCAATTGGTAAATGAAGAGGTTGGAATCGAGGAAAATCCTGCTCATTCCCACCCCTCCCGCAACTCCCGGATATAGTCGTCGGGGTCCGCCCCAGCAGCCATCTGGATTCCGATTCCACGTGCTTGCAGAAGTCCCTCCAAGTGCCGTGGGCGTGGTTCATCTTTTGGGCCATCGGCAAGAGAAGTGCAGGAGGAATCCCGCAATTGCTGAATCGGCTTATCTGGATCGTCGGTCAATTTACTCGCCTCTGGACGCGCATTTTCATATCGCTCCTTGGCCCATTTCAACAAGGGCAGATACGTCTCCGGAATTTCACCTGCTTCCGGAAATATCTTGCCTGTCCGGTCAGGATGCACTTGGTCACCCGGCAACAACAAGCGTCTCGTGCTCCGACCAGTGGCAAACAGTATCCGGTGATTCGCAGGATTTGGCGCTCGATTTGCACAGCAATGCTGCGAAGCATGAACACTCACGCCGGGGCGCAACTCGCCCGCCAGGTTTTCGCGGGCTGCCCTATTCACGATTTCCTGAATCGTAAAGTCTTTGCGTTCTGGATGTTCCTTGTGCAATAACGCTGTCGCGATGAAAACCTCCACCGCACATGTAATTCCGGGTGCAACCATCGAAGTAGAAGCCATGCCACTCCTCCTCTAAACGGGATATTGCTTCCCCGTTTTCAGAAGAAGTATGACACATAATTCGAAAGTTTATAAAGTTTTATTTTCCCTATTTTGTTTTGAAACATGACTACACTGAAAACCTCAAGGCCGCCTTCGCCCCGCCGCCTCCGCGTACACCTTGGCATACTCCTTGGCCGGCTGCTCCCAGCTATAGTTGCGCGACATCCCATTCCGCATCAGCTTCGTCCAGCCCTGCTTGTCCTGGAAGGCCGCAAGCGCCCGGTCGATGGCCGCCAGCAACCCCTCGGCGCTGTACTCCACGAATTTGAAACCGGTTCCCGTGCCCAGCGTAGGGTTCCACTCCTCGATGGTGTCGTCCAGACCGCCCGTCGCGTGCACCACGGGCACCGTGCCGTACTTGAGCGAATAAATCTGGTTCAACCCGCAAGGCTCATAGAGGGACGGCATCAGGAACATGTCCGAACCGGCCTCGATCTTGTGCGCCAGCGTATCGTCGTAGCGGATCTCTACGCCCACGTTGGCCTTGTTCCAGAATGCCCAGGAGCGGAAGAATTTCTCGTATTCCGGCTCGCCCGTGCCGAGGGCCACCACGGCCATATTCCGGTTGGCCAGTTTCGCCGCAATCTGCTCCACCAGGTCGAAACCCTTTTGCGACACGAACCTGGATACGACCCCGATGACCGGCGTCGAGTCGTCCACGCCGTGCAGCCCGAATTCGCGCAGCAGGTCGGCACGGCACTGGTGCTTGCCGTCCAGATTCTCGGGCATATAGTGCGTCGCCAGTTTGCCATCCGTGGCCGGGTCCCAGCGAGCATAGTCCACGCCGTTTAAAATGCCGCGCAGGTCCGCCGCTCGGCCGCGCAGCACGCCGTCCAGCCGGTAACCGAACTCCGGCGTCTGAATCTCCCGGGCATATTTGCGGCTCACCGTGGTCACAATGTCGGAGTAAACCAGGCCGCCTTTGAGGAAGTTGAAGGTGTTGTAATGCTCCACCTTGTCCATGGTGAAAATATCCCAGGGGAGCAGGAGGTTCTGGGTTGTGGCCGGGGGAAACCAGCCCTGGTAGCCGGCGTTGTGAATGGTCAGCACCGTCCCGGCGCGGCTCAGCAGCGGGTCGGAGTTGTAGACGGTGCGCAGGTAGATGGGAATCGGCGCCGACTGCCAGTCGTGCACATGGAAGACATCGGGCACGCCAAGCTGCTTGGTGGCCTCAAGGACCGCGCGCGAAAACAGGCCGAACCGCTCCCAGTTGTTGGGGAACTCGCCGTCTTTGGTTCCATACAACTCAAGACGGTCAAACAGCTCCGGGCAGTCGACAAAGTAGTACTGCACGCCGGCGCGCTTGCCGCCATCCACGATGCCCACGAACCGGTTGTAATACTCGAACGGAATGGTGATGGAGCGAACCGCGTACTTCCAATCTTCGGGAAGACGCCCGCGCGCCCCGTTATAGAGCGGCAGGTAGACCGTTACTTGGTGGCCCAGTTTCACCAGCTCCGGGGGCAAAGCCCCCACTACGTCCGCTAACCCTCCGGTTTTGGCAAACGGAACACACTCAGAGGCTGCAAATACGATATGAATGACTGCTTCTCCCTGGCTGGCGCGATCAAATGGTTCGAATCGTCCGGAACGCGCTGCCAAAGGGGAGATTGACTTCGCTTCTGCCGCCCGGCGACCTAAGCCGGCCGGCAGTTGAGGATTTCCGCATCCAGCACCTCAACCTCTTCATCTTACAAACTGTGCCCACGCTGAATCCAGTGACCTTTGTACCCAGCCACTTGACTGCTCCCTCCCAATTCGCCGCGAGCGGGACGGATCCCGACCCCCTCGATAACCCGATCTGGCATGCGCTGCTGACCGAGCAAAGCGCGCTGGCCATCGGCAACGGGCTGGCGCGGCGTTTTCCCGCGGAAATCGGCCCGCTCTGCGGAGTGCCCGACCAGTCCCCTGCCAGTTACGAGGCTCTGCGGTTGCTGACCGGTCCCGGCGGTGTCGTTGGCCTGTTCTTCACCGAGCCGGCAGCGCCGCCTTCGGGTTGGACCATTCTCCGCGCCGGGCTAATCGACCAGATGGTCTGCCTGGCGCACCGGAACGAGGAGTCCGCTCAGCCGGAGCACGAGCCAACTCCGCGCAGGCTCACCGCAGCCGATGTTCCCGCAATGCTCGAATTGGCCACGCTGACCGAACCGGGCCCGTTTGAGCAGCGCACCATCGAACTGGGAGCGTTTTTAGGCATTTTCGACGGCGAACGCCTGCTGGCCATGGCCGGCCAGCGCCTGCGTCTGCCTGGATTCACTGAGGTGAGCGGGGTTTGCACACACCCCGATGCGCGGGGACGGGGCTACGCGCGCATTCTCATGGACAGGGTGATGGACGAAATCGCGAAGCGGGGCAAGACGCCATTTCTGCATGTGCTCTCCGAAAACTCCGCGGCCATCAGCGTCTACCAGAGCCTCGGCTTCATCGCACGGCGAACCCTGCACCTGGGTGTATTGCGAAACGACGGTTGATCTCCATTCGCCGGAAACGCCCTCGAAACGGGCCGGATGAGACTTCGCAGGAACAGGACGGAGTTCATCCGGCCTTTTTTGCGGGCGGACTCTTCCGCGAGCCGCTGATTTCTTCAATTAAAAGTGGCCCGGTGTTGCTGAGTTTGAGTCCTTGATGAACGAGGTTCGGGGCCGCGGAGAGAGGCGTCGACAGGGCAAGAAGGCGCGGATAATCGGAAGTGTGGAGACCGCCCGCAATCAATCGCTCTTGAAGGATTACCAGGAATATCTGCGCGTGGAAAAGGGGCTGCGGCCGCTGACCTGCGAGGCCTATTCGAGCGATTTGAATACGTTTGCCGAGTTCCTCGAAGGGCGTCACGGCGTGCTGCTGACCGCGGTGCAGGAGGATGTGGCGGCGTTTCTGGAGCATCTGCGCGCGCACGGCATCGACTCGCGTTCGTCGGCGCGCAAGCTGAGCTGTCTGCGGGGCTTTTACAAGTGGCTGCTGCTGGACCGGCGCATTCATCACGATCCAACCATCAACATCGAGTCTCCCAAGGCGTGGAAGGTGCTGCCCAAGTCCCTGGCCGAGCCGGAAGTTATGGAGATGCTGGAGCGGGCCGGGATGGCCGCCGAACATCCGCAGGCGCGGGGCACGGAGTTGCGCGACCGGGCCATTCTGGAACTGCTCTACGCGGGCGGGCTGCGGGTGTCGGAGGTGACGGCGCTCGCGACCGAGGATCTGGCCCTGGACCTGGGACGCGTGCAGGTGCGCGGCAAGGGCGACAAGGAGCGCATTGTGCCCCTGGGACGGACCGCCCTGGAGGCTCTGGAGACGTATCTGCGCGAAGGACGGCCCCACCTGGCGCGAATCA
>JBEKPI010000240.1:0-4165 GCA_049520855.1 Occallatibacter sp.
ATGAAAGAAATAGTCGATTGGTTCAATCAATCTGTACAGGAGGAAAGCCACCACCCTCTGATACTGGTAGGGATTTTCATTGTCGTATTCCTGGCAATCCACCCGTTCAAGGACGGCAACGGTAGGCTCTCGCGTGTGCTGACAACATTGCTTCTGCTGCGTGCCGGGTATAGCTACGTTCCCTACAGCTCGATGGAAGGCGTAATCGAACAGAACAAGGACAGCTATTACCTCGCACTGCGCCGCACTCAGCAAACAATCCGCAAGGAGGAGCAGCACTGGGAAGCGTGGCTGGTATTTTTCCTGAGAACGATGGTCAAGCAGAAAGACAACCTGGCCGCAAAGGTGAAACAGGAACAGGCTCTTCGCGCGTCGTTGCCCGCACTTTCTCGCCAGATACTGGAACTGGTGAAAACGCGCGGCGAGATCACCGTCAAGGAAATCGAAGATTCGACCGGTGCCAACCGCAACACCATCAAGGTGCATCTGAAAAAGCTCGCCGAGCAGCACTACTACCTTAAGCAGGCGGGCAAGGGACGCGGCGCGCGCTACATGATAAAGTAGCGGTCGAGTTTGCAAACCACCACCCAAATTGGATTGGACCTTTTCGAGGCGCTAAACAGAGAAATATGTGCTAACAGTACTGAATACGCCACGGGCAAACCCCAAGCCAATTCTCGATGGGTGTACTATTGGGTGTATTTATTTTGTGAAGATTTTTAACGTGTTTAACTATATACACTTACGTTGCGATGTGAATCCCTCCCTCCCATAAGATCAGTAGAATAAACAGATAGGGGCCTCATAAGGCCCCTATTCTATTGGGTCCTGATCTTGCTTTCTGTGGAAACTATGCACGTGAGCGCACGGAAGGGCACCGAAATACAAATCCAACTGACACCAAAACCGACACCGAAAAGGCCAAACCGGTTAAAGCCGGTTAGGTGAGCGCACACTGTTGGGCCGCATGAGACTCTCAGTGAAGCTCTTGCTCATGTTTTCCTTTCCGTGACCGTAAAGAGAGAACCGCACAGCGAATCCAATCTCGCTGAGCGTTGTCAACTGCGTCAGGCAGCGGGTGCGGAATAGCTAGCTAGGCTGGCGGAGAAGCACAAACTCGTGAGGGATACGCGGTACGGCGTTGACTGGATTTACAAAGTTGCCAGTAAATATCCTCCGGCAGAGCCGGAGGCTTACGGTGTGAGCCGCTCAAAGCGGCTTGAGCGGGGGCGCTAACGCGGCCCCGGTTGATTTGACCCACCTGATCGGTGCAGATCACTTCCACAGGTTCAATTGGTCCAGGCGCTCATCTCCCACTTCTTGGTTGCGAATGTAGTCCCGAATCACGGCTTCGTCCCTGCCGGCTGTCGACACCAGATACCCTAGAACGGATACGGCGGCATTCCCTTCAGCAGGAACTCGTAGCGCGGGCGCAGAGCGTCGGGGCCGGAGGAGATAGCGCTGTTGAGGTGGATGAGCGAGTGATCCGCGCCGTAGCTGGGCCAGACGGGCAGGCCCGGGCCGTTGGGGTCGCCGGTCTTGGCGAAGTTGGTCCAGTAGCTCATCATCTGTTCGCTCAGCTTGCGGTCTTCGGGGCGGATGGTTTCGCCGGGGCGAGTGTCGAGCGTGCCGAAGACATATTCGATGTCGTCGGAGTGAAAGACTGCAAGGTCGGTGTGGTACTTGCTGGGCAGCGCGGCAAGCTCGAAATGGTAGCGCCAGGTTGGCGACTCGCCCGAATTCGCCTGCGCCTCGATCCACCTCCAGGTATGGAAGGCGACAAAGGCATCGCTGCCGTAGTCGGCTGCCGACCGCCAGGCCTGTTCATCGGTCTTGCCTGGATAGAGGCTGAGGAACTCCGCGGCTCGCTCCTTGAAGTTTTCGGACGCGTATGCCGTCCACTTCTCCGGCGTCATCTCCGTGGCCAGGGAGGTGTTCTCGTCGCGATTCCAGCCTGCCAGCAGCGGCACATGGGCCTGTCTACCGGCTGCGTAGGTAGCGGCAATCGGCTCGGTCAGCAGCCGGCCATCGACGACGGGAGAAAAACGGAGCGCGCCCTTTACACTGGCGGCGGCAAGAATCTTCTCCGCCGGCAGCGCACGCAATTCAGCCAGCGATTTTACGCCCAGCGATTCCACCCATGCGGCGTCGTGTCGTTCGCGGTCTTCCAGCGAATCCTGGTGGAGGAGGCCGCTTTCCAGTGCGCCAACGCTCTCGCCGATGGCCTTGTGAAAGAGTCCCCGCGCCGCCGGAGACGCCATCAGAGCAACCACCGCGGATGCGCCTACGCTCTCGCCGAAGATGGTCACATTGCCCGGATTGCCGCCGAAGTTGGCGATGCTGGCCTTGACCCACTGGAGCGCGGCCACCATGTCGAGCAGGCCGTAGTTCCCTGCCGCTCCGTTGGCCTCTTTGGCCAGGTCGGCGGTGGCCAGAAAGCCAAAGGCGCTCAGCCGGTAATTGATGGTGACCAGCACTACGCCGTGGAGGGGCAGAAAATCGCCGTTGTGGCGCGGCTCCGAGCCAGCGCCGGCTTTATACCCGCCGCCGTGAATCCAGAACATGACCGGCAGTTTGCTATTGGCTTTGGCGCCGGCCGGGGCGTAGACATTCAGAAAGAGGCAATCCTCGCTCTCCCCGCTGTCCTGGAAGGTTATATCGTCCCATACGTGGCCCTGGACGCAATGGGCTCCGAAGCGGGTTGCATCGCGCTGTCCCTTCCACGGCAGCGGCGGCTGAGGCGCCTTCCAGCGCAGGCCGCCCACCGGAGGGGCCGCGTAGGGCAGGCCGAGAAATGCCTTCACCCTGCCGTCGTTGATGGTCTTGCCATGGACTTTGCCCTGTTCGGTCTTGACCATCAGCGCGTCGGCGTGGAGCAAGGCAGGCAGGGCTGCTGCAAAAGCCGCGATGGCCAGCGCAAACGCAGTACCCGTTCCAAATTGCATTGAAAATGCCCTCGCGAAACACCTTATCAGGACGGGCCGAAACTTGCTCTCACTTCCCGATCACATTGATCGCTGCGCTGACGGTCTTTGGCGGCATGCAGATGTTGTTGTCGCAGGCCTGGTAGCGGAGGCTGGCCTCAACCAGATGCGCGCCGGCTGGGGCCACGATGCGCGCCTGGACAGTGAATTCGCCGGTGTAGACGCTGAGTTTCATCGTGGGGTCGAATGGGAGCGAAAACTCCGTGCCGGGCGGGAAGACGGCGCTCGCGAGGCGCACGGCGGAGGCCTCCGGGATCGAGAGGGTTGTGGGGATGAGGTCTTCGTCATTGGGCGTGTGCGAGTTGATGTGCAGCCCCGGCGCGATGCGGAAGTGCAGCGCGATGGTAGTCGGCTTGCCGGCTCGGACGGTCACCTCGTCGGGGTCGAGATATTCGACGGCCGGAGGTTTTGAGGCGGAACGTTGGGGGCTATCGGCCAGCGATAACTGCCCTTGCGCCAGCGCGGAGGCCATGGTCAGAACCGGCGCAACGGCAATGCAAATTCCCAATATCTTTCGGATCATCTATTCTTCCTCGATCTCTCTCCGCTATATCCCCAGCGCCTTCTTGATGTTGGCTTCGATCTCGTTCTTTGACGTAAGTCCCAGTTGGGAGGCAACCACAGTTCCGTTGCGGTCCACAAAATATGTGGTGGGCAGGTCGTCGAGGCCGCCGTAGGGCTTACTGATCGAGTCGCCGTCGATCAGCACCGGGTAGGGCATGTGCATTCTCTCGACGAAGCCGGCAATCTCCTTTTTTTCGCCGCTCAGCTTCGCGGGGTCGTCCCGGTCGAGGTCGTCCATCGAGATGCCCAGAATCTCAAAACCCTGTGCCGCGTACTGGTTGCGAAGTTCGATCAGCCAGGGGGTTTCGATCTTGCAAGGGCCGCACCAGGTGGCCCAAAAGTTGATGAGCAGCGCCTTGCCCTTGTAGCTGGCCAGCGAAACCTTGTTGCCGTTGAGGTCTTCGAGTGTGAACGGAGGCGCGGGCTTGCCCTGAAGGGCAGAGAGGTACTGCGGCTCGCCTCCGGCGTTGCCGGGGACCAATTCGCCCTGTGCAACCGAGGCCAGCAGCCGCTCGCTTGCCTGTTTGCGGTACTCCCAGTTGGCCCAGCCTGCCCAGGCGAAGACGGCCAGGATGAAAAGAACGGCGGAAAGAACGAGGGTGTTGCGCTTCACCGGG
>JBEKPI010000241.1:0-4158 GCA_049520855.1 Occallatibacter sp.
CGAGCACGGCGATCATGCGACCGCCGAGAACGCGATGCGCCGTGGCCGCAAGGAATGCGGAGTCCACGCCGCCGGAGTAGGCAACCATCAGGTTTCCCAACTGCTCGAGGCGCGCCTCCAGCACAAGCAGCTTTTGCGCGGCGGCCGAGCCGACTGGCGCGGGTTGAGTCTCCGGCAGATTGGTGTGCGCGGGCGCAGCCATGGGGCAGATTATAACCTTTGCGGCCCCACAGTTTTACAGTCCTACAGTTTCAGTTGGCTGTGAAACTGTGAAGTGGAAGTGGTTTATTTTGAATTATTTAAGTGGTACTCCACAGTTTTACAGTTCTACAGTTTCCGTGTTTCCGTGAAGGAGGCTCTTTCAAGTTGTTGATTTTAGTATAGTTGGATAGGGCTCCACAGTTTCACGGGAAAAATTCAGAAAAATCGCGCCTTGGCGGGTGAATTTCCTTGTATTCCACACATTCCGCTGAGGTTGAGGCGGAATGTGGCTCCCGCGGCGGCTTCGGCGGGGCTGGTCTTGGTCGCGTTGCGCATCGGTTCCTCTCAGGGATCAGGGATCAGAGATCAGGGGTCAGGGGTCAGTTGAGTTCCGTTCTGCTGACTACCTCAATTGTCCTCCAACGGAGCGAAATTATATGCAAAACGCCTGCGGCGGGGCAAATAAAATCCTGCGGTTCTTGTAATGCGGGCATCGTGGTTTCCCAGCCTTCCCGCACAAAGCGCGGGAAGGCTGGGGCGCCCAGCACCAATCAGGAGCGGCTAAGGCGCCGATACCGTGAAGCTGCGGGAGACCGACGGTGCCGCGGTGTAGACGACCTTGCCGGCCGGCACTTCGATTTTCGGAATCCGCTGCATTAGATGCTACGCCGCGACGACCCAAATTTTCTGTGAATCTATTCCGATTGTCACAAATAAATGTGCCGGCTTCGCTACGTATTGATTCGATTGGGGCGGTGAGGCCGGTGCGGCGCTGAAACGACGGATCGCGAGGGGTGCGCCTCGATGGCTTTTACGCAGCTGGGCTTGCGCGAAGCGGCGAAGGAGATCGAAAAGGCGGGCTTAAACTAGAGGCGGACTGTCTACTCCGAGAGTGGAAGGAATTCCCGAAGCCGACAGTCCGCTGGACCCTGGACCGGGTCTAGGTGATACCCTTAGTTTAGGCTTGTTTGAGGGGAACGCAAGTACCATTTTGAGCAATAATTCCCGAATCGTGACCGCAATCACAGTACCCTGACCGATCAGTCCCGTTTGCGTTGACTTGAGAGTCCGCCCCTGATACAAAAAGGTGTTCCGCCCTTGAAAGAAGGCCATAGAGAACGCCTGACAAATCTGGGCAGAAACCGAACAAACTGAGCAGAGACTGAACCCGTACCATCATGCAAGAAATTTTTCAACAACTCGGGACGCTTTTTCTGGGCGCCGTGCCTACGATACTGCTCTTCATCGTGCTGGTTCTGGCCTACCAGTTCCTGGTGCAGGGGCCGCTGACTCAGACTCTGAAAGCCCGGCGCGCCCTGACGGAGGGCGCCGTCGAGGATGCGCACAAGGCGATTGAGCAGGCCGAGGCCAAAGCGGCCGAGTACGCCGACAAGCTGCGCCAGGCGCGCTCCGAGGTCTTCAGGATGCGCGAGAGCCGCGTGAAGCAATGGAACTCTGAGCGCGATGCCGCTCTGGACGTGGCCCGCAAGGCCGCGGGGCTTAAGGTGAGCCAGGCCAAGGCGGAACTGGAAGCCGAGGCCGACCGCGCCAGGACTGCGATCCAGGCCTCCGCCGGAGAGCTGGCCAAGCTGGCGGCGCTGGCCGTACTGCCCGCGGCTGCCGGGGGTTCCCGTTGAAAGGATTGAAGTTACCTTCGCGTTTTTCCTTAGTTGCTTTGCGGCTTGTGTTGCTGGCGGCTTTGGTTGCCGCCGCGTGGGCCGCGCCGTCACGGCTGCTGGCCCAGGAAGCCGCCGCTCCCGCCGCGCAGGTTCAAGCATCGCAAGCGAAGCCCGAGGCGACCGACGAGGAGCAGAACAATGCCTTCCGGCTCGAAGGCCCGGTGGTGAAGTGGACGGCAAAGACCTTCCACCTGTCGTCTGAAACGGCGGCCACAACCTTTGAGCTCATCAACTTCGCCATTATCGTTTTCGGCATCGGCATTCCACTTTATCGCTGGCTGCCCAAGTTTTTGCGGGGCCGGGGCGAGAAGGTGCGCGAAGACATCGAGTCCGCCCGCAAGGCGACCGAGGACGCCAATGCCCGGCTGAGCGCCATCGAAGCCAAATTCGCCGGTCTCGATGGGGAGATTGCGCGGATTAGCGCCCTGGTGGAGGCGGAGAGCCGTCAGGACGAGGCGCGCATCAAGGCCTCCCTGGCCGAGGAGAGCGCCCGCATCGTCGCCGCCGCCGAGCAGGAACTCACGGTGGCAGCCGCACAGGCGCGCCGTTCGCTGCGCCACTTTGCCGCCGATCTGGCGATCGACCAGGCAGCTCAGCAATTGGTTCTCACGCCGAAGGCCGATCAGGCGCTCATTGACGAGTTTCTGCGCGACGTGGCTCTGACCGGCGCGGACGGAAGCGCAACGCAAAAGGGAGGGCGGAACTAGATGGCGGCCTTCGCAGCACGTTATGCCCGCGCCTTTGCCGATGTGGCGGCCCAGGAGAACCTCGACACAGCCGCGCTCGACCGGCAGATGGAAGACTTTTTGGCTACCTGGGATGGGAGCGCCGAGTTGCGCGCGCTGTTTGGCAATCCGGCTGTTGCCGCCCAGCAGAAGGTTGCGGTGCTGGACAAGATGAATCTGAAGTTGCAGCTCCAGAAGGAGCTGCGCAACCTGCTGGCCGTGCTCATCAATAACGATCGCATCGGCGAGGTGCGCGACGTGGCGCGGGCCTGGCGCGCGGAGATGCAACAGCGGCAAGGGATTCGCCCGGTAGAGATTGTGACCGCCCGCAAGCTCGACAAGCAGGAGAGCGACAAGCTGGTGGCCGGGATTGGCAAACTGGCCGGGGCGCGCATCGAGGCCAGCTTTACCGAGGACGCGTCGATCCTCGGCGGAACGGTAGTGCGCATCGGCTCCACGGTCTACGACGGGTCGGTGCGGGGACGGCTGGAGCGGCTGAAAGAGGCTCTGGTCGCCGGCTAAAGCCGGCAGTTGTCAGAAGTCAGTTTTCAGTTGTCAGTAGCTGGATGGCGACTGGCAGGAAGCAATAGTAGTGGCAAGGGGTCAGTGAGCAGAGCGCAGAAGTCAATATCGGGCGAAAGCCGACTGACAACTGAGAACTGACAACTGACAACTCAAAGGAACCAAATGGCTCAGATCAAGGCAGACGAGATTACGCAACTTCTTCGCGAGCAGATCGCGAACTACGACGCGAAGGTCCAGGTGGACGAGGTCGGGACCATCACATCGCTGGGCGACGGCATTGCGCGGCTTCATGGACTCGACAAGGTGATGGCCGGCGAGCTGCTCAGCTTTCCGCACGGCATTGCCGGGCTGGCGCTGAGCCTCGAAGAGGATTCAGTGGGCGCGGTGATTCTGGGCGACTACACCGAATTGAGCGAAGGCAACGAGGTCAAGCGCACCGGGACAATTCTGAGCGTGCCCGTGGGCGAAGGCATGATTGGCCGCGTGGTCAACGCGCTCGGCCAACCCATCGACGACAAGGGCCCCATCGCTTCTACGGCGTCGCTGCCCATCGAACGGCTGGCCCCCGGCATCATCGACCGCCAGCCGGTGCGCGAGCCGATGGCTACCGGCCTCAAGGCCATCGACGCGATGATTCCCATCGGGCGCGGCCAGCGCGAACTGATTATCGGCGACCGCCAGACCGGCAAGACCGCCGTGCTGCTGGACACGATCATCAACAACGCCAAGAACGACCTGATCTGCATCTACTGCGCCATCGGGCAGAAGCGGTCGTCCATCGCACAGGTTGTGCAGACGCTCACCGAAGCCGGAGCCATGGGCCACACGGTCATCGTGGCCGCATCGGCCTCGGAGCCTGCGCCGATGCTCTACATCGCGCCTTACGCGGCTACAGCCATCGGCGAGTTTTTCCGCGATTCGGGACGCCACGCGCTGGTGATGTACGACGATCTTTCCAAGCACGCCATGGCCTACCGCGAGATTTCGCTACTGCTGCGCCGTCCGCCGGGCCGCGAAGCCTATCCGGG
>JBEKPI010000242.1:0-4155 GCA_049520855.1 Occallatibacter sp.
ATTTCTGCCCCCCAAACCCCGGATTCACGCTCATCACCAGAACATGGTGGACCATAGGCAAAATATCCCGCAGCAGATCGACGCGCGTCGCCGGATTCACCACCACCCCCGGCTTCATGCCGTGGTGGGCAATCAGTTCGAGCGAACGGTGCAAGTGCCGGCAGGCCTCGTAGTGGACGCTCACCCAGTCGGCCCCGGCCTCGGCAAAGGCGGGGATAAACTCATCCGGGTTCTCGATCATCAGATGGCAATCCAGCGGCAGACGGGTCACCTTGCGCAGGCTCGCCACCACCGGCGGACCAATCGTAATGTTGGGCACAAAATGCCCATCCATCACGTCCACGTGGATCACCGTGCCGCCGCCCCGCTCGGCTGCGGCAACCTGATCCGCCAGATGGGCGAAATCCGCCGAAAGTATCGATGGCAACAGCTCAACCATGTCTCTTGGGTGTATCTCCTTGCAGGCTCAGTGTATCAGCGCAGAGGCGCGGCAGTCCTGCTGGATCATTGCCGTCATTAGCCTTGTGACTCTCTCGCCCTCAGGCTGGCAGCGGCGACCCGCCCCACGCCGCGCAGCATGGCCTTCACCGGCCAGCGGCCTTCGGCGTTGGAAAAAAAGATTTCGCCGCTGCGGCGCACCTCGGGACGGTAGTACCAGCGTTTGAGCAGGGCCAGATGGCCCTGACGGAGGGTGGACGACGGGGCCGCGGACTCAGCCAGCGCGGCCAGGGCCGCCTCCATGCGGGCTTCGAGTGTGCCGCGGCTGAGCTTCTCCGGTGCGGCTTCTTGAGCGGGAATCTCGGAGGACGATGCTTCGGATGAATGGGCCTCCGGCTTTGGCTCCGTTTCCGCCAGATGGTTAGACCTGATCCCTGACCCCTGATCCCTGACCCCTGAAGTCTCTGGAATCGCCTCCATCGCCATCGGCTGCGCAAACAGCGAAGTCGACCCGGATTGCTCGTTCTGGATTCTCATGCCCAACGTCGAAAATCCCGCCGGCCCGCTCAACCGGCCATTGTCATACAGGAAGACCGCAACCTCGCCCGGAACCGCCGAAGCCTGCAAGACAACCGCGCGAAGCTGCGAGAGCGGGCGCACCAGCTCCGGAGCCAGCGCCCGCACGCTCTCGACGCGAGCAACCTGCGCGTGCAGGGCCGCCGCGGCCTCGAATGCAAGCCCTGCCGAGGCCTCGTCGCGCTGGGCGCGCAGCGTGACCAGCCGGCCTTCGCCGCGCGTGGCCAGAAACCGTTCGACCGCCGCGGCCTCTTCGCCGTATCGCTCGTCCGAGCAGCCCCGATAGCAGGGTGCAAGGCACATCTTCATCTCCGAGTAGACGCAGCCGGGATGGCTCGGATTCGGGTCCAGCTCCTCGGTGCAGCGCCGCAGCAAGAACAGCTTGAGCGCCTCGTCGGCAAACCGCTCAGCCGCCGCCCGCGACTGAAACGGCCCGTAAGACCAGCCGGCCTCGCGCTGGCTGGGACGATGCGTAACCGTGATGCGCGGATAAGCGTTGCTTCCCAGAAACCGGACAAAGGCCGGCGCGCGCAGGTGCATCCGTTCCAAGGATTTGGGGCCGTAAATGGCCTCCAGCAGTTCAAACTGCGCCAGCAGCGACTCAAACTCCGAGCCAGTGAGCCGCCAGCGAATCCGCCTTACGCGCCCCGCCAACTGCAACCGCCGCGGATGCTTGGCCGAGGGCTGCAATAGCCGTTCGAGCCGTCCTCGCAGGTTAGGCGTACGGCCAATGTAAGGCTCCGTGTGAGCCTCGGCGCCATAGAGCGCAAATACAGCTGGCCGCGACGGCAGTCGATCGAGCGCCGCTCGGGCGTCGGCAGGGTCGAAGGCGAGAGTTTCAAGCTCGATCGGCACGGCCATTCTCTGCTGCGCTCCATCGCGCATACCCTTAACAGTAATTCAGAGAATTGCCAGACGCCCAGGCCTCGATCCGAGACCTGGGTGCCGCGAAAGAACGCCGAAGCCTACCCCACCGACGGCAGCCCCGCCAGCGCCATCGCGATCTCCTCTTCGGGGTACTCGTAGTTCTCCAGCTTCCCCGCCTGGTACGCGATGTACGATTGCATGTCAAAGTGCCCATGGCCGCTGAGATTGAAGAGAATCGTCTTCTGCGTGCCTTCCTGCTTGGCTTGCAGGGCTTCGGAGATGGCAGCGGCGACGGCATGGTTGGCCTCAGGCGCTGGAACGATCCCCTCCGCGCGGGCAAATTGGATTCCCGCTGCAAAGGCGTCCAACTGCTGCACGGTCGTGGCTTCGGCCAATCCCAGGTCCAGCACATGCGAGACCAGCGGAGCCATCCCGTGGTAGCGCAAGCCGCCGGCATGAATTCCCGGAGGAATAAACGTGCTCCCCAGCGTATGCATCTTCACCAGCGGGGTCAGATGGACGGTATCGCCGAAGTCATAAACAAACCTGCCCTTGGTCATGCTGGGGCAGGCGGCCGGCTCCACGGCCACAATCCGCGCCTTGCTTTGCCCCTTGATCTTGCGGCCAACATACGGCATCGCCAGGCCAGCAAAGTTCGACCCGCCGCCCGCGCAGGCTATCACCACATCGGGTTCGTCGCCGGCCAGCGCCATCTGCTCAATCGCCTCCAGCCCAATCACCGTCTGGTGCAGCAGCACGTGATTTAACACGCTGCCCAGCGCGTACTTGGTGTTTGGATCCTTCGCGGCCACTTCCACGGCCTCGGAGATGGCAATTCCAAGCGACCCGTTCGAGTCGGGATGCGTCGCCAGAATCGCCCGGCCCGAGTCGGTCTCGATGCTTGGGCTGGCGGTGACCGAGGCGCCAAAGGCCTCCATCAGCGCGCGGCGATAGGGCTTCTGATCGTAGCTCACCCGCACCATGAAGACCTTGCAATCCAGGCCGAAGAAGGCGCAGGCCATCGACAAGGCAGAGCCCCACTGGCCGGCTCCCGTCTCCGTCGAAAGGTGCTTGGTGCCGTCCTTCTTGTTGTAATAGGCCTGCGCCACGGCGGTGTTAAGCTTGTGCGAACCGGCCGGGCTTGCGCCCTCGTACTTGTAGTAAATGCGCGCCGGCGTATCCAGCGCCTTTTCCAGGCGGCGCGCGCGATAGAGCGGCGATGGCCGCCACTGCGCGTAGAGTTGCCGCACTTCGCCGGGAATCTCGATCTCCCGCTCCTGGCTTACCTCCTGCATAATCAGGCTCATCGGAAACAGCGGCGCCAGATCGTCCGGCCCGAGCGGCTGGAGCGTTCCGGGATGCAGCGGTGGCGCCATCGGCTTGGGCAAGTCGGCGGCAATGTTGTACCACGCAAGAGGAATGCGGTTTTGCGGTAGGTTGTACTGGATGGTTTCCATGCGAAACATTCTAGCAGCAAAACGCTGCGGTTGGCTTGGGCGGCGATCCGTGCGGCCTGCCTCATAGCGCTCTACACCAAAAGGTCCAGTCAAATCTCCTCACATCATCCGATGCGCTGGCTCGCATCAGGCGATAGCTTTGCCAGCAGGAGACAAACCATAGAAGTAGCAGGCGGAGTGCGCTTCGGCGTCCGATCCCCTTTCGTGCCGCTTGCTCACTCTATTTCGTCCCTGCACGCAAATTCCCACTTTGAGAGAGGTCACCAGCGTATGCAATGCATTGCATTGAGAACTTGTACCCAAAATCGAACCAAAGTCAAAAACCGAAGCACGGCTGGAAGCTGGCTGTTGCTTGCGTCAGCCGCTGTGCTGTCTTTATCTGCCGCGCAGCTATCTGCTCAGGGCTGCATTCTGGCGCGCTCCCCGGAGCAGGGCGGCATGCCCACCGGCCAGGGAGGCACACTTGAGCCCGGACACTTTCAACTCACCATCGGCGAGCGCCATCAGTTCTCCTACCAGCACTTTGTCGGCGATGTCTACCAGGAGTATCGCGCGCAGGCCCGGAGCCAGGTGCAGAACAAGATCAATCTGATTACCACCAACCTCACCTATCAGTGGAAGCCGAAGATCAGTTTTGACATCGATATGCCCTGGCTTTTCGCGACGCGCAAGGGGCAGAGTTCGCCCATCACGTACGCTTCGCAAGGGCTCGGCGATACGATCGTCGGCGTCAATTATTGGATACGGAATCCCGAACACGCGCCGAGCAACAACTTCTCGGTGGGCGGGGGCCTTCTGATGCCCACCGGCAACGACG